>JBPYFR010000204.1:0-3545 GCA_051985685.1 Acidimicrobiales bacterium
GTTGACACCGCTTCGAACTCCATACGCTTCTCGTGCTCTCCGGTCCTCGAACGGAAGCGAGTACTCGTAGATCCGACGAATGCCCTCGTCGACGTCTGCAACGATCTTCTGACCGCCGATAATGAGAATGACGTGCTCTGCTCCCGACACGATCGGTCCCAACTGACTGCCGGTGGCGGATGCAATCAGTAGGGATCCTTCTTCGGTGACCGCGTGCACGCTTCCGACGACGTAGTCAGGTGACGCAGCAAGGATCCGCATCTCGCGAGCCTGCATTTCTCGGTCCATCTGGAACAGCCGCAGTCGGAGGGGCACATAACGCCCCGAGCGTTCAATGTCGTCCGCCACCCCGATGGATTCGAGTGTCTGCGAGGTGTTGTTGAACACCTCTGCGCCTTCCGGCACCAGCGAGCCGATCAAGTCTCTCGCTTCCGAACCCGACTCGACGGCGAAGGCCTGAATGCCTCTTCCCTCCAGAGCTTTGGCGGCCGTTTCAATGCGATCCATCGACTTGAGCTCACCGAACTCGGCAGACGTCTGCTCAGTCATGCCCGAGGGCAGAAGTGAGTCACTCACCTCCGACCTCCGCCAGCCGCTGATGCACGAGTGCAACCGACATGGAACCCTCACCAACGGCGGCCGCACAGCGCTTGATCGAACCTCGCCGGACATCGCCCGCTGCGAACAGGCCGGGAAGGCTCGTTTCAAGGAGTAATGGTGGCCGGGGAAGTATCCAAGCTTCCGATCGCCCGAATTGGACGAGGTCACTGCCCGTAGCCACGTAGCCCTCGTTGTCGGTGGTGAGTCCGATTCCTCGCACCGCGTCGGTACGCGGTTCGCCTCCGATGCAGATGAACAGGGCGTTGGCGCGCAACGCTCGTACCCCCGCGCCGTCGGAGGACGCGACGAGTACCTCACGGAGATCACCGTCCGCGTTCAGACCAACGACTTCGGTACCGGTCCGCACCTCGACGTTGGGCAGTGCCGCAATGCGGTCTTTGAGGTACTTCGACATCGAGGCAGCGAGGTCCTTCCCTCGGACCAAGAGGGTCACTCGAACCGCATAACGCGAGAACCGCACTACGGCCTGCCCGGCCGAGTTCCCGCCACCGACGACGACCACGTGCGCCCCGGCACAACCCAGGGCCTCGCTGGGCCCCGCCCCGTAGTACACGCCGGCACCGAGCTGCTCATCGATCCCAGGCACTTCGAGACGACGCCAGTCGACCCCGCTCGCGAGCAGCAACGTTTGTCCGAAAATGGTCGTTCCGTCGGATAGTTGGGCTGTGTAGCCCGAGCCCTCGGTCGAGATTCCGATCAACGGCCGAGCGAGGAGAATCTCGGCGCCGAATCGGCGCGCTTGCGCCACCGCGCGCGTGGCCAACTCGCTCCCACTGATGCCGTTTGGGAAGCCCAGGTAGTTCTCGATCATCGAGGTCGTGCCGGCCTGCCCCCCCGGTGCAACGGCTTCAACGACCAGGGTTCGAAGCCCCTCTGATGCCGCGTAGACGGCGGCTGCCAGTCCGGACGGCCCGGCACCGACAATTGTCAGGTCGTACTCAGCGTGCAAGGGTCGGGAGACCATTCCGAGGCCCGAGGCGACCTGCTCGAGCGTGGCAGGGGAGAGCCGCGTCCCGTTCGGAAGAATGCAGATTGGCAATGAGTGTGCATCGACCTCACTGGTCCCGAGGACCGCTCGTACCTTGTCTGTGTCGCCGACATCCACCCATTCGTATTGGTAGCTGTTGCGGCTGAGAAAGTCGCGAATGCGGTACGCCGCGGCCGATGTCGCGGTGTCCACCAAGACGACGCCTGGGGTCGCGGGACGGGTGTCGTAGTCGAAGAGGGACACGGCTGTCGTATCCTAGGGTGCGAAAGAGCGGTTGACGCCTGCCGGAGCCGAAATGCCCGCTCAATGACAGAGCGTCGGCCCCGGTCCTCTTGAGGCTCGCGCGCCGGGATCACGGAGTATGGAACCGCAGCCACTACGGCGGCGACGAGCGACGGCCCTGGGCGACGACTCCTCGTAGGAGTCCCCATGACATCAAGGCCAGGACGCCGCACCAGGCGACGACGCCGACCCAGACCCACACCCGTGCGATCGACACCATGAACCCGAGGTCAGCGGCACGTCCCAGCGAGTACGAGGCCACCGTGTACATACCGAGTGGGAACACCATGCTCCACAGCTGCGGCTCGTACGCAAGGGGATAGCGCCGGAGCACGTGGCGCCACAGCCCGAAGAGGACGAGCAGCGGGATCCACCCGGTTCCGAAGGACCACAACACCATCGACATCCCTAGCAGGAAAGGACGGAACTCGCCGGCTGGGAACGTGCCGATGCGCTCGGGAAGGACCAAGATGCCGGCGGCCGCCCGGACGCTGATGGCCGTGGCCCCCATGATGATCCAGTAGGCAGGGCCCAACTCCACGGGGGTGACCTCTACCACCAACAGGCGCAAGAGAATGATGACCATCAAGGTCAGGTAGAGCACGATCCCGACTGCCCAGAGGCACAGTGCAGTTTCGGCCAACCCCTGGCGAAGTGCTTCGTCGCTCGCAGGTGCGACCAGCCCGGCCGCCACGATGGCGAGTGACTCCGTGGCGACCGCCCACATCAGCCAGGTGCCGTTGAAATCGCGGAGCATTGGGCGGTGCCGTCGGGCCACGATCGTCCACGGCACGCCGTAGTTCAGCGCGATCCAAGCGAACGCGGCGGCGCTCGCCAGCCCTGCGGCGACAGCCGGGTGGCCAGCCATGAGGAAGCGGAGTCCGAGCACGTCAGCTCCGGCGACGAAGGTGAAGTAGGCCGTCGCCCTTGAGGGGTCGTTGAGGTCTCGGCGAACGAATGCGGTGTAACGGGCCGTTCGCACGAGGTGAGCAAGGACGAGCCCGCAGAATGCCGCCACTGTGATACCCAGCGCGACCTGGGAGAGGACGTCGTAGCCAAGGAGATCAGTGCCCACCGAAATGATGCCGCTTGCCATGACCCAGGCGAAGGAACCGGAGTCAAGTTCCGCGATCGCTCTTGGCACCGAGCGCGTCGGCGCGGTCGGTCCTGAGGATCCCGATGGTTCGGGTTCGGGAGGCTCAGTCGTCATGCTGGTGATCCATTTATCGCCGTCATGGTTCTGCGACGCGGTGTCTGCAATGGTGGCGGTCGTGACAACTGGTTCCGGAAGTCTGCCGTGCAGACCAGCACGGACGTTCGAATGGAGACAATGGTCTTAGGATGGAATCGATTCCTTCAAATGGCTGGCTTTGGAAGGTGACGACATGACCGGTAGTGGCGCGTGGTCGCTTCGTTCGATGCTGATCAGGGTCTCAGACCTCGATCGTTCATCGCAGTTCTATAGGGACATCTGTGGTCTTCGTGAAATCGTGCGTGAGGCCGACGCAGCTCTTTTGGGTGTCGAAGGGACAGAGCTGACGTTGGACTTGCGACTGGCACATCGTCAAGGGGTCCATGGCGGACAACAAACGTTGGGCCTTCGGGCTTGCTCGTTTTACGTCGGATCGACGGCTGAGCTGGAACGCGTCGAAGG
>JBPYFR010000205.1:0-8693 GCA_051985685.1 Acidimicrobiales bacterium
GCGTCGGGATCGGTCTTGGCGAACACGACGTAGACGTCGGACACGCCTGCGTTTGTGATCCAGTACTTGGATCCGGTCAAGACGTAGTCTTCGCCGTCGCGTACGGCTCGTGTGCGCATGGCGGCGACATCGCTCCCGGCGTCCGCCTCCGAGAGGCAGTAGCTGGCTTGGATTTCTCCGTTCGCGACCCGGGGCACATACGTCTTCTTCAAATCGTCAGATCCCCAGTTCATGATCGGGATCATCCCCAGCCTCGAAATGATGATCGTGAGCGACGTCGAGGCGCAGACACGGGAGAGCTCCTCGACCGCGAGGGCCTGGGTGACGCTGTCAGCACCTGCTCCTCCGTAGTCTTCGGGGATACCGAGGGCAGGCAGCTCCATCTCCTTGCAGGCCTCGAACGACTTCCACGGGAACTCCGCGTTCCTGTCCACAGCCGCTGCGTGTGGCGCAATTCTCTCCTCGCAGAAGATGCGCAGGGTCTCCCGAAACTCGCGCTGGACCTCGGTCAAGGCGAAACTCTCTGTGCTCACGGGACCCATTGTCGCAGAGCCGCAAGGAACTCACTGTCCCCGCGGCGCGTCGGCTATGCGGCGGCTTGGCCCCGGACTTCTTCCGGAGAGAGGCGGAGCGTCTCTTCGGGCACGGAGTCGACTAAGGCCCGCTGCGCGGCGTAGTCGTGTGACAGACCCGAGAAGGCGGCGCGCCGTTCGGCGCGCCGCTCGGCCGGGATGTCTTCCAAGAGCCCCCAGAGGTTGAGTGCGAACCGCACGTCGTGTACACACGGAGCCCGTCCGAACAGCGCCGCACGCTTGGCAGCGACGAGCGCGACGCCTACCAAGACGTCGTGGGCGGATTCACCTTCGCCCAGGCGCAGTTCGTCTTCGAACCGCTTGGCCAGCCGCAACGCGAATCCAGAATCGGGTCCGGGCGTTCCCACGCCCCGGCCCCGGCGCACGGCAGGTACAGAGAGCTCTGCCGGCCGCACCGTTGTCCAAGAGCCAGGTACATGGAGGGGCCGGGCCGGTCGGACCTGGTCGGCCTCCGCGATGGGCACGAAGGTCGGTTGCGTCATGGCCGGCAGATTACCGGACCAGCTTGACTGCCGGCTTCACCGACCAACTTCCCCACCCTTATTGGAACAGCTTCACCACTGGCAACGCGATCGAGGAGGGCCTCGCCCTGTCGTGGAACACCTCCTGATCCGCCGAGAGGAGGTTGGCCCCGGTCGCGAGGGGCTCACCCGTCCCGGCGTTGCGAGCGAAGAGCGGGTGGGCGCCGCTGGACACCTGCACCCTGACCCGATGACCCCTCTTAAAGGTGTTGGCGGTCGGCCACATGGGGATCTCGAGCGTGAAAGAGCCGTCCCGTCCCTTCTGTACCAACCCGGGAGCGAGCCGAACGATGCCGTCGCTCAGGTTGAACGACTTGCCTTTGGGGGACACATCGCAGAGCCGGACGTGGAAGTCGGTGTGCTCGAGGGATGAGCGCAGGTGCAGCGTCGCCGACAGCGGGCCGACGACGGAGAGGTCGTCCGTGAGCACGGGACTCGTGTAGGTGAGCACGTCGTGGCGGTGCTCGCGGCGCCGCTGGTCTCGGCGGCCGGCGCTGCGGGGGTTCAGCGAGGCGCCGCCGACGGCGGGCGTGGGGTCGTGCGGGTTGAAGTGGAAGTAGTCGGCCGCGCTCTCGGGCGGGGGCTCGGTCGCGAGCGTCCCCCACCGTCCGAGATACCAGCGCTGCGTCTCTCCTGCCGGCGGCCACTGGGAGAACTCTTGCCACGTCCTTGAGCCCAGGTCGAACACGCGCACGGGAGCCAGGGACGAGGGAGCGCGCTCACTCAGTTGCGCGTCGAACCATCGAATGCCATCGCGAATGGTCTCGCCCTGCAAGCCGGGGCTGGTGTGATGCCAGGGCCCGATGGTGAGCCTCACGTCGCGGCCGCCGCGGTGCAACGCCTCATAGTCAGCCACTTGACTCGGCAGGAACATGTCGTACCAGCCACCGACGAAGCTGGATGGCGGAACGGCTTCGAGCCGGCGTCCGAAGTCGATCGGGTCCCACCACGGGTCTCCCGGCGCGCTGTGCTCGAGCCAGGCCTGGTAGAAGGGCGCGGTCTCGCCGATGGCGGCCTTGTCGCACCTGCCCAGCGGGAGGACGTCCGCGGCGACCTTCAGCACGCGGCCGGCGCGCATCTGAGTTCTCAGGATGGTTGGGAGGCCGAGTTCCTGGTGCTTCACTTGGTACATCCAGGTCAGGGCGGTCTCGAGCGCGAAGGAACCGCCCGGGTAGACGACCGCGTCACGGAAGTTCGAAGCGGTGATCTGGGGTGCCATCGCTTTCAGGAAGTCGGGTGCGTCCTCTGCGACTGCCCACTGGGTCAACCCGAGGTAGCTGCCGCCCCACATCACCAGCCGGCCGTCGAACCACGGCTGGGCGGCCACCCACTCGAGCGTGGCCCGGCCGTCCGCCTGCTCGTGACGCATGGGCACAAACTCCCCCTCGGAGCCGAATGTCCCCCGGCAACTCTGGATCACCATCTGGTAGCCCCGTTCGGCGTACATCCGACCGAACGGGCCCATGATCCGCCGCCCGTACGGAGTGCGGATGAGCACGGTCGGTACGTCGGCCGGAGCCTCGGTCGGGAACCAGCGGTCGGCCAGGAGGCTGGCTCCGTCCGGCATCTTGGCCACGAGGTCGCGCTCGACCGAGACCTCGGTCGTCCGCGGTGCAGGGAGCTTGATCAGCGTTGCTGCGATGCGGCTCAACACGGTCATGGCCGACCCCCCTTGCGATGGTTGTGATGTCCGGCCTCTCCTACGTCGCGTGGAGAAGCCCGAAGACGATCGAATCGTAGAGGGCCTGCCAGCTGGCCTCAATGATGTTCTCCGACACCCCGATCGTCGTCCAGGTGCGCTGGCCGTCTGTCGTATCGACCAGGACGCGGGTGACCGCGCCGGTGCCGCGCCCGGTGTCGAGCACGCGGACCCGGTAGTCGGTCAGGTGGATGGTGGAGAGCATCGGAAACCGTGAGCCGATCGCGCCGCGCAGCGCGCCGTCGAGCGCGTTGACCGGACCGTTGCCCTCGGCGGTGGCGACGATGCGCTCGCTGCCGACATGGACCTTGACCGTGGCCTCGGTCATGACGCCGAACAGCACATTGGCCGGCGTCGGTGTCGCCTGCTCGGCCCGGTCCCCGTGGTCGGTGATGACGCGGAATGACTCGACGGTGAAGAAGTCGGCTGTCCAGCCGGCCGCCCGGCGCAGGAGGAGCTCGAGCGAACCGTCGGCCACCTCGAAGTGGTAGCCCTCGTGCTCCAGGCGCTTGAGCTCGTCGAGCACACGACCGAGGATCTCGCCGTCCAGCTCGAGCCCGAGCTCGGCCGCCTTCATGGCCAGAGTGGAGCGCCCCGCCATCTCTGAGACGACGACGCGGGTGCCGTTCCCGACCGCGTTGGGCTCCACGTGCTGGTAGAGGTCGGCGCTGCGCGCCACCGCGCTCGCGTGCAAGCCTCCCTTGTGAGCGAACACAGAATTGCCCACATAGGGCTGCTGCGGATTGGGCGCGATGTTCACCAGCTCTGCGATGTGGTGGGCCACGGGTGTGAGTCGCTCGAGACGGTCGGCCGGGATGGTGCGGACGTTCCACTTCAGCGACAGGTTGGGGATGGCCGCGGACAGATCGGTGTTGCCGGCCCGCTCGCCGTAGCCGTTGACGCACCCCTGCAGTTGGGTCGCCCCGGCCTGAACTGCAACCAGCGAGTTGGCAACGGCGCACCCGGCGTCGTTGTGGCAATGGATGCCCAGCTGGGCACTGGTGCGGGCGCGCACGTCAGCCACGGCGCGGCCGACGTCGTCGGGGAGGTTGCCGCCGTTGGTGTCGCACAACACCAGGGCCTCCGCTCCGGCCTCCTCCGCGGCCGCGAGGACGGCCAGCGCGAACTCGGCATTGTGGTGATAGCCGTCGAAGAAGTGTTCGGCATCGAGGAACACCCGCAGGTCGTGCTCCCTCAGGTAGCGCACCGAGTCGCTGACCATGGCCACCGCTTCGTCGAGCGAGGTGCGCAGGGCCTGCGCGACGTGACGGTCCCACGTCTTGGCCACGATGCAGGCGACGGGCGCCTCAGCGTCAATGAGGTTGGCCAGCACGGTATCGTGCTCGGGCTTGACTCCCGCGCGCCGGGTCGAGCCGAACGCGACCAACGTCGCGGTGCCGAGCGTGAGCTCCTTCTTGGCGCGTACGAAGAACTCGACGTCCTTGGGGTTGGCTCCGGGCCAGCCGCCCTCGATGTAGCTGACCCCGAGGTGGTCGAGCTGTTCGGCCACTCGGAGCTTGTCGTCGACCGTGAGCGAAAGCCCTTCTTGTTGGCTGCCGTCTCGCAGGATGGTGTCGAAGATGTCCACGGACTCCGGCAGCTCGGGCACCGAGAAGTCGTGGGCGTGCTCGCTGTGACCGTGCGCTTGGGTACGCCGCACGCCCTTCTGGCGGGACGAGGTTCCGGAGGAGGTATCAGTCGACATGATCGAGCCACTCCTTGTACTGGTCGACATCGCCGCGCACGGCGGAGAAGTAGACCTGCTGGATCTCCTTCGTGATCTTCCCTGGGTGGCCGGGACCGACGGGCCGGTCATCAACGGCGCGGATCGGCACCACCTCAGCCGCCGTGCCCGTCAGAAAGGCCTCCTCGGCCAGGTACAAGTCCGTCCTGATGATCGCCTCGTGGCGGACGTCGTAGCCGAGGTCGCGAGCGATCGTCTCGACCGAATTCTGCGTGATGCCCTCGAGGGCACCGGCGTGGGAAGTAGGGGGAGTGATGATCATGCCGTCGCGCACGATGAAGACGTTCTCACCCGTGCACTCGCTCACGTTGCCGTTGGGCGCGAGCAGGATGGCTTCGTCATAACCGGCTTTGAGGGCTTCCACCTTGGCCAGAGAGGAGTTCGCGTACATGCCGGTGCCCTTGGCCGCGGTGGGCACAGCGTTGGGGTCGTGCCGCCGCCACGAGCTGACTTTCACCGACACGCCGTTGGCGATGCCCTCGTCGCCGAGGTAGGTCCCCCAGGGCCAAGCTGCGATCGCCACGTTGACCGGACAGGGCAGCGGATTGAGCCCCATTTCGCCATAGCCCAAGAAGACGATGGGTCGCAGGTAACAACCCTCGGTCAAGCCGTTGACACGGACCACCTCCCGGCTGGCTTCGACGATCTCCTCGAACGAGTAGGGGATGTCGATCATGAAGACCTTGGCCGAAGCGAAGAGTCGCCGGATGTGGTCGCGCAGGCGGAACACCGCGACGCCACGGGTCGTCGGGTAGGCGCGAATGCCCTCGAAGACGCCGGAGCCGTAGTGCATGGTGTGTGTGAGCACGTGCACGGTCGCGTCGGCCCAGTCGACGAGCTCGCCGTCCATCCAGATCTTCTCGGTCGGGGTGATGGGCATCGGACTACAGCCTTTCTGCGATGGCGTCGCCCACGCGCTGCGTGGGCAAGCGCTCTTGCGACGAGGACGAGGACATTGAATCGGTCTGGGCGGCGAGAGCCTTGAGGATGCGGTCGGCTGCATCGGCCTCGCCGAGATGGTCGAGCATCAGCGCGGCGGAGTGGATGGCGGCGAGCGGGTTGGCGATCCCCTTGCCGGCAATGTCGTGCGCGGCGCCGTGCACGGGCTCGAAGAGCGACGGTCCGGTGCGAGCCGGGTTCAGATTGGCCGAGGCGGCAAAGCCGATGCCACCGCAGACTGCCCCGGCGAGATCCGTGAGTATGTCGCCGAAGAGATTGTCGGTCACGATCACGTCGTACCGAGTCGGCTGCTCGACGAGGTAGATACAGGCGGCGTCGACGTGGTTGTAGTCCCACGCCACATCCGCGTGTTCTTCCGCTACCTCACTAGTCGTGCGGTGCCAGAGATCGCCGGCGAAAGTGAGGACGTTGGTTTTGTGCACCAGGGTCAACCGGCTGCTGCGCCGGGCGGCGAGATCGAACGCGAAGCGGACGCAGCGCTCGACGCCGAGACGCGTGTTGACCGAACCCTGGGTGGCGACTTCGTGGGGAGTCGTCCTGCGCAGGAAGCCACCTTCGCCCGCATAGGTTCCTTCCGTGTTCTCCCGAACCACCGCGAAGTCCGCGCCCTCGGCAATGGACCCGGGAACACCCGTGAACGGACGCAGGTTCACGTACAGGTCGAGCTCGAAGCGCAACCGAAGCAGGAGGCCGCGCTCTAGCGTGCCCGGTGGGACGGCGGTGTCGCCCACCGGGGGTCCGACCGCGCCCAGGAGGATGGCGTCGTAACTGCGTAGCTCGTCGAGCGTCTCGTCGGGCAGGACGGCCCCGTCGCGCAAGTAACGGGCAGCGCCGAGGTCGAAGTCGGTCGTGTCCAGGTCGA
Organism: Acidimicrobiales bacterium; assembly: GCA_051985685.1. Taxonomy (GTDB): domain Bacteria; phylum Actinomycetota; class Acidimicrobiia; order Acidimicrobiales; family RAAP-2; genus Bog-473. Next base: position 6,380 of record JBPYFR010000205.1, read on the forward strand.
CTCCCGCCGCGGCCACGACTTTGAGCGCTTCCGCGCAGACCTCCGGCCCGATCCCGTCGCCGCCGATGACGGCCACCCGGTGCGGGCTACCTGGGCTCATGCGAGTGTCCTTCTTGTCTCACTTGTCTCGTGCTGCCTTGTCTCGTACTGCGCGCCTCCGCTCATCCCCGAGTCTCGTCCTTCTTCGTTGCTGTCTGGTGCTTCTTCATCCTTGGATCGTCGAGACGAGGGTGACTCGGCGCCTTCGACCGTGCCCTCGGACCCTTCGACCGTGCCCCTCAGTTCCGTGCCCCTGAATTGGAAAACCGCCCACCAAGTGGACGGTTTCGAAGGCGCGCGGAAGGGAGGCGCGCCTAGTGAATAATGCCTACGAGGTGCTGGGAACGGCGCATAGTCAGCACATTCTCTCGCGCCGGCGCACGGCCGTCAATATCGGGTGCAGGCCGTCGGGCGCCCCGAGTGGCGGCGATTAGCCTTGAACGTGCCGCGCGCTGCCTCGCACGCCCGACACCCCACCCGAGAAGGACACGCCGTGACCAACGTTTCCGCCAGTTCGAGCGAACCCACCAAGCTGACCCAGGCCACCCACGACCGGCTGGTGGCCGAGCTCGATGACCTGACGACCCGGGGCCGGGTCGAGATCGCCCAGCAGATAGAGTCGGCCCGGGCGCTGGGCGACCTGTCCGAGAACGGCGACTACCACGCCGCCAAGGACGCCCAGGGGAAGATGGAGTCCCGCGTCCGCAAGCTGCAGGCGATGCTCAAGCACGTCGAGATCGTCGACGAGTCCGGGTCGGAGGACGGCTCCATCTCGCTAGGCAGCACGGTGACCCTTCGTTACGAGGGCGACGACGATGACGACACCCAGCGGTTCTTCGTCGGCTCCATTGAGGAGCAGCAGGGCGATCTACACGTGATCTCGCCGAGCTCCCCGCTGGGGCAGGTGTTGGTCGGCCATGCCGCCGGTGACACGGTCGAGTACCAGGCCCCGGGAGGCATGCTCAAGGTGCACATCGTCACGGTCGAACGCTGATGGCGCCGCGCACCCTCAGCGAGAAGATCTGGGACGCGCACGTCGTCCACTCCGCCGAAGACGAACCCGATCTCATCTTCATCGACCTTCACCTGGTCCACGAGGTGACCTCGCCCCAGGCGTTCGACGGCTTGCGCCTGGCAGGCCGGACGGTGCGACGGCCCGATCTCACGGTGGCAACGGCCGACCACAACGTGCCCACAACGGACATCGACAAGCCGGTCGCCGATCCCGTCTCCGCCCAGCAGCTGAAGGTGCTCGGCGACAACGCGGCGGAGTTCGGCATCACCTGTTACCCGATGGGCGATGTCAACCAGGGGATCGTGCACATCATCGGACCGGAGCAGGGGTGGACGCAGCCCGGCATGACCATCGTGTGCGGGGACAGCCACACATCCACCCACGGCGCCTTCGGCGCCCTCGCGTTCGGCATCGGCACCAGCGAGGTGGAGCACGTGCTGGCCACCCAGACCTTGCCTCAGGTGCGTCCGAAGACGATGGCGGTCACCGTGGAGGGCGAACCCGCCCCCGGGGTGACGGCCAAGGACATCGCACTCGCCATCATCGGGACCATCGGCACCGGGGGCGGGATCGGGCATGTGATCGAGTACCGGGGCTCCGCCATCCGCGGCCTCTCCATGGAGGGCCGCATGACGCTGTGCAACATGTCGATCGAGGGCGGGGCCCGGGCGGGGCTGGTGGCACCCGACGAGACGACCTTCGCGTACCTCGAGGGCCGGGACCACGCGCCGACCGGAAGGGCATGGGACGACGCCCTCGCCTACTGGAGAACACTCCCCACGGACAAGGGCGCGCCCTTCGACAAGGAGGTCGTGATCGACGCCACGACAATCACCCCGCACGTCACTTGGGGCACCAACCCGGCCCAGGTCGCCTCCATCAACGGAACGGTGCCGGATCCCGCCACCATGACCGATCCCGGCGACCGGAAGACGGCGGAACGCGCGCTGGCCTACATGGGTCTCAGCGCGGGGACACCTATGCGGGACATCGCGGTGGATACGGTGTTCCTGGGCAGCTGCACGAACTCCCGGATCGAAGACTTCCGTGCGGCGGCGGCGGTGCTTCGTGGTCGACACGTGCGCAACGGGCTGCGGGCACTCGCCGTCCCGGGCTCCCACCGGGTGAAGGCACAGGCGGAGGCGGAGGGGCTCGACGAGGTCTTCACGGCGGCCGGCTTCGAGTGGCGCGAGCCCGGCTGCTCGATGTGCCTCGCCATGAACCCGGACAAGCTCGCCGTCGGCGAACGCTGCGCCTCCA
>JBPYFR010000206.1:0-11500 GCA_051985685.1 Acidimicrobiales bacterium
TCGGTGTGGAAAACCCGCCAGATGTCGAGGCCTTCGAGCGTGCCGGCCTCCATGTCCTTCACGAGGCCATTGACGAACTTCAGCTCTGCAGCGAGTTGCGACTCCTCGTACTCGGCCTCGAGCTCGAAGATCCGGGGCAGGCCGGCCTTCTTGGCCGTGCCCATGGCGCCTCTGATTCCGGCCAGCTTCACGGAGAGACGCTCGGCCCGTAGGTGCAGCGCGGCCAGAGCGTCGTCGGGATCGAGGGCCGGCAGGAACGAGAGACCGGCCATGAAGGCGGGGTACTCCTTCGCCGGCACGCCGATGAGCTCGGTCAGCCAGTCGTCCATCTCACGCGAGCCGTCATCGGTGATCGCGTAGACGGTGCGTTCGGGGCGTTTTCCCTCCCGCACCGTCCCTGTCGCCTTGATCAAGCCCTTCTTCTCCAGGGAATCGACCACGGCGTAGAGCGAGCCGTAGTTGAGACGGACACTCTCCTGCTTCGCCCTGTGACGCAGGGTCTGGGCGACCTCGTAGGGGTGCATGGGCTTCTCGTAGAGGGTGACCAGCACCGCCAGGGCCAGGGGATTCGATCGGGACCACTTCGGCATCTTCAACAGAATACTCTGTTTAGAGTACTCAGTCAAGAGTGCTCTGGCCATAATTATCCTGCCGGCTTCGGGGCACAGCCTCCACGGCCTCGACGACCGTCTGAGCAGCGCCGGGAGCACCGCCCGGAGGGGTCACATCGCCTCGGTAGGGTCCACGAATGATCACGCCTGCTGCACCGTTTGACCCTTCCGCACCAGATGCGATCGTCACCGAGGGCCTTGTTCGGACCTTCGGCGAGTCGGTCGCGGTCGATCATGTCGACCTTCGCATCCGATCCGGCGAGATCTACGGCTTCCTCGGCCCGAACGGCGCGGGGAAGTCGACCACCGTGCACATCCTCACCACGTTGCTCACCCCGACGGGCGGGCATGCCACGGTTGCCGGCTTCGACGTCGTGCGCGAGGCCGGCAAGGTCCGTCTGAACATCGGCGCCGCGTTGCAGGAGGCTTCACTCGACCCGTTCCAGACGGGCATCGAGCTGCTCCGCTTGCAGGGCCGCCTCTACGGACTCAACCGCAAGGAGATCGACCAACGGGTCGACGAGCTGGCGCGGCTCATCGACATCGGCGACGCGCTCGGGCGGCGCATCGGAACCTACTCGGGCGGCATGAAGCGCAGGCTCGACCTCGCGGCCGCGCTCGTGCACAACCCGACCGTGCTTTTCCTCGACGAGCCGACGACCGGGCTCGACCCCGTGAGCCGACTCGCGGTCTGGGCGGAGGTCCGCCGGCTCAGGGCAGAGCTCGGTATGACCATCTTCCTGACCACCCAGTACCTCGAAGAAGCCGACGAGCTGGCGGATCGAGTCGGCATCATCAACGACGGCCGCATCGTGGCCGAGGGCTCGCCGGGGGAGCTCAAGCAGTCGATCGGCACCGACGTGATCATCGTCCGAGTCGAGGGCGACCCCACTCCCTGCCAGCTCATGCTCGAACAGCTCGAGGGTGTCCTCAGCGTCGAGGCACACGGCAATGAGCTGGTCATCGCGAGCGAGAACGGGTCCGCCGCGATCAGTCCGGTCGCTGTGGCGCTGTCCAACCACTCGATGCCCGTACGCGACCTGACCTTGCGCACGCCGACGCTCGACGACGTCTTCCTCGAGCTGACCGGCACCCATATCGAGCGAACGGATCGAACCGAGGTTGAGGAGGTGCCGGCATGACCACCGTCACCCTCACCGACGGGAGCCACGGACCATCTTCGGCCATCCGGGCCCGGCCCGCCGGATTCGTGCAGGATCTCGTCTCCATCGCCCGACGGGCCCTCCGATCCGTGCCGCGGGACCTCCCAGCGGTGATCCCGCCTGTCTTCATCGCGCTGTTCTTCTTCATCGTGAACATCGCGACCCTGAAGAACCTCGCCGGGTCCATCCCGGGCCTGAACTACGACGCCTTCCAGATGGGAACCGCCATTCTGCTCGGCGTGACCGGCGTCTCCCGAGCCCCGGCGCTGGTGCTGGACATCCAGGACAAGTACTTCGACCGGCTGCTCCTGACCCCCGTCCGGCGCACCGCCATCCTCGTCGGGCACATGGCGGCGGACGTGACGGTGGCGGCGGCACTGACGATCCCCATCATCATCCTTGGGCTGATCCTGGGTGTTCGTTTCCAGGACGGACCGCTCGGCGTGCTCGGCTTCATCGTGCTCGCATCGCTCTGGAGCCTCGCCTTCGCCGGCTTCGCCTACGCCATCGCACTGAAGACCGGGAACCCCTCCGCGGTGAACTCGACCTTCCTGCTGTTCTTCCCGTTCTTGTTCCTCACCACCGCCTACGTGCCGCGGGCCGAGCTGGCGGGTTGGCTCAACACCGTCGCCGGCTTCAACCCCGTCACCTACCTGCTCGCAGGCCTGCGTTCGCTCGACATCTCCACCGGCTGGCACTGGACGCAGATCGGCCAGGCGCTGCTGGCGATCGCCATCGTCGGCAGCATCTCGATGTTCCTCTGCTTCGCCGCGCTCCGTGGCCGCATCAAGAAGGGTGCGAGCTGATCCTTGTCTTACCGAGGCTGATCTCCGAGACCTGCTCGCGCAGGTTTCAGTTGCACCCCTCTAGTGGGTGCCTGTGACCAGCCGCGCCGCTGCGATGAAGTTGGGGTCGCCGGTGAGATCGAGCCCGCGGAGGCAGGCCTCGACCAGTTTGACCTGGTGAGGATCGAAGCTGTCAACGGCTCTCTGGGTGAATTGCGCATCCCACTGGCTGTTGGCGTCGCTGACAACGGCCGGGGTGATGGCGTTGAGGAGCACGCGATGTTCGGCCTCGAGTTGGGCCAGGGCGGATTCTGCATGGGGCGGATCCAGGTATCCCGAGAGCAGGTTGACCGCCATCGCTCCGGTCACCCCATGAAGAACGAAGATGGTGGGCTGTGACAGGTAGCAACTCGCCGCCAACGCGGCCGCCTGAACAGTGCCGGTTCCAGGATCGTCCGCATCGAAGTCGCCTTCGGTTGGTTGACCCGGCCCGAACCACACCGCCCAATTCCCGAGGGCCCGCGCCAGTTCCGCCCGCCTCGCGCTCGTGTCGGTGACATCAAGCGACCGAACCGCGTGCGAGGTGCGAATCACCCCGTGGAACAACGCGGACACCAGTCCGGGCATGAGCCTGGGCACCCACGTTCGCACGACGTCGCGCCAACCCTCGTCGTCGATAGCCTGCTCGAAGTAGCCCATCCATTCCGGAAGCAGCCGGTTGTCGCCGAGCATGTCCTGCCAGGCGAAATCGGAGCGCCAGGCCGGCGTGACGGGCTCGATCGCTCGATGCATCGTCGTCTCGAAGCCTTCCACCCAGCTGCTGATCGATGAGTCAAAGCCGAGCGTCGTCAATGCCTCGCATGCCATCGGTGCGTGATTGACGTACGGATTGGGGATCTCGAAGTCAAGCGCCGAAACTCGATCGAGCGCCTCGTCGAGCACTGCCGTCGGAGCGCTCGACGTCTTGCGTCCGCTGTCCATGTCGCCCTCAGCCATGAGGTTCTCCTTCGCCGAATGCACCCGAGTCTGGCTCCCAAGCGATCAGGACTTGGCCGAGCGTCCGAGATACTCGAGCAACGAATGCTTGCATCATCCGAGCCCACCGTCCACACTCCGAGAGCTGATCCTGACCCCTTGGACGAAACAGAACTGTTCTCTGTGACGTCTGAACCGAAAAGATCGACCGGGCGGCCTCGGTCAGCGCCTCGCACTGAGTCGGGCCGGAGATCCTCAGCCGAACGGTGTCGGGATGTCCCGGGTGGGCGGTGGGGGCAGGTCGTCGGGCTCCTTCTTCTGGCGCTTGGGCAGCGTGACGTCCTCGCGCTTCAAGGGCTTGTAGGGGATCTGGCTGAGCAGGTGCGTGATGATGTTCAGCCGGGCGCGTTTCTTGTCGTCGGTGTGAGCGACGTACCAGGGAGCCCATGAGGTGTCGGAGGCTCGGAACATGTCGTCGCGGGCCCTCTCGTACTCGTACCACCGGCTGTAGGACTTGAGGTCCATGTCCGAGAGCTTCCATACCTTGCGCGGATCGTCGATACGGCTCTCGAGACGCCGAGTCTGCTCATCGGGGCTGACCTCGAGCCAGTACTTGAAGAGAAGGATCCCCGAGTCGACCATGGTGCGCTCCACTAACGGCACTCCCTCGAGGAACCTCTGCACCTCATCCTCGGTGGCGAAGCCCATGACCCGCTCGACGCCGGCCCGGTTGTACCAGCTCCGATCGAAGATCACGACCTCTCGCGCCGCGGGTAGGTACGGGACGTAGCGCTGAAAGAACATCTGCGACTTTTCTCGCTCATTCGGTGCGGGCAGGGCCACGACGCGGAAGACCCGGGGGCTCACCCGCTCGGTGATCGCCTTGATGGTGCCTCCCTTGCCGGCCGTGTCGCGGCCCTCGAAGACGACGCAGATCTTGGCCCCGGAGGACTTGACCCACTCCTGGAGAGCGACGAGCTCGGCGTGGAGCTTGCGCAACTCCTTGAGGTACTCCTTGTTCTTCATTTTGGGCGGGGTGCCGGACTCGTCCGCTTTGCCGGAATTGTTCGGCCGCCCGCCGGTCTTGTCCGACCCGGCACCCCTTTTGTCTTGGACCTCCGGATCGGCTTCTTTCGTCATAGGGCCACCCTCTTGGGAGCGGGGGTCGCTTCGACACCACGCGCCTCACCGGTCACGGCACTCTCGACGTTGAGCGGGCCGGGCTCGGGGAGCTGGCGCCGGCGGTACCACTTGTTGCCCTCAATGACCAACGGCAGCAACAAGGCGAGCCCGATGCAGGCGAGCCACTCGCGGCCGCTGAGCGGCTGGGTCATCAGACCGCTCCGGAAACTGGGGAGTTGGGTGCCGAGGAAGATCATCACGACCGGGAAAATCGAGATCGCGAGCGCCTTGAGCAACGGAGGCGTGAGACCACTGCCCGGATCGCGCCGATTCGTGATCCCCTCGAAGACAATGCCCAACCCCATGACGACGAAGGTCATGGTGAGCGACGCGCTCGGCTTGTTCGGATACGCGGTGTCGGGTCCCGCTACGAGTGGGATGAGGGCCGCCACGAAGAGGACGCCGCCGTAGAGGAGCCATGTAAGGATCGCCGTGCGATTCGTGATGGGGAGCTTGGGGTCCCGGGGCGGTCGCTGCATGACATCGGGATCTCCCGGGTCGACGGAAATGACAACAACACCCGCGACCGTCACGAAGAAGAACAGGTACAGCACCATCGACGGCGTCAGGGCGACTCCGGTGTTGATGTTGAAGATCGAAGCCACGACGAAGAGAATGACGAAGGCGAGCAGCTGGGTCATCTGGAAGCGCACGTAGGAGACGATCTTCGCGTAGACCCGGCGGCCGATCTCGACCGCACGCACCAAGGTGCCGAAGTTGTCGTCGGTGAGGATCAGACGTCCCGCCTGCTTGGTGACCTCGCTGCCGCTGCCCATGGCCACGCCGATGTCGGCCTGCTTGAGCGCCGCCGCGTCGTTCACCGCGTCACCCGTCATGGCAACGATGAGGCCTGACTGCTGCATGAGCCGAGCCAGCCGCAGCTTGTCCTCGGGAGTTACCCGCCCGAACACGTGCAAGTTGGGCAGACGGGCGAGCACCTGCGAGTCGGTGAGCGCCTGCAGCTCCGCGCCGCTTATGGCACCGGATCCCAGGCCCAGCGACTTCCCGATGGCTGAAGCGGTGACGGCGTGGTCGCCTGTGATCATGCGGACGTCGATGCCGGCCCCGAGCGCGGTCTTGACGGCGCCCTTCGCCTCTTTGCGGAGCGGGTCGACGATGCCCACGATGCCGACGAACGAGAGGTTCTGGGTCAACGCCATCGGGTCCTCTTGCATCGTCGCCCGCTCGTCCGACCTCAAGATCCGAGCTGCGAAAGCCAGAACCCGCAGACCCTGCTCACCCATTCGATCGTTGGCGGCGTCAATGCGCGCCCGCGCGTCCGCGATCGGCACTTGCGAGTCGGTCAGCGGGCCGCCCGCCTGGCTGCACCGGGCCAGCACCACGTCCGGCGCGCCCTTCACCAGCTCGATCACCGACCTCCTCCCGTCGACGTTGATCTCGTGGAACGTCGCCATGAACTTGTACTCCGAGTCGAACGGCACCTCCGCGATGCGCGGGTAGGCGCGGCGCGTCTCCTCGGCGTCGACCCCGAGCTTGGCGGCCAGCACCACGAGGGCCGCCTCCGTGGGGTCTCCGACCACCGCACCGTCGTCGCCCACGGTGGCGTCGCTGTTGAGGCAGAGCCCGAGGGCGAGCCGGGTGAAGTCCGGTACAGGAGTTGCGGCGACGGCGGTGATGGCGCCGCTCTTGCGATAACCCTCTCCTTCGACGCGGAACCAGGAGCCGCCGGTGTAGAGGTCCGAGACCATCATCTGATTCATCGTCAGGGTGCCGGTCTTGTCGCTGTTGATGGCGCTCGTCGCCCCAAGCGTCTCGACGTCAGTCAGGTTCTTCACGATCGCCTTGGCCTCGGCCAGCTGCTTGGCCCCTATGGAGAGGAGTCCCGACACGAATGCGGGCAGGCCGGTCGGGATGGCAGCGATGGCCATCGCGGTCCCGAGAAGGAGGAGCTGCTTGCCCGGGATGCCACGGATCAGCCCCACCACGAAGATGAAGGCGACCGCAGACCAGGCGATGATCCCCAGCACCTTGGTCAGAGAGTCGAGCTCCTTCTGGAGAGGTGAGCGTGTCCGGGTGACGGAGGTCAGCATGGTGGCGATCTGACCCATCTGGGTCTGCATTCCTGTCGCCGTGACGACGATCGTCGCCGTGCCACGTGTGACCGACGTGTTCTGGAACACCATGTTGGTGCGGTCGCCGAGCGCCACGTCCTCCGTGGGCAGTGTCTTCCTGTCCTTGGCGACCGGTGCGCTCTCGCCGGTGAGCGCTGCTTCCTGCGTCTCGAGCGTCGCGGCGCGCACGATGCGGCCATCCGCGGGGACAATGTCACCCGCTTCGAGCTGGACGATGTCGCCCGGAACGAGCGCGGTCGCTGGACCAAGAGCCAACTCCCCGTCGCGGACCACCTTGGACTGAGGAACCTGCATCTTGGCGAGAGCGTCCACACTGGCCCGTGCCTTCAGCTCCTGTCTCGACCCGAGCACCACGTTGACGAGGACGAGGAACGCCACGAGAGCGGCCGTCGAGAACTGACTGATGAACAGGCTCACCAATATGACGGCGACCAGCATGATGTTCATGGGTTCCCGCAGCTGGTTCAGGGCCACCTGCCACCACGATGGCGGTTCCTCCCGGGCGATCTCGTTCGGGCCATAACGGGTGAGCCGCCCAGCCGCCTCCACCCCGGTCAGACCCAGGTGGGGATCACTCCCGAACGCCGCCACCACGGCGCTCCACTCACGAGCGAACCACGGTGTGTCCAGGTTCGGCTCCTCGCTGGGATACAGCGGGGTGGGATCGACGACCTTCGTCATTGAGGTACCCCGCCAAGGCGGCCGGCCCCCCGACAACGCCGGCCGATCGTGTTCGTCGGCATTTGCGGTGTCCTTTCGCTCGTGCTCATATCAGCTTGCCACTCCGCCGGAGCCGTCGAAACTCATGTGCAGGGAGGCCCGCACGCCGGTCCGCTCGTTGCAGCCCGTCCGGTGCTCAGCTTTTTCGTGCGGGGAACGGGCCGTGATCGTGATGAAACACGGTGCCGCCGAGCACACCACCCACACGGCGGGCGCAACCCAGGGTCGGGCACGATCCACATGAAGGCGGTTCCCAAGGGCGCCGCTCGGAAAAGGCTGCACGGAAGTGGCAGAAACGTGCGCCTCAACCAGTGTGTTGCGGCAGGGCATAACCTGCACCCCCGTGGCCCCCACCGTTCTGCACGTGGCTCCGCACCCCGACGACGAGGTGATCGGCTCCCCCGCCGCGCTCCTGCACCTCCTCGACCGCGGCTGGACGGTGGTCAGCGTCGTCACCAGCCTCGGGTTCGAGGAATACCGGAGCCGCCGCCGCGCCGAGGCCGAGGAAGCGTCGGCCCTTGCCGGTTTCGTTCCGGTCTTCTTCGACCCGCCGCTCAACCTCGACCTCGATGCCGACCTCGCCCTCGCCACGCGCCGTGTCGCCACCGAACTGCCTCCGATCGTGAAGGAGCACGGTGCGTCCATCGTCGTCTCCCCCTCGCCGCACGACGTCCATCACGGGCACGAAGCCGTGGGCCGCGGTGTCCAGCGCGCCATGGCCGTGATGCCCCCGACCGTCCGGTGGTGGATGTGGGCCGTGTGGGGCGACCTGCCCGCGCCGAACATCTTCTACGCCTTCGACGACCGCATCCTCGACCGGACCACGAGCATCCTCGAGGCCTACGCCGGCGAGTTGGAGCGCAACGACTACCGTCGTCTCGTCTCCGGCCGTGCCTCCGCCAACGCAGTCCTCGGTTCCGAACGCGTCTTCGGCTTCGGCTCGGCGTCTGCCAGCAAGCTTCCCTATGCAGAAGTGCTGACCGAGGTGCGCCTCATGGACGGCCGCTTCATGGCCTGCGAGCCCCACCTGCTCGACGACGGGCCGTTCCCGGACTCGGGTTTCGACGTCGACCTGACCCCCTGGCTCGATTCCCTGAGCGTGCGCGAGCTGCTGGGCTACAACCGAGAGGTGCGCCCGGGTGGGTGGGGCGCGCCATGACCACGGTCGCCGGCATCACAGCGGAGCTGGTCGAGAACTTCCGGCGCGACGGGTTCGTGGTCGTCCCCGGGCTGCTGTCGGCCGATGAAATCCGCCGGTTCGGGTCTGCGGTCGACGAGGCGGTGGCCAGGCGAAGCAGCCACGACACCAGGGCGCTGGCGGACAAGTCGCGCTACGAGCAGAGCTTCATCCAGTGCCAGAACCTCTGGGAGGACTCCCCCGGCGTGCGGCCGCTGACCTTCCACCCGCTGATTGCTGGGACCGCGGCCCGGCTGCTCGGCGTCGATGCGGTGCGCATCTGGCACGACCAGGCGCTCTACAAGGAGGCCGGCGGGCGCGAGACCGACCCGCACCAGGACCAGCCGTACTGGCCGATCGTCGAGACGAACACCATCACGGCCTGGATCCCCTTCGACGGCTCCACCCTCGCCAACGGGGCCATGGGCTATCTGCCCGGCAGCCACCTTCTGGGGCTGCGCGAGTTCGTCAACATCTTCACCGGCTCGGGTGAGGACCCGCTGGCACGACAGGAGCTCGAGGGGATCGAGCCGGTATGGGTCGAGGTGCCAGCCGGGTCGGTCGCGTACCACCACGGGCTCACCTTCCACTTGGCGGGGCCGAACACCTCGGGCGCCGTCCGGCGCGTGCACACCGCTATCTACTTCGCCGACGGGTCGACCCGGGGCGAGGGTCGCTTCCCGCACCCTTCGGTCGAGCGCGCCGGGATTGAGATGGGCGCTGTGATCGCGAGCGACGTGACACCGATCGCCTGGCCCCTTCCCGGCGGCGTGCCGCCCGACCCTCCGGCGGAGCCAATCGGGTGAGAACCATGTGGCGGCGGCTCCCTGCTCCCGTCGTGTTTCAGCGGAACTTTGAACGTTATCGTTGGGAGTTCCAGAATGACGACGTCGCCCTCCCGTCCGGCCCGCGGAAAGGAGTAACTCGATGACGACTGCGACGAGCCAACCCTCGGGCACCCTAACCGACGAGCAACGCACGTCGTGGTCTGAGAAAGGGTTCTTCCGGATCACCGGCTTCGCAGATCCCGCGGTGTGCGACGCGATGTTGGCGCGGGTCACCGAGATCGTCCGGGATCCAGCGCTCGCCGCCGGACTCAGCGTCAAGCTGGTGGCCGAGAGCAACAAGGCCGGCATCGAGGTGGCACACCCTGAGGACGGCATGTCCAAGGTCTTCAAGCTCCACCGCGACCCTGTCTTCGCCGAGTTCGCCCACTCGGCCGCGGTGGTCGACCCGGTCTCGGAGCTGATCGCACCCGACATCGACGTCTTCCTGTCTCAGTTCATCTTCAAGACACCAGCTGCCTGGGGCCAGCCCTGGCACCAGGACTCCTTCTACTTCCCTTTCGAGCCGGCCCGGCCGGTCGTGGGCGTGTGGCTCGCGGTGACGCAGGCCACGCTCGCCAACGGGTGCCTGCACGTGCTGCCGGGATCGCACACGGAGCCGGTGCACACACACGTGCCCGACCGCCGCCCGGGGGCGAACTACGGCTACTTCGAGATCGTCGACCACAACATGGCCGCCTCGGAGCCCGTGTTGATGGACCCCGGCGACCTGCTCGTGTTCGACAGCCACCTGATGCACCGCTCGACCGACAACGAGTCGGACGGCATCCGGGCCGCCATGGTGTACCACTACGCGGCAGCGGGGACGGTCGACCACACAGACGAGTACTTCCCGTCCATCAACGACTGGGTCCCGGCCCGGCGGGGTGGTGTGCCGACGTCGCCGCAGGCGGCGTGAACCCTCGCGTCGTGGGGCGCCCGTCCGTAGTGGCTCAGCGGCATAACGGCGTAGTGGCGCAATGAGGTCGTGGCGCTGAAGTTCGACGCCATGCTGCCGGCGCAGCCGCTGCGCCGGGTGGGGGACCTCGGGCGACGTGCAGCCGAGTCCGGGCTCTCGGGTCTGGTAGTGACCGAGGCGGGGCGGACCGCCTACCTCACCTGCGGTGCGCTGGCGGTGGCGGCCGACATCGACATCCTGACCGGGATCGCCGTCGCCTTCCCGCGCAGCCCGATGGTGACCGCAGCGGTCGCGTGGGAGCTGGCCGAGGCGAGCGGGGGCCGCTTCCGGTTGGGTCTGGGCGCACAGGTGCGAGCCCATATCGAGCGGCGCTACGGATCTGCCTTCGACCCGCCCGGGCCCCGCCTGCGGGAGTACGTCCTCGCCGTGAAGCAGATCTTCGAGTCATTTCGCACCGGCGAGCCGCTGGCGGTGGAGGGCGAGTACTACGCGCTCTCGTTGCTGCCGCCGGCGTGGGCGCCGCCACCGATCGACTGGTCCGACCCGCCCGTCGACGTCGCCGCGGTGAACCCCTGGATGCTTCGCATGGCCGGTCAGGTGGCCGACGGCGTGCACGTACACCCGCTCAACACACCGATCTACCTGCGCGAGACGGTCCTGCACCAGCTCGCCGTCGGCGCCGCCCGGTCGGGGAGAACCGTCGACGATCTCGAGGTGATCGTGCCCGCGTTCCTCGTGGTGGGCGACACGGAGGAGGAGCGGGCGGCCTGGCGCGAGATGGCCCGGGTCCAGGTGGCGTTCTACGGCTCCACGCCCAACTACGCGTTCATCTTCGAGCAGCTAGACCGGGAGGGGACGACCGAGCGCATCCGGGAGCGGCAGCGGGCCGGGGACATTCCCGGCATGGCGGCGGTCATCGACGACGACATCCTCAAGGAGTTCACGACGACGGGGACCTGGGACGAGATGCCCGATCTGATCGCCGCCAAGTACGACGGCATCGCGACGCGGGTGGTCAGCTACTTCACCGGGACGGACGTCATACGCGACC
>JBPYFR010000207.1:0-36861 GCA_051985685.1 Acidimicrobiales bacterium
AGTTTGCGCTGAACCGGCTCTGTGCGGACGCGACCCGGAAGTCGGCCGAAAGGGCGAGCCCGCATCCGCCACCGATCGCGGCACCCTGCACGGCGGCCACCACGGGGAGCGGTGCCGCGAAGAGCCGTAGCGCTTGGTCATAGAGCTCGCCGATGTCCCGCCCGGCCTTGCGGGAGAAGTCCATCCCGGCGCAGAAATGCTTGCCCTCGGAGGCCAACACGACGGCCCGACACCAGCCCGACCCGGCCAGCTCCTCGTAGGCAGACGCCACCGCTCCGACGAGTGAGGTGTCGAAGTAGTTGTTCGGGGGCCGGTGCAGGCAGACGACGGCGACATGTTCGCCTTCTTGGACCACAGAGACGTTGGGACCCCCTTCGACCTCGGCGCTCATGTCTTTGCATCCTCAGAGTCCTCGATGTCCTCGAGGCTGCGCCAGTAGATGAATGCGTCCTCGTCGGGAATCGCGTGGGGTATGCGCCCGATCTCCTCGAAGCCAAGTCGGAGGTAGAGGTCCCGGGCCACGTTGGACTCGAACACGAGGTTGAACAGCATGGCGTCGAAGCCGAGCCGTTTCGCCTCCTGTAGCGAGTGCTCGACCAGAGCACGACCGACGCCAGTGCCCCGGTAGGGCGCCAGCACGAAGTAGCCGGCGTTCGCGATGTGGGCGGCCCGGCCTACGAAATTCGGGCGGATGTAGTAGGCGCCGACCAGATAGCCACCGAACTTGGCCACCGAGACGGCCGACGACTGCCGTATCCAGTAGGAGTCGAAATCCTCGCGGGTGAGTGGAGGGACCTGCGGGAAGCCCTCGCCGGCCGTGACCACCCGGCTGAACGCGGTGAACAATTCGTCGTAGTCGTCCTCCGTGGCCGAACGGATGTCCACCGGCACGCTCCCACGGTAGTGGCGCAAGGAGCTGTGCAGACTGACACTCGCGGGGAGGCGGCGACGACCAGCGCGGGCCGGCGGACCCGCGAGGTGACGGCACACTGTGCGGCGCGGCCGGACGGCGGTCAACGTCGCTCAGCCCTCGCTCCGACCCACGGCGAACCCGGTCGAGCCCACGCCGGACCGCACGGCCTCAATCGGATCGCGCAGGTCGTCGATGTAACCCAGCGCGTACGCCCCGCGGTCGTACCCCATGAGCCGAAGCAGGTCGGTCGGGAGTGTCTCGGCGACCTCGCGGGGGCACGACAGGTACTGGTTCTCCTCTTGGCGCAGCCAGGCCACGTTGTAGGTGATGTTGAGGCCGAGACGGGTTTCTTCCGAACGGTTGGCGCCTCCACCGTGATAGACGCTGCCCGAGTAGAACAGCACCGACCCGCGTCCCATCCCGGCCGGCTCGGTGTCATCGGGCCCGAACGACAGCCTGTCCACCGCGGCGTTGCTGCCTAGGACGACGCGTGTTGCGCCGTTCTCCTCGGTGAAGTCGGTCATGGCCCAGATGGAGTTGCACTGCACCTCGTAGCCCTGCGGAAAGGGGAAGAAGTCGAACGCCCACTGGTCGCGGTGAATGGGCTGGGCCGTTTCTCCTGGACCGATGGCGATGGCTTGGGTGAGGTGGAGCTGAATGTTGGTGGCGTGGCCGAGCAAGGTGCGCGCCGTCCCGACAGCCAGCGGATGCATGACCAGTTGGCGGCACGACGGGGACCGCGCAATGAGCGAGCCCGTCCGCCGGGTCTGGTTGCCACTGAAGTCGTCCGGTCCGGTCGGTGTGGCCCGGAGGAAGGGCGAGAGCTCACTTGCGATGCGGTCGAGCAGGGCCGGCTCGGCCACCGCATCGACCACGACGGCGCCCTCCCGCCCCACGACGGCCGCGACCTCTCCGGGGTCGCTGTCGCTCGGGAGATGCACGATCGGCACGGGCTCATCCTTCTGGAGCGCAAGCGCCCCGGCAACCCGCCACATCAAGCGCTCGTCACCAGCCGGCGCACCGGCGCCGCTACCCCGCTTCACGCCAGACCGCCACGAGCTCGTCGACCGTAGTCAGGCGTCCGACAAAGGAGAGGGTGTAGCGGAGCATGGACTCGTGATGGGAACGCGGGATGCCGATGGTGGCGTCCGTCGCCACCGTCACGGTGAAGTCTTCGTCGGCAGCAGCGACTGCCACCAGCGGGATGGCCAGGTTGGTGGAGACACCGGCGATCACGACCTCCTCCACTCCCATGTTGCGCAGAACGGCGAGCACCTCGGTCCTGTGCACGGGCGAGATCCCCTGGTGCCGCTCGAAGACCAGGTCTCCTCGCTCCCGGCCCACCTCCGAGACGATCTCCGCGCCGGGACGGTCTGGACCCCAGCTCGCGCTCGCCGCCGTCGCCCGCGTCAGCGGGGAGCGCCGGTTGGTGGCGCGCCCGCCCGGCATCGGCGCGTAGGTGAGGTGAGCCACGGTCACTCCGGCACTCCGGGCATGGCGGGCCAGCGCGCCGATCCGTTCGAGAACGGGGCGCGCCATCTCGGCCAGCTCCGGCAACACCGTGAGGTCCCCGACCACGCCCCGCTGACACTCGACCAGCACCAGCGCCGTGCGCTCGGGCATCGTCCGGACCAAGTGCTCGCTCACCGACCGATCCATCGAGTCAGCGCCGAGTCAGTCCCGTCGATCGAGAAGCTCGACGAGACGCTGAGGGGCGGCCTCGCGATAGCCCGACTCGAGCAACTCGGCCAGCTCGTCCCAGTCGACCTCCCCCCGATCGAGCCGCAGGGCGACCCATCCGCGATCGCCATGGTGAGGCGACGGGACGAAGCGTCCGTCCTGGGCGAGCGCGTCCCGCTCCGCGGGGTCCGTCAGCAGGTGGATCGATCGTCCTGAGTGAGCCCAGCGAGACCGAGCAGGCGCGTCGTCGCCGTTGTAGATGGCAAAACGACGTCGGTTGACCCGGAACAAGGGACGGTCCTGGAGCTCTGTCTCCTCGACCTCCGGGAACACGCGGCAGATCGCCCGAATGTGGCGTAGGTCGGACGCATCCACGCTCGGGGCCGGCACGCCGGAAGCTTCCCATGCCACGCGAATCGGATCGCGCCCGGGGTCGTCATCCGTATGGGCGCGTCATGTGGCGGTGAGGGGTGGTCACGGGACCGCGACGTGGGTGATTAACTTGACAGTTAACTAACCCTATGGTTAAATACGGTCCGTGACATTGACCGAGGAGAGGCTCGATGCGGCGTTCGCCGCGCTGGCGGACCCCACCCGACGAGCCATCGTGACGCGGCTGTCGCAAGGCGACGCCACGGTGACCGACCTGGCCACGCCCTTCGCCATGTCGCTGCCGGGCATCTCCAAGCATCTCAAGGTGCTCGAACGGAGCGGCCTGATCTCACGTGGGCGCGCCGCGCAGTTCCGGCCGTGCCACCTCGAGGTCGATGTGTTGGACGGGGCCCTGGACTGGATCGGGACTCAACGCCGGATCTGGGAGGAGCGCTTCGAGAAGCTCGACGCCTTGCTCGAAGACATCCAGCGCCCTCGGCGCAGGCGTCGGAATGAGACCGATCAAGAGGACCGTCACAAGGAGAACGATCATGGGTGATCAGCCAGCTGAGCCGAACGAGCTGCGGTTCAACCGTACTGTCGCCGCGCCGCGCGCCTTGGTGTTCGCGTGCATGACGGACCCCGACCATCTCACGCACTTCTGGGGGCCGGCCGGGACGAGCGCGCCCCGCGACCGTATCCGGGTGGACGCGCGCCCCGGAGGGGTGTTCGAAACCGTCATGATCAACGACGCCGACGGAAGCGAGTACGCGACGCGGGCCGTCTACGAGGAAGTGCGCCCGCCGGAGGTGCTGGCGTGGACCGAGAGCCATTCCGGCATGCGGGTGCGGGCGGAATTCATTGAGCTCGGACCGGACCGCACCGAGGTGCGGATCCACCAGACGAAGGTGCCGGCGGCAATGCGGGTCGCCGACGTGCAGGCCGGGTTCCTGAGCTCGCTGGACCGGTTCGAGAGGTATGTCGCGACCTTGACCGCCGAGAGCCGGGCTCCGAAGCCGAGAAGGGAGGAGGCATGACCGACGCCACGACACAGGACGTCATGATGGGCGAGGAGATCGCAGACGAGTGCTGCGCCCTGGCCGATCTGCTCGAGGCGGCATCACTGGACGTGTGGGATGCGCCTTCGTTGTGCGAGGGCTGGCGTACCCGCGAGGTGGTCGCGCACATGACCATGCCGGTGCGTTATCCGGTTCCCCGGTTCATGTCAGAGCTGGAAGCCGCCGGCGGGGACTTCACGCGGCTGTCCAACACCGTGGCCGCACGAGATGGATCGCTGCCGCCCGCATCCCTGGTAGCCGGACTCCGCTCCGATGCGCTGCACACCTGGCGCCCGCCAGGCGGCGGGGCTCAGGGCGCGCTCGTCCACTGCGTGATCCATGGCCTCGACATCACTGAGGCGACCGGGCTCGGGCGCACCGTGCCGCCGCAACGGATCGGCCGCGTCCTGTCGACCCTGACCGGCCCCGCCTCGTCCAACCCGTTCGGAGTCGACCTCGCCGGTGTGGAGCTGCGGGCAGACGACATTCCGTGGTCCTACGGCAGCGGTGACCTGCTGTCCGGTCCGGCTCAGGTACTTGCTCTCGTGATGTGCGGCCGCGCCGTGCCGGCCGGTCGGCTCAGCGGCACGGACGTCGAACGGTTCACACAGCGCTGAAGGGCTGCGCCCTGCCGGCCGCGGTGCCGCATCTCGGACCGGCGAACGGCCTCTGCGGCGCCTGAGCCGCGGGTGCTGCAACCCCTGTCGGCGGACCACGCCGGGCTCACGTCACCAAGGAATAACCGAGCGGTCACCTTGCGCTCAACTTGATTTCACAACGGTGTTCTACGGTCCCACCCGCAAACCGCCAGAGGAGGCAATCATGCGCGTGCGCGCCCGTTCACTCACCGTCGTCGTCGCTTCCGGCATCGCGTCGGTCTCGTTGTGCCTCGCAACGGGCTCGGTCGGCTTCGCCGATCAGGGGCAGAGCGGTCAACCATCCGGTGCAGGTGAAGGAGGACCGCTCACGGTGACGACGATCCTCAATGGCGCCTCCTTGTCGCACTCCTTCACCCCTGCCGGCGCCTCGACCCCCAAGACCGAGGACTTGAGTAAGCCCGACGACATCACGCGTCTGGGTGACGATCTCTTCGTCGGCTTCCAAAACGGCGTCGGGCCCCAGGGTGAGCCCAGCGCGAGCGGGAACCTCGACAGCACGGTGGTCGAGACCACACTGAGCGGGCAGCCACTGGCCCAGTGGGACATCGCCGGCAAAGACGACGGGCTGAGCGCCGACCCGGAGCTGGGCTCGGTGCTCGCGACCGTCAACGAGGACGGCAACTCCTCGCTGTACACGATCACGCCGGCAGGCGGCAGCACCGCTCAACACTTCACCTACAACGAGCCGCTTCCCCATTTCGGTGGGACCGACGCCATCTCGGTGTTCCAAGGCCAGATCCTGATCAGCGCCTCGGCGCCGGGCACCACGGGCGGTCAGCCGGCACCGCAGCCGGCGTACCCCGCCGTCTACTCGGTCACGCTCGACCGGTCGAGCTCCGTGGCGACGGTGACTCCCGTGTTCCTCGACGGGGACGCGGCGGTCGTCGCCAACGCGGGCACGCCCCAGAGTGGGCAATCCATCGACCTCGCGCTCACGGATCCCGACTCCAGCTCGATCGTGCCGTTCGACGCTCCGCGGTTCCCGGGGGAGTACATGCTGACGAGCCAGGGCGACCAGCAGCAGATCTTCCTCCGTCACGATCGCAACGGGTCGGTTCCGGTCCTCTCGGTGCTCAATCTCTCGCAAGCGGTCGACGACACGGCCTGGCCCGACTCCCATGGAACGCTGTATGCGACTGACTCGACCAACGACGTCCTCGATGCGGTGACTGGTGGCTTCCCCCACAACCCGGTGGTCGCGGTGACCCCGTGCGGCTCGAACGCCGCGCCGTCCACGTGCCCGGCGCCTCCGCAGTTCCCGGCCAACTATCTGGGGACACTGAACCCCTGGACCGGACAGGTCGACCCGCTCACGACGACCGGCGCGGCGATCGTCCCGCAGGGCGGGCTCCTGTTCGTCCCCCAGGGCGACCAGGGGGACCAGGGCTAAGCCCTGGACGAGTCAGGCCCGGTCCAAGGGCGCCTCGGTATCGCGCTGTCGGGAGACACACTCAGGTTTCGTCCCAACAAAGAGCAGGTCGAGGGCCAACGTGTGCAGCCCGGTTTGGGACGTCGACCAGGGATTCCAGCGGTCGAACCAATATCCCGCCGCGACCGGGGCTCTCGAGACCCTCGACCACGGGCGCAGGCGAAGTCGGTGTACGACCAGGGCCAGGTAGTACGACGCGAGATATCCGATCGTTTCGAACGTGCCGCCGAAGACGTGGACCTCGCCAGCGGGAAAGTGCTCGGAACAGAGCTGCCCGAAGCCCTGCGCGGTGTAGCGCCAGTAGTCGGTGGGTTCATGGCGCGGGACGAACGACGGCACCGAGGCGACGACCTTGCCGCTTGGTTTCAACACCCGTGCGACCTCACCGAGGACGGTGTGTGGACGCGCCACGTGTTCCAAGACCTCGAGAAGGAGCACAGCGTCGACCGAGGAATCAGCGAGCGGGAGGGCGTGCGCGTCGGACAGGAAGTCGAGCCCATGGAGCCTGCGGATGTCGGTGGTCAGCGTTCGCCCGGAGGGGGCGAGGTCCGTCTGAGCTCGGAAACCTGCTCCGACGTCGACGACCACGTGCTCTTTGTTCAAGCCGCTGAGCTCTTTGGCAATGTGCTCGTTTCGACGTTCGAAGGGGAAAGGGTCCCTTCTTACCCCTCCCCTGTTGGCCCGCCTCGGGTCCTTCAGCCCAGGACGTCTTGACATACTGCGATTCGTCAGGACGCAACCTTCCGCAGGAAGGGAACCAATCGACTGAAGAAGGCGTTGGTCGGGTAGGCGCCGGCCGGGTCGTTGTGAGCATAGGTGCTCTGTTCGTTGACGAGCGTCAGATTGGACTGCGGTATCCCCGACTGCGACGCGAGCTGCATCGCACTGTTGAGGACCGACTGACCACCGAGTCGAGCGCCGAACGCGTAGATCAAGAGGCGGTGCGGAAGCTCGCGTCCCATGGTTGCATCGACGCCGAGCACGGCCTGGGCCGGATTGGCGATACCGTTTCCGACCGCCATCGTGTCGTCGGTCAAGCGTTGGGGGAAGTACCACTCCGTGCCGTCCACGCCCAGCATCGGATAGCCGGAGAACATGGTGGCGTACCGTTCGATGGGCGTCATGGCGCCGGTCGAGTTCCAGCCGTAGTACCCGTTGTTCACCGGTTGAGCCGTCATCCCCTCACCGAGGTGGGCCTGTGCTGCGAGCAGGCTCGCCGGCGACGTGGAGACATTGAGCGCAAAGCCGTATTGCCCCAGGTTGGTGGCCTTCACCGGAGGCACGATGGCAGCCGGCAGGAGGCCCGACGACTGCCCCAACGAGGGCTGATTCGGGTATTGCAACGCCGCCAGCGATCCCGCTGCGTTGAAGATCCCTGCGAAGGGAGCGGGGATCCCTCCGAAGACCAGCCAAGGAGACACACTTGGCGGGTTCAGTGCCGCCAGTGCGGCGCTCGCTTGCTCAGCCGACTCCCCGGGGCCGCTCCCCCCGTCGATGTAGACGAGACCCGCGAGATCGTCAGCTCCAGGATGGCCGTCGAAGTCCCACGTGGCGTACGCCGTCACCACGGAACCACCAAGCGAGTGCCCCCCGAGGACGACCTTTCCGCCGAGGCGCTTCGCAGCCCCGATCACGACATGGAGGTCCTGCACGGCGACGTTCATGCCCCATTGCTTGGCAAACAGGACCGCCGAATTCGGGATCCCCTGGAAGTGCTTGGTGATGCTGTGGTCTTTGAGGTAGCCGAGATAGTAGTTGTAGACCTCGGTAGGAGAGGCCTTCCTCTTCTTGGCGAGATTGAGCATCGACTCGTCGTTGAAGAGCGTCTCACGCCGTTGCACGGCCCAAACTTGCCAATTGCTGGACTTGGACACGATCCAGCGGGCCAAGGGCACGAAGTAGGCGGCGGCGGCAGACGTGCCGGGGTAGAGCACGAGGACGTTCTTCGCGCCGGAGGGACCGACCTTGATCACGCCAACTTTGTCGTAGGTCGCCGGAGTGCCCGGAGCGCTGTACCCCTTCATCCAGGTGACAACCTCCGGAGCGGTCGCGCCCGTGGCCGGGCCCGCTGTCGTTACCGAGAACGTGCACACGCCGAGCGCGACGGCCCCGACCATCCGAACTCCCGACCGCAGCAGTCGCAAAGTCCCTCCCCGAACCCCTGGTGGGCGACGACCTGGTCGCCCAACATCTCCTCGTCCCACGACAGGCGGTCACGCTACAAGCACCAAGATCAACCGACGTGACATGTTGGGCGACTTGCCTGCATCGCCCGGGATCGCCGCTCGTACCGGATCTTCCGGTCCGTTCACCAGGGTGAGAACCACCGTGACCGGATCACGCTCGAGTGCCCGCCCCTGCCTGCACCGGAAGTTGTAACGTGCCCGTCATGTTCGGGGGGTTTTAGTTGCGCCGGGTGCTGGGCGGCTCACGACGGGGGCCGGCGCCGCGCCCGGGCCCAGGATCTGGAGCGTCCCGATGAGTCCGGTCATGGAGGCCTCGCCCGCGGAGAGGGAAGGGCACGGCGCCCCCGTTCCTGGCGACGGCCTCCTCGTGGTGCACGAGGTGAGTGTCGGGTTCGGTGGACTCTTGGCCCTTGACCAGGTATCGATGTCGGTCGGACCCGGCGAGGTCGTCGGCGTGATCGGCCCGAACGGCGCCGGCAAGACGACCTTGTTCAACGTCATCTGCGGGTTCGTGCACCCTGACTCAGGGTCCATCTCCTACCGGGGCAAGCAGCTCCTGAGGCACCACCCGCACGACTTGGCCAAACTCGGCATCGCCCGCACCCTCCAGGGCGTCGGCCTCTGTGCCGGGTTGACGGTTCACGAAAACGTAATGCTCGGTGCGCAACCCAAGCTTCGAAGTGATCTCGGCTCTGCCTTCCTCGGGTTGTGGCGGTCCAGCCGTGAGGAGCGCCGCGTGGCCAAACAGGCGATGGAGCTTCTCGACGAGCTCGGCGCCGCCGACTTCGCGCGCCGGCTTCCCTCTGCCCTGCCCTACGCGATGCAGAAGCGAACCTCCCTGGCGCGCGCGTTGATGATGGATCCCCGAATCCTCTTACTCGACGAGCCCGCCAGCGGATTGTCCGAAGTCGACATGGACGCGTTGGGTTCGATGATCCGCGGCTTGAGCGCCCGGATGGCTGTGCTGCTCGTCGAGCACCACATGGACCTGGTGATGTCCGTGTGCGACCGACTGGTCGTGCTCAACTTCGGCCAGGTGATCGCCCACGGGACGCCCGATGCGATCAAGGCCAATGCCGATGTCGCGACGGCGTACCTCGGCGACGAGGTGGTGCACGACTACGGATCGCCCCAGCCGCCCGAGGGGCCACATGCTTGAGGTTCGCGACCTCAGCGTGTCCTTTGGCGCAGTGAACGCGCTGCGCGCGGTCTCCTTCGACGCCGCGCCGGGCGCGGTGACAGCCGTGCTGGGCGCCAACGGTGCGGGCAAGACCACCCTGCTGCGAACGATCTCGGGCTTGGTCAAGCCCAAGAACGGATCGGTGCAGTTCGCGGGAGTGACGCTGCTCGGCCGTCCCGTCGAAGCCATCGTCCGCTTGGGTGTGTCCCACGTTCCCGAGGGACGCGGCGTGATAGAGGAGCTCACGGTGGAGGAGAACCTCCGCTTGGCCACGCTGTGGCGCCTGCAACGGAGCGAGCGGCAGGCGGCGATCGACGAGATCCTCGATGTGTTCCCACGGCTGCAGCGGTTCCGACGCCAGCACGCGTCCACGCTGTCGGGTGGGGAACGCCAGATGCTCGTCCTGGGCCGGGCCTTGATCTCCCGTCCCAAGCTCCTCCTGCTCGACGAGCCGAGTCTGGGACTGGCCCCCCTGGTCACGAGGCAGCTCATGGAGTTGCTCCGGGACCGAACCGAAGGGACCGACATGACCGTCGTCCTGGTGGAGCAGAACGCGCGCAGCGCTCTCTCGGTCTCGCACCACGCGGTGATCCTCAACCTCGGTCAGGTCGTCGTGTCCGACGACGCCGGAACGGTCGCCGCAGACGAGCGGCTCCGGCACCACTACTTGGGGTTCTGACGCCGTGAGCCTCTTCCTCGACTACACCCTGAACGGCGTGGCGAACGGGATGGTCTACGCCGTCCTCGGGCTCGCCCTCGTCCTGATCTGGCGGGCCACGCGGATCATCAACTTCGCGCAGGGCGCGGCGGGCATGCTGACGACGTTCATCGCGTTCAGCCTGCTCTCCCGCGGCATGGGCTACTGGTGGGCGTTCGTCCTGGTGCTCATCATCGGGTTCGCCATCGGCGCCGCGTGCGAACGAATCCTCATCCGACCCCTGCACGGACGATCCGAGCTGCACCCCGTCATCGTCACCATCGGACTCCTCGTCGTCTTCGAAGGGCTCGTCGGGGCGATCTACGGCAACGCCAGCCGCGGCTTTCCCGCCGCGTTCTCACAGAGGGGGCTCAGGATCGGCCACACGGCCATCTCGTTCTCGCAGTTCGACGTCTTCATCCTGGCCGCCGTCCTCACGTTGATGATCGGCACGTTGGTTCTCTTCCGGTTTACGTCGCTCGGGCTTCGCATGCGCGCGTCGGCCTTCTCGCGGGAGATCTCACGGCTGCTGGGCGTCCGCGTCGGCCTCCTGTTGACGCTCGGTTGGGGCCTCGCCGGCATTGCGGGCTCGCTCGCAGGC
This sequence comes from Acidimicrobiales bacterium, assembly GCA_051985685.1. Classification (GTDB taxonomy): domain Bacteria; phylum Actinomycetota; class Acidimicrobiia; order Acidimicrobiales; family RAAP-2; genus Bog-473. Next base: position 10,776 of record JBPYFR010000207.1, read on the forward strand.
CTTCTCGCGGCACCCACGAGCTCGTTCAGCCCCTACTACATGGACCTGATCCTCGTGTACGGCTTCACGGCGGCCGTCATCGGGGGCCTCGAGAGCCCTGTCGGCGCGCTGGTGGGGGGGCTCATCACTGGGTTGTGCATCTCCTACGTCGGCGGGTACTTGGGATCGGGGCTCCAGCCCCTCGGCGCTCTCGCGCTGCTCATGGTCGCCCTGATGTTGCGTCCGGAGGGCATTTTCGCCCGACCGCCCGCGAGGAGGGTGTGACGTGATCGCGAACCGCGTCCGCCTGCCCCGTCAGCCGCTGCTGCGCCATCTCGCTTGGGCGGTGGCGGCCGGCGCCGTCCTCTACGTCGTGACCGCGCACCTCAGTTCCTACAACGACTTTCAGGTGGGCGAGATCGCCGCCTACGTCGTGGCGCTCGTGGGGCTCAGTCTGCTCACCGGCGTGAACGGCCAGTTCTCACTCGGGAACGGGGCCTTCATGGCGGTGGGCGCGTACACCCTGGCGTTGCTTCAGGTCCACACAGCGGGGAACTTCGTCTTGGAACTGGCGGCGGCCGCCGGGGTGGCCGCCGCGACCGGGGTCGCCCTCGGCCTGCCCGCCACGAGGCTCAAGGGCCCATATTTAGCGGGTCTGACGCTCCTCTTCGCCCTGGCCGTGCCGTCGATCGCCGACAAATGGCCGAATACGTTCGGTGGCGACCAGGGCCTGACGACCACGGTCCCCACGGCGCCCGGTTCGCTGACCGCAGAGGAATGGCTGGCGCAGATACAGATCCTCGTGGCCCTGATCGTGATGGTCGTACTGGCGAACCTTCTGGCGAGCCGGTTCGGGCGCTCCTTCCGCGCGGTGCGCGACGACGAGATCGCAGCCTCGCTCGCTGGGATCCACGTGGCCCGCACGAAGGTCCTGGCCTTCGCCATCAGTGCGGGGTGTGCGGGCCTGGGCGGCGCGCTGCTCGCCCTCTCGACCGGCGTGGTGAACACGGGAGAGTTCCCTCTGACCCTCTCGATCCAGCTGCTCGCGGCCATGGTGCTCGGCGGGACCGGGACGTTGGTCGGGATGGTGTGGGGCGGCATCCTGCTCGTCTACATGCCGCAATGGTCGACCTCCCTCTCGAACGACTTCAACCTGGGAAGCGGCGCCAACGCGTACCTGGCCACGATCATCTTCGGCTTGGTCCTGATCGTGGCGATGATCGTGGCGCCCACCGGCATCCAAGGCGGTCTCCGCTCGCTGTGGAACCACCTCCCGCGCCCGGGCAAGCGCAAGCGCGGTGCGCCCACACCCGTTCCGGTCTCATGAGGCGATTGACAATGCACAAAGAAAAGGAGAAGTAATGCCACTACGAGCAACACATGGGGGGTGGGCCAGCCGGGCCCGGTTCCTCGTGGCCGCGGCCATGGGGATCGCCCTCGGGGTGACCATCCTGCCCGGCACGGCCGGGGCGCAGTCCACTCCGGGGGTAACATCCAATTCCATCACCATTGGTGCGACTGTTCCCCTGACGGGTCCGGCCGCACCGGGCTACGACGAGATTGCGCCGGCCATGAACGCCGTGTTCGCCTCCGTCAACGCGAAGGGTGGGGTCGACGGACGCAAGATCAACTACACGTACCTCGACGACGGCTACAACCCGGCGAACACCGCGACGTTGACCCGCAAGCTGGTGCTGCAGAACAACGTCTTCGCTGACGTCGGATCACTCGGGACGCCGACGCAGTCGGCGGTGCAGGGGTTCCTGAACGCGCAGAAGGTCCCCCAGCTGTTCATCGAGTCGGGTTGTAACTGCTGGAACAATTCCAAGTACCCGTTGAGCCTGGGCTGGCAGCCGCCCTACACGGTGGACGGGAAGGTCCTGGGCAGCTACATCAAGTCGAATTTCCCAGGAAAGAAGATCGGCTACCTCTACCAGTCCGACGAGTTCGGCCAGGACGTCGTCAAAGGTCTCGACATGGAGATCCCGGCTTCCTCGGTCGTCTCGCGTCAGACCTATGACGTGGCCACGCTCTCCGGCCCCCTGTCCAACCAGATGGCGGCGTTGAAGGCGGCCGGCGCGCAGGTGGTCGTGCTTGCCACGATCCCCGCCGCAACGGCGCTGGCCATGCTCCCGGCGGCGATCATCAACTACTCGCCGCAGTACGTGGTCGACGCAGTCGGGGCCGACTCCCCGACGGTCGGTCCGCTGCTCTCCTCCTACACCCAGAAAGGTGGAGGGAGTGCGGCCCAGGCGACCGCGGCGGAGGGCCTGTTGAACGGTGTCGTCACGAACGCCTACCTGCCGCCGGAGAACCAGACGTCCAACCCGTGGGTGCAAGAGACCAAGAAGCTCCTGCAGCAGTACGCCCCGTCCCTCTACGCGAAGTCGGGCGTGGACGGGAACACTGAATACGGCGTGGCTCTCGCCTACACGTTCGTTCAGGCGCTGCAGAAGGCAGGGAAGAACCTGACCCGGCAGAGCCTCATGAACGCCATCAACGACCACGGCAAGAGCTTCGTGACGCCCGGCTTGGTCCCGCTCTCGTACTCGAGCTCGAACCACTTCGGGTACGAAGGTGACCAGGTCGTCAAGTACGGGAGCTCGGCTCCGCCGGCCGTGACGCCAACCGGGAGCTGGATCGGTGCGACAGCCGTGAGCCCCGTCTACGCGACGTCCGCCGGATCGGGACCGATCCACAAGTACACGGGGCCGACCTCGACCCCGCCCAAGAGCCTGACCGGATAGCCCGTCCTGTTGCCGTGACCGGCGGCGGAGGTCACCCTCCGCCGCCGGCACCACGGCACCGGCGCACCGATCGACCCTGGGTCTGGTCGGGCACAAGGCAGAGGGGCCTCGTAACCTTCGAATTTCACGTCCGAACGGAGAGGAGCCGCGTGTCCCCGCTGGAGTTCTGGCTCTACCTGCCCCAGATGCGCATGACCATGGGTCAACTCGTGGAGCGGGCACAGGCCGCCGAGGACGCCGGATTCGTGGGCGTCGCCGGCATGGATCACCTGGCGCCACCCGGCGCCGAGGACGCACCGATGTTCGAGGCCATGATCACCAGCGCATGGCTGGCCGCGCAGACCCACGTTCTACGGGTGGGTTCTCTCGTGCTCTGCGACACGCTGCGGCATCCCGCCGTGCTGGCGCGCGAGGCGGTCTCGATCGACCACGCGTCGGGCGGACGGTTCGAGCTGGGCATTGGGTGGGGATCGGTTGCGGCCGAGTTCGCGACCTTCGGATTCGGCGCGCCGGAGCCGAGGGACCGGGTACAGCGGCTCAAGGAGTCCCTCGAGATCATCACGGCGCTGTGGCGCGGTGAGACGTTCGACTACCACGGCGAGCACTTCGACCTGCGCGGAGCGCAACAACGGCCCGGGCCGCTCCAGGGCATCCCGATCGTCATTGGAGGGGCGGGCCGCAAGACCATGGAGCTGGTCGCCTCGCATGCCGACTGGTGGAACGTCCACGTGAGCATCCTCGACAAGTTCGAGGAGATGCGCCCACTGGCGGGACGGGCACGCTGCTCGCTACAGGTACAGATCGCGTTCGTGGGTCCCGATCAGTCCCGAGAGGAGGTCGACCGGACGGCCCGCCGGCGTTTTTGGGGAAGCCATGTCACCGGGACACCCCCCGAGCTCACCCACTACTTCGGTTCGCTCGCGGAGAGGGGCATCGAGCGCGTCTACGTGTGGTTCACCGACTTCGCACCTCCGGACACCCTTTCGGCGTTCGGCCGGGGCGTGATCAGCGAGCTGACCGGGTCATAAGCGGCCCGACTTCAGACACGGCGGTGCCATTCAGGGCCGTGCCATTTCACGGCCGGCACTTGCGGCGGTTTGCGGCGAGACCCGCGTGCCCGGGTCAGCCGGCGGCCGTGAACTCGAGATGCAGGCGTTGGAGCCCGCGCAAGATGTAGGTCGGCACGTAGTCGTACCGGCGAGCGCCGGGCGGGCCGTGCTCCGACTCTGAGATGCGGATGTCCTTCATCCGCTCGAGAAGCCGCTCGATGCTGATGCGGGTCTCGGCGCGCGCAAGGGGGCCGCCCGGACACGCGTGGGGCCCGCGACCGAAGGCGAGGTGCTCCTTGGCATTGGCGCGGTCCATCAGGAACACGTCCGGATCGTCGAAGCGGCGGGGGTCGCGGCCGGCCGCTCCGTTGAGCACCATGACCGTGGCGCCGGCCGGAATGTCGACGCCGCCAACGGCAGCCTGTGTGCGGGAGAGCCGGAAATCGCCCTTGACCGGGCTCTCGAACCGCAGGCACTCCTCCACGAAGTCGGGGATGAGGCCGTAGTCTTCGCGCAGGCGCCGCTGGACGTCGGGGCGCTCACCGATCGCCTGGAGCGCGGCCCCGAGCAGGCGGACCGTGGTCTCCTGACCGGCCGAGAACAAATTGGCGGCCACCCGCACCACGTCGATGACTTCGGGCGTGGACCCGTCGGGGAAGGTGGCCGTCGCCAGCCCGGTGAGCACGTCGTCCCGCGGCTCCCGACGGCGCTCCTCCACGTAGGTCGTGAGTTGGTCGTAGAGGAATTCGAGCGGCGTATGGCCGAGCGTGCGCGACCCGGTGCTGCCCAGTCCCTGCGGCCGGTGGCTGCCTCCCCCTTGGAGCTCCTCGCGGAACCACTGGTGGTCCTCTTCTGGGACGCCCAGGAGGTCGGCGATGACGTACAGCGTGAACGGACCGGCGAAGTCGCGGATGAATTCGCACTCACCCCGCGCGACGAACTCGTCGATCTGGCGGTCCGCGTGACGCCACATGAAGTCCTCGTTCTCGCGCAGTCGCTTCGGCGTGATCAGCCGCATCAGCAGGCCGCGATGGGCCTTGTGCTTGGGCGGGTCCATCGTGGTGATCTGATCGCTGAACGGAAGCTCGTCGCGGTGGGCCTCAATGGCCTCGCTCACGTCGTCACCCTCGAGCGGGACGGGGAAACCCGGGAAGGGGCCGGTGACGGAATTGCACGACGAGAAGGTGGTGGTGTTCGTGTAGACCGAGACCGCCTCGTCGTAGCCCGTGACCATCACGACATCGTGGTGCGGCTCCTGCTGGACCGGGCACTTCTCGCGCAGGTGGTCGAAGTAGGGATACGGGTCGGGGACCAGTTCGTTGCCCCGAAAGAAATCGACGTCCTCGAACTCCCCCATCTGCCCTCCTTCACCCATCCCGTCGCTCGATACCCAACCCACGCAGCTGAGAACCACGTTCTTCTCTGGGGAGAGTAGCACTTCGGAGGGCCGCGGCTCTGGTGACGGCGTCGCCCTGTGAGGCCGCCTCGTCGGCTCTCCGCAACGTCGGACGAGGAGGCGTACCCGCAGCCTCGGCTCCAAGACTGCCGCTCAGAGTCGATCGCGGTGTCGGTCCCTGCCGCGGTGCAGCACCGCCAGGCGCGCCTCAACCAGTCGGAGGTTCGCGGCGAGCGAGAACGGCGGAGAGGAGTTCGTCGATGGCATCGGCAGAACTCGCGCTGGACATGTGAGCCACCGCCCACTCACGAGACCGGTCGCCTAAGTCAGGGTCCGCGTGGCGCCAGGTCACCCACCGATCGATGGCCTGAGCCAGGGCGCCCGCATCAATTGGCGAGACCAACTGGTCGGTGAACCCGGCCATCGAATCGGCAATTCCGCCCGAGTTGAACGCGACGACAGGCGTCCCCGAGGACATCGCTTCGCTAATGACAAGACCCTGAGTCTCGGGCCAGTCGCTCGGAACGACTACGAGATCGGCCGCCGCCATGAGGGCCGGCACATCGAACCGGTGGCCGAGGTACTCGGCAGAGCTCCCCGGGGTGTTGGCGTTGAGCGTATCCATGTCCCGTTTGAGCTGGTCCAGGTAGAGGTCGTCACTCGAGCCGCCGCACAACACGATCGCGGCCGGGCTGTCGAGTCGCCAGGCAGCTTCGATCAAGAGATGGGCCCCCTTGTTGGGGTCGATCCGGCCTGCATACAGGATCATCCGCTGGTCGGGTGCAACGCCGATCCCCGCCCGCACGGCGGCGCGTCCCGACGCATCGAGGGGTCGGAACCTCTCCACATCCACGCCCGTCGGCGAGACATGCATGCGGCTGGGCACGAGACTCGCCCGCCTCACCCACCGGTCCGCCGTATCCCGGGACGGCGCGAGCAGCGCCGCCGCCCGTCGGAGGAGGCTGTTGAGCCACTCGGGTTGGCGAACCGGCGGAGGAAGGTGGAGATGAGCCACGACGGGCGCTCTCGTAAAGGTGCGTGTCGCGAGTGCGACTACGACGTCCCCGGCGTTGTGGATGTAGGTCAGGGACGGACGCCTCCTGGCGGCGCGAATCACCGCCTCCATCGCCCCTGTCGTTGTACGGAACGGTTCAGAGGGGTCGGGAAATGAGGCCCGGATGCGCGTCGCGCTCGCTACAAATTCTTGCCAGGCAGGCCAGTGATCACCCGGACTGACATACAGCAGGTGGACTTCCCATCCTCGTTCGGAGAGTGCACGAAGGATCTGGAGTTGGGCGATCTCGCTTCCGCCCACTGAGGCCAGGTGGTTCGCAAAGGTGACGATTCGGCGAGACGTCAATCGGGTTGCTCAGTCGAAGGATCCGGACGATGTGACGTGCAACGGTGTGACTCTGTTCACGCGAGAACACATTCGTAAGTCCGGGTCCCCGGGGCCTGGTCGCGCCGTGAGCCGTCGGGCAGCACGACCTCGGCCGTGGTCCCCGGCGGAACGGTGACGGTCAGCGCCAACTGCGGCCCCACGACGTGCCAGGAGCTCTCAATCAGCCCGTAGGGCGAATCGTGCACCGCCTCGGCCCAGGTGAGCCCGCCGCCCGGCCGGGGCCGGACCCGAAAGCACCGGTAGGCGGGGTGATCGTCGAGGAGCTCGATGCCCGCCACGTAACGGTGGAGGAAGGAGATGACCGCGCCCTTGCTGTAGTGGTTGAGCGACTCGTGCGCGACGCCGCCCGCGTCGACGCCCTCCCAGAGCTCCCACACCGTCGTCGCGCCGCGCTCGACCATGAACAACCACGACGGCGGCGTGTCCTGGTGAAGCAGTTCGTACGCGACGTCGAGGTAGCCCGTGTCGGCGAGGACGGGTAACAGGTACGGCGTGGCCAGGAAGCCGGTGCCCAGGTGGGTTCCGGCTTCGCGGACCAACCCGACGAGCCGGTCCGCCGTCTGCGGGCGCAGCTCGTCGGGGACCAAGCCGAACGCGAGCGCGCGCACATGGTTGGCCTGGGTGGCCGGGAGGAGCGAGCCGTCCGGACCGATGAACTCGGTCCGCCACGCGTCGAGCGCTTTGGCACTCAGGTCCTCGAAGCGGTCCGCCTCCGCCTCGTGCCCGAGCAACCGGCCGATGCGTGCCGCCAGGCCGGCCGAGTGGTGCAGGAACGCCGTGCCGACCGAGCCGTGGTCCTGCTTCCTGTGATCGCCCGCGACGGCGCCCGGCTCGAGCCACTCGCCCCAGTGGTAGCCGCCGTCCCAGAGGAAAGCCTCATGGGGCGCGGGCTGCGGACGAGCCGCCTCCCTCGTCGGGTGCCTCCGCGTGCGGGCCGTCGTGGCGGTGAAGTCGACCCATGCCACCATGTGCGGCCACAGCTCGGCCAAGACCCCGCTGTCGCCGTAGGCGCGCCACATCTCCCACGGGACCATGACGACGGCGTCGCCCCACCCCGAGGACCCCTGTAGATCCCGCCAAATTCCCCCGGCGGCGCTCCCTCGCCGGAGCGCGTCGGGCACGTAGTTCGTGATGCACCCGTCCTCGAGCTGCTCGGCTGCCAGGTCGCGTAGCCACTTGAGCGAGAACCCGGCGACGTCGTAGAGAAACGCCGCAGTGGGGATGAACAGCTGCCAGTCACCGGACCACCCGGAACGCTCGCGTTGAGGGCAGTCAGTCGGGATCTCGCAGGCGTTGTCACGAAACGACCACTCGGTGATGTCGTGCAGCGCGTTCAGCCGCGCGTCGCTACAGCGGAACCATCCGGTGCGCCGCAGGTCGGCGTGCACGACGACCCCTGTCACATCGTCGGGAGTGAGGCGACCGGGATGTCCCTCGATGCGCGCGTACTGGAATCCATGCGTCGTGTGGCGTGGCTCGAACACCTCCCCTGGTGTGCCGGCCGCGACGACGTTGTCGGTCATGCCGACCGATGTCGGCGCGCCGGGGAAGACGACCGTTGGCGTGAGATGCTCCTGGGTGACGTCGCCAGAGAGATCGAGGATCTCGCCGTGCACGATGGTCAGCTCCGTGCCTTCTGGGCCAAGGTCGCCCAACCGCAGCCAACCGTTGACGTTCTGACCGAGGTCGACCACCTGGCGATCGGCCTTAGGGCGGGTGACTGAGACGGGACGCAGCTCTTCGACCCGGCGCGTCGGGGGCGCCGGCGACCACGCCAGGTTGGCGAGATCGTGCTCGGCAACGGCGACGCGCTTCCATCCGGTGGCCTCTCTGCGGTGGTCCTCGCGTTGACCCGCCATGAGGTCGGCCGAAACGAGGGGCCCGGTGGCCGACTCCCAGTCGCCGGCGGTGGCGACGACCTGATCGCCCGCATGGAGCTGACCCAAGAAGCCGAGGGTCGAACCGTATGCGTCCATGTGCTGGAAGAAGCCGGTGCGCCCGCGCCACCACCCGTCGGAAAGCACGACCTCCCACCTGTTGTCGCCGGCGACCAAGAGGTCGGAGACGTCGTAGGCCTGGACGTGCAGCGTGGTCGGGTAGCTGGTGAAGCCCGGGGCCAGCTCGACGTCGCCCACGCGCCGGCCGTTGAGGAAGGCCTCGTAGATCCCGTGGGCCGTGGCGTAGAGGCGGGCTTCGGCCACCGGCGCATCGAGCCCGAACGTGTGCCGCAGCAGGTGCGCGGTGCGCGCGGTCTCGACCGGCTCGATCCACTGCGCCACCCAGTCCGAGGGACTCAGCAACCCCGTCTCGAACCACGCCGGCTCGGACCACCCGCTCTCGCCGGCGTCGGTCCACACTTTCACTCGCCAGCTCACCCGCTGGCACGACGCGAGGGGTTCGCCTGGCCAGGGAACGAGGATGCAAGCGTCGGACTCGACACGGCCCAAGTCGCGCCCGTCGACTTCCAACGCGTAACCGACTTGGCGCACCGTCCTCGGGGGCAGCTGCCACGAGAGGCGCGGCCGGCGCTCGCCCAGGCCGAGAACGGCGTCGCCCATGTGCTCGGCCCGCAGGCGCGCTGGCGCGTTCACGAGAGGACGGTCATGCTCACTCCTGTGCCACGGTACAACTACGAGCACATGTCGTCGATCGTGACGGCGGACGTCGAGACGTGGGAGGTGACCATCGCCGGGCGCCACGGCGACGTCCCCGCTCGCGCCTACCGGAGCAGAACCCGGGAGACGGGCGAGGCGCTGGTGTGGGTGCACGGCGGCGGGTTCATCGCCGGAGACCTCGACATGCCCGAGGCGCATTGGGTCGGCGTCGAGCTGGCCGGGCGCGGGATCCCGGTGTTGTCGGTCGAGTACCGCAAGTGCCTCGGGGGCGTGCACTACCCGATCCCGTCCGACGACATCTTGGACGCCTGGCTCTTCGTCGTCGGCCATGGGGACGAGTTCGGCGTGGCTTCCGGTCACCTGCACCTGGGCGGTGCCAGCGCGGGCGCCAACCTCGTGGCCGGCGTGACGAAGCGACTGCGCGACGACTCGTGCCCGCTGCCCGCGTCCCTGGTGCTCGCCTACCCTTTGCTCCACGCCGAGCTCCCTCCCTTCGGCGAGGAGCTGCGGCGGGCGCTGGCCGGGCGAGGACCAGACCAGTTGTCACCCGATGTCGTGCGCGAACTGAATCTGAACTTTGCCGGGGGCGAGGAGGCATTCGGGGACATCTACGCGTTCCCAGCCAACGGGGACGCGTCGGGACTGCCGCCGGTCTCCATCCTCAATTCCGAGGCGGACTCCCTGCGCGCGTCGGGCGAGGCCTACGCCGCGCTGCTTGCCGCGGCAGGAGTGACGGTGTGTTGCGACTTCGAGCCCGGATCGGCCCACGGGCACCTGAACAACCCGGAGGACCCGGCGGCGGAGCGGAGCATCGAGCGGATCGCGGCATGGCTGATGACGGGTTCGGGTGGGCGCTGAAAGCCTCCTCGACCCGAGAAGCGCATCGCCAGAATGCGCCTAACATCATTGGCCCCGGCTGCGTGGAGCCAACGGGCAAGGTTTTCAAAACTATAAACGTATGTGCTTATAGTTTCCGGAGACTTGGTCCGTCCGGCTCGGGCTCCGGGACTCCGGGTTTGGGGCGCCCGGCAAAGACTGGGCGCCGGCACATAAGGGAAAGGATTCGGACTTTGCGCACGGTGGTCGTTGGCGCGTCGAGTGGGCTGGGACGCTGCATCGGCGTGGGGCTGACGCAGCGAGGAGCTCGGACGGCGCTGCTGGCGCGGCGGCTCGAGCGCCTGGAGGCGGCCGCAAAGGAAGCCGGCCCCGGAACCCTGGCGCTGGCGTGCGATGTCACGAGCACCGAGTCGTGCCAGTCGGCCCTCGACGAGGCGGCGGCCCAGCTGGGAGGCATCGACGCGCTGATCTACACGCCCGCCATCGGGCCGCTGGCCAGCCTCGTCGACACCGACGCCGAGACGTGGCGGCGGGTCTTCGACACGAACGTCATCGGCGCCGCACTGGTCACCTCCGCCGCCATCCCCCACCTGACGGCCACGAGCGGGATCGCCGTCTACCTCTCTTCGGTGAGCGCGTCGCTCACCCCGCCGTGGCCGGGGCTGGGCGCCTACGCCGTGAGCAAAGCGGCGCTCGACAAGATGGTGGAGGCGTGGCGGGCCGAGCACCCCACCGTTGGGTTCACGCGCCTCGTCGTCGGAGACTGTGCGGGCGGCGAAGGCGATTCCATGACCGGGTTCGCAAACGACTGGGACCCGGAGCGCTTCATGGAATTCCATTCCCACTGGGCGGCACGCAAGTACCTGAGCGACACGCTCATTGAGGTCGACGAACTGGTGACCGTCGTCGACTCGCTGATCCGCCACGGTGGGAGCCTCAGCCTGCCGTCGGTGACGGTGGCGCCCCGCAACAGCGCGTCGCCGGCGTGAGGGTACGACAGGCCCGACGGAACACACCTCCGCCTCGGCCATGAACGTGGTGCCCTACCCGTATCGGGTGCAGGCCTGGTGGGGTGAGGTCGCGATCGCCGAGTCGGACTCGTGCCTCTGCGTCGAGCGGGACGGGGAGCCCCCGGCGCTGTGGTTCCCAAGAACCGACATCGACCTCTCGCTCTTCCGGAAAGAGGGAGAGCCCTCGTCATCCGCAAAGGGCGAGCTCCGGAGCATCGACGGCCAGGGTGTCTTGACGGTCCTTGCGGGCACGTCCGAGGAGCCGGGACCCTTGGGCGGACACGGAACGTTCGACGCGGAGCGGGTGCGGATCGACGTGTTCGACGGGCGTCCGGGCGACGACGCGAGGGATGTCACGGTCAAGCGGTTCCCGACCTGGGGCGACGCGGCACAGCTGATCGACCTGCTGGACGTCCGACCGGACGGCGTCCTCTCCTATGTGAGCGGCGCCCGCAGCGACGGGCGCCGGCCCGTCGTCGAAGGGAGCCAGCTGCTGGCGCAGGCGATCGTCGCCGCCGGACGTCATGCCCCTGATCGCCGCGCCGCGTCGGTCCACATGGCCTTCCTGCGAGCGGCGGACGCACGCCGGCCCGTGCGGTTCGAGCTCGAGGAGCTGAGCACGGGACGGACCTTCGTTGGCCTGGCGGTGCGGGCCCGGCAAGATGACCGGTGCTGCGCGGCCGGCACCGTGCTCCTGGACGCCACCGCCCCCGAGGTCATCGGCCACGCCGCGGCGGCGCCGGTTGTGGCCGGGCCCTACGAGAGCCCGCCGTACGATATGGGTGTGACCGGTCGCGACATCAGAGTCGTCGACGGTGCCTACACCAACGATCCCGCCGCACCCGCCGGGCCGCCCGTTCTGGACTGCTGGGTCAGGTTCCGCGACGTCCCCGACGACCCGGTGCTCCACGCGGGGCTGCTGGCACAGTTCACCGGCCACATGTCGGTCGCCACCGCCCTACGTCCCCACGAAGGTGTCGGCCAAGCCGCGGCGCACCGGACGCTCTCCATGGGGGTCAATGCGATCTCGCTGTCGCTGCATCGCGACGTGCGAGCCGACGACTGGATGCTCTATCACCATCTGTCGACGTTCGCCGGGGACGGGATGACACACTCGGAGTGCCGGGTCCACGCCGAGGACGGCGCGCTTCTGGCGTCCTTCACGGTGGACGCCATGGTCCGGCCCTTCCCCGACGGCCCCGAGCGCCCTGCGGCGGCGCGGGACGAGCGCACCGCGTTGTGAGCCTCAGCACCGGTCGCGGCCCGTTGAGCGCCCGGCCCGCCGGCCGGTTCACCGCCTCCATGCCCGATCACGTCGCGTACATCGAGCCGTTGCGCCGTCGGGTCCGCGCCACCAAGGACGGCCGCACGGTGATCGACAGCGAACGAGTGCTGCTGGTGCACCGACCCGGCCGTCCACCGGGCTACGCCTTCCCCGCCGGCGACGTCGACGGGGTGGCCACCGAACCGGAGGCCGACACGCCCGGCTACGTCACCGTGCCCTGGGATGCCGCGGACGCCTGGTTCGAGGAGGACGAGGAGGTGTTCGGACACCCGCGGAACCCGTACCACCGCGTCGACTGCCTCCGCTCCCGCCGGCGGCTTCGGGTCGAAGCCGCCGGCGTGACTCTCGTCGACACCACGGAGACCCTGGCGGTCTACGAGACCGCGCTGGAGCCCCGCTTGTACGTCGAACCCCGGCTCGTGCGCGCGGGCCTGCTGGAACCGAGCGCCACGCGGACGTACTGCCCCTACAAGGGGACCGCGAGTCACTGGTCGGCTCGCATCGGAAGCGAATTGCTCGAGGACGTCGCGTGGAGCTACGAGGATCCGCTGCCAGAGTCCGCCCCGCTGGCGCGGCTCCTGAGCTTCTACGACGCACGGGTCACGGTGTGCACCGACCTGCCCGCCCCAGCCTGACACTGCGGACCACAAATTCGGCCCCCGCTAAGGTGAGCCGCCGTAGCGGATGGCTTCGGCAGCGCCAAAAGGGGGCAGTCACGTGGATACATCGTTCGAGACCCTTCTTTACGAGGAGGACGAGGGCGTGGCCACGGTCACTATGAACCGCCCTGAGGTCCACAACTCGTTCGACCTGCGAATGCAGCGGGAGCTGAAGCAACTCTGGACCTCGTTGCGCTGGAACGAGGACGTCCGCGTCGTGATCTGGACCGGCGCTGGTGACAAGGCCTTCTGCACGGGCATCGACCGGCAGGAGTCGATTGAGGAGGGCTACCTCGGCGACCGCAAGAATGTGGATCCGATGCGGTCGGGGCCGGTGACGACCCCCTTCCAGTACAACGACCCGGGCGAGAACATCAACCCCAAGGCGAACGACATGTGGAAGCCTGTCGTGGCCGCGGTGAACGGCATGGCCTGCGGGGGCGCCCTCCACATGCTTGGCGAGTCCGACATCATCATCGCGGCCGAGCATGCGACCTTCTTCGAGCCGCACGTGACCTACGGGATGGTGGCCGGGTTCGAGTCGACGCACCTGCTGCAGAAGCTGCCGTTGGGCGAGACCCTCCGCGTCTGCTTGCTCGGGGCACATGAGCGCATGTCGGCCGCCCGCGCCTACCAGCTCGGACTGGTCTCGGAGGTCGCGCCGGCGGCGGAGCTGATGGAGCGGGCTATGTGGGTGGCCCGGGCCATCGCCTCGGCCCCCGCCTCCGCCATTCAGGGCACCGTCCGAGCGGCCTGGATGGCCCACGAGCTGGCCCGGCGGGAGGCGCTGGCGCAGGTGTCGTCCTTCGTCTCGCTCGGGACGCAGTACGAGAACATCGCCGAGGGCCAGGCGACGTTCCAAGGGGAACGGATCGAGTGGCGCCTCCGATGAACGCCCGGCGTCGAAGCGCCGGGTCCACGCGACGATCCGCCGGCACCGTGGGGCGCCGACGGATCGTCTCTCGATAGGGGTCCTGGGCCGACCGGCTAGGCCGCCAAGAAGGCTAGGAGGACGCGCTCGCCGTGCTCGTCCCGGGGAGGTCCGTCCCGCAGACCGGTGCCGACGAGTAGGGCGTGAACCCGTTCTTCTGGGCCTGCATCACCCAGGCGCAGGTCTTGGGCAGGTCGTGCCCGAAGATCGTGGAGTAGTTGATGTTCTGGGGCAGCAGGCCGTTGGCGTTGTAGGACTTCAGGCCCCGGAGGCTGTGGATCACCGCCTCATGCGTCGGGTTCGCGCCGGCCATCTGCAGGCCCTTGATCATGAGGTCGGCCCCCGCCCAGGACTCGTACTGGCCGAACGTCGGGAACTGGCTCTTCGTGAAGTGGGCGTACTTCTCCATGGCGTTCTGCATCTGCTGGGTCCCGGTGTTGGGGAGGGGCCACGGACGGAACGGGGAGAAGAAGTACGAGCCCTGCAGGGTGGACCAGGCCGGGGAGTTGATCACGTCAGGCTGGTAGCCCGTCGCGTAGAGCGTCGCCTTGAGCTTGACCCCGGCCTGCTGGAGCGCTGTGGCCAGCGCGTAGTTCGAGTTGGCGTCCATGGCGGGCACCATGGCGTCGATATGGTTCTGCTTGGCGGTCAGGGCGGCGCTGGTGAAGTCCACGCCCCCGAACGGGACCGTGGTGTCGAGCACACCGACCTTCCCTCCGGCATGCTTGAACGAGTCCGCGGTCGCGATGGCGGCGCGGCTGGACGAGGGGGACACGCTGTAGCCGTACGAACCCAACACCGTGCCTCCGCGCGCCTTGAGGAAGTCACCGATCTGCGTGTTGACCGGGTACTTCGGGTTCACGCTGCCCTCGTCCGAGGCGAACATGTTGGTGTACGGCTGCGTGCCCCACTCCCCTCCGTCGTCGTACGTGCCGGTCACCGGGACGCCCGCCTGGTGCGGGTACTTAGCCGCCAGGAAGAACAGCGGGCTCTGCGAGACGATCCCGAACGCCTTGGAGTCGGCTTCCTGCACCGCGGTGTTGATCTGCGACGGGCTCGTCTGGTCGTCGATCACGAGGGGCACCAGCTTGTGCCCGTGCACCCCGCCCTGGGCGTTCTGCAGCGCGATGCGCGCGTTGAACCCCGCCGGCGACGATGCGTTCTGCGACGAGCCGGCTCCGGTCACATCGGTGACGTATGCAATGGTGATCGGTGCCGGGGACGCGCCCGCGGGTGTGGTCGTCGTCGCGACGAAGGCGAGCGGCAACCCGGCCGTCGCGGCCAGTGCGGCCACGCCGAGCCGCAACGGCCGGCGCGCCGTCTCGTTCGCCTTCCCGTCCGTCCGCGCCCGGCGGACGACACGCGCCGGGTCGTGGGCAAGACGACCGAGAGCACGGCCGATCGTGGTCATGCGCGGTTGCACCTCGACAACCTCCCTCCCCGGGTCCGAGGACCGGACCCCGCTTTTGATCGTTGCAGAATCAGATAGATGAAAATTGAGAATGCTGATTTCGCCCCAGGTGAGCCGGGTTATTGTAACCCGTTCGCAACCGCAATGGGGGTCGGGGTCTCGGCCTCGCCGAGGTAGCGCTCGAGCACCTCTTGGCCGGCTTCGGAAGCCCGCCCCGACCAGCCCACATGCCCCCTGGTCAGGATCACGCAGCCGTCGGCCATGGACAGCGCCCGATGGACGAACTGCTCTGTGAGCACGATGCTGATCCCCGAACGACGCGCCTCCTCCAGCCCCGCGAAGACCGATTCGGCGACGAGCGGGGCGAGGCCGAGAGACATCTCGTCTGCGATGACGAGCTTGGGCGACACGGCGAGCGCCCGCGCCAGCGCCAACATCTGCTGCTCGCCGCCGGACAGGCTGCCCGCACGCTGGGTGGTGCGCTGGCCGAGAACCGGGAACCGTTCGATGGCACGCTCGATCGCGCTGGCGCGATCCTGGCGCCGTTCCTGCGCGACGGCCATGCGCAGGTTGTCGATGACCGAGAGCCCCGGGAAAATGCCGCGTCCCTCGGGGATGTAGGTGAGACCGAGCTTTCGGATGCGGTGGGCGGGAAGCCCGGTGACGTCCCTGCCGGCGAAGAACACTCGTCCGGCCGTCGGGCGGACCAGACCGCAGACCGCCCGGGCCAGGGTGCTCTTGCCGGCGCCGTTGGCGCCCAGCACGGCGAGCACTGATCCGGGTGCCATGGAGACGGAAACGCCGAAGAGTGCCTGCGACGCCTCGTAATGCACGTCGAGGTTTTGGACCTCCAAAATGGGCTCGGTCACGATGGCGGCCTTCCTGGCGCACCGGGCGGCGGGCTGCCCTCGGACGCGGCGCTGTCGCCCAGGTACGCGGCCTGCACCGCGGGGTCCTGGCGGATCTGCTCCGGCGTGCCGGCCGCAATGCGCTCCCCGAAGTCGAGCACGAAGACGACGTCGGACAACGAGAGCACCGCCGCCACGTCGTGCTCGACGACGACGAGCGACAGGGGATGGTCGTTCCGGTGGACCATCTGCCGGAACACGTCGAGCAGGTTCTCCGATGCCTTCATGTCGAGCCCGGAGAGCGGCTCGTCGAGCAGGAGCACGTGGGGATCGCTCGCCAGGGCGCGGCCCACCTCGACGAGGCGGAGCACACCGAGCGGGAGCGCGGCGACGGGTGCCTTGGCCACCCGGGTGAGGCGAAGGAGCTCCAGCAACCCATCCACCCGCTCGCTCTCCGCCGGTGACGGCGGGAGGAGCGCGCGGGGGTCGAGCATGTCGCGCCACAGCCGGCGGCGGGCCACGCGGGCGCGGTAGGCCAGGATCAGGTGCTCGCGCACAGTCAACCCGTAGAAGAGCTCCGGCTGTTGGAAGGTGCGGGCCAACCCTCGCTGCGCGCGCGCCCGAGGCGACAGGTCCGTCACGTCCTCGCCGCCCAGCGACACCCGACCTGTGTTGCAGCGCTGGAGCCCGGATACGACGCCCAGCAGCGTGGACTTGCCGGCGCCGTTCGGGCCCACCAGGCCGGCGATGTGCCCCGGCGCAACCTCCAACGAGACGTCCGCGAGCGCCATGAGCCCGCCGAAGCGCACCGTCACGCCGCTGGCCTCCAGCGCCGTCGGCGTGCGCGCCGGGGTCGCTCCCGGGACGGCGTCCGTCACCGTCGTCGTCATGAGACGTGCTCCGCCACGACGGGTGCGGCGTCGACCGGGCCGGCGTCGGTGGCGAGCGCGCCCGCGCCCTCGAGTTGCGGTTGGCCGGCCGTGGTCGACTTCAGGCGGAGCATCAGTCGTCGCAACCGCCGGCTGTTCTCGGCGAGCACGCCGTCTGGGTACTTCGCGGCAGAGATGGCGCCGAGGCCGAAGAGCACGGGCAGGGCGTTGGCCACCCAGGACCAGGGGACGTAGGCCTGCACGAGCGCGGGCAGCATGACGAAGCTCAGGCCCGCGATCAATGCGGCCGCGGTCGAGCGCACGCCGATGGTGACGAAGATGGCGAGCCAGACGAGCCCGGCGAACGTGGCGAACTCGTTCGGCTGAAACGTCGTCTGCGCCAGCGCGAGGAGGGCTCCGCCGATCCCCGCGATGAGCGCGGCCAGCGAGCCGGCGATCACCTTCATCTGCACCACGCTGATGCCCGAGGTCCTGGCCCCGGCCTCGCTCCAACGGGCGGCGTTGAGCGCGAGACCGGTCGTCGAGCGCCGGAAATTCACGATGAAGAGCGAGACGACGATGAACACCGCCAGGCACAGGTAGGTGAACGAGAGATCGGACGTGACGAAGCCCGGCCGGTTCAGGGTGAGCCCGAGGCCCTGGTTCACGAAGCTCGGCAGAGTGAAGACGAGGTTCTCCATCAACAGGCCGAAGGTCAGGGTGACCAGGGCGACGTAGAGGTCGCCCAGGCGGATGCTGAGGAAGCCGACGATGGCGCCCATGGCCATCGCGATGAGCCCCCCGACCACGGCGGCGGCGAGGACGGGCCAGCCGTGGTTGTTCGCGAGCTGGGCCGTGGTGAGCGCACCGACCCCGGCGAAAGTGATCTGGCACAACCACAACATCCCGCCTTCGCCGGTGACGATCGTCCACGACAGGAAGATCACGGCGTACGCGAAGGCCTGGGCGCACAGGCCGACCCAGTACCCGGACACGATGAGCGGGAGCGATCCCGCGACGACGATGAGCAACAGCGGGCCGGCGTACTTCCCGAAGAAGTTCAGCGTTGCCGTCTCGACCACGCTGCTCGTCGAACCCGCAAGCCGGCTCTCCCCCTGCGGCGTGATGGCGCGGTCGAGCGCGCCGCCCCAGCCGCCGGTCTCGCCGACGCGGCCGCGCCGCACCAAGCTGTAAATGAGGAAGAGCGCGATGACGATGAACGGGACGGCGTCAATGACCTCGGTCGTCCACTGGCTGGCGGGCGGCAGGTAGCGCTGGATGAGAGACGTGGCCACCCCCATCAGGAGCCCGACCAGCACGGCGACGGGCAGGTTTCGCATCTTGGCCGCGATCACGGCGGCGAACGAGGCCGCGATCAGCACGGTGAAGTTGTTCGGGTCGAGTCCGATGATTGGCGCCGCGAGCACCCCCACGAGCCCGGCGAAGAAGGTGCTCACCGCCCAGACCCCGATCGAGATTGCACCGGGGTTCGTGCCGGACAGATCGGTCATCGCCGGCGAGTCGACCATGGCCCGCACCTTGAGACCGATCTCGGTGTAACGGAGCACGACCGCGCCGACCACCACGGTCACCACCACGCAGGCGTACACGATGATCTGGTCCAGGGTGACGGGGACGCCCAGGAACTGGTAGACGGCGACCGGCTCGGGTGCGAGTCCGGGAGCCTGCTGGATCGCCTGGTTGCCGAAGATGATCACCGCGAGCGACGGGAAGGCGACGAGCAGCCCGATGGTGGCCACCACCTTGATCAAGGGTGAGGACAGCCTGAGGTAGCGGAAGAGCGCGAGGTAGAGAACGATGCCGAGGGCGGGGGCGGCGAGCACGATGGCGACGATGGCCGCCGGCGCGATGCCCCAGCTCTCCTGTGTGTGCAGGTAGTAGTAGAAGCGGGCGATGAAGAACGCGATGGCGCCAAAGGCGAAGTTCAAGATCCCCGACGATGTGTAGGTGATGACGAGGCCGGCGGAGGCGATCGCGTAGATCCCTCCCAACACCAGTCCCGCGATCACGAATTGGAGCATCGAGCGGTACCCACCCCTTCACGCCGGACGGTTCCCGCCGCCGGCATTTCTGACATCGACGTCGATTCTGATACTAGTGAGGCCGGTGCCCCGGTGCACAACGGCCCATTGGGCCCCTGAACTGCATGTTCGGAGCGCCGATCGACCCGTCGCTGCTTCCCTTAGTGCTCGGCCGACTCCGCTCGCACCTTGTCCTTGAGGGCGGGAACGATCGGAGGCGCGTCCTTCCAGTTGGGAATGCCCGCGTCCTCCTTCGCGACGGGGAAGCGGTCCTCGTTGACCCACGCCCAGTGCGAGTGGTTGAGCTCGTGCAGGGTGAAGCAGGCATTGAGGGCGTTGTAGAACCCCATGTTGTCGACGCTCTGGTTGACCGCCTCCTTGATGAGCAGTGACGTCATGGTGGGCAGCTGCGCGATGCGCTGTGCGAGCTCGACGGTGCGCTCGCCCAGCTCCTCGCCCGGGAACACCTTGCTCACCATGCCCAGGCGGTGGGCCTCGTCGGCGTCGACGGAATCACCCGTGAGGAGCAGCTCCTTCGCTTTGCGCGGCCCGAACTCCCAAGGATGGGCGAAGTACTCGACACCGCACATGCCGAGGCGCGTGCCGACGACGTCCGCGAACCGCGTGCCCTCGGCGCACACGATCAGGTCGCACGCCCACAAGAGCATGAGGCCGGCGGCATAGACGTCCCCGTGGGCCTGGCCGATCGTGATCTTGCGCAGGTTCCGCCACCGGCGCGTGTTGTCGTAGAAGTAGTGCCACTCTTGCAGCATCAGGGCCTCGGCACCTTTGCGGGTGGCGCCGTTGATCTGGCGCGTCGGGTGCTGGCCCGGTCCCGGCATCGCCTCTTCCCGGGACACCTTTGAACCGAGGTCGTGCCCCGACGAGAACATCGGTCCGGTCCCGCCCAGGATGACGACCCGCACGTCGTCGTCCGCTTCGGCCCGCAAGAACGCGTCGTTCAGCTCGACGAGCAATCCCCGATTCTGCGCGTTCCGGGCCTCGGGCCGGTTGAGCATGATGCGCGCGACCTTCCCCGAGTCGAGCGTCTCGTACAGAACGAACTTGTAGTCAGGCATCTCTTGCTCCCAATGGACTCGTACAACTCGTCGGCCAACTCATCGGCGCGGCGACTCTACGTGACAGGCCGGTCCAACCGCGCCGTGCGTCCACCTTGCATTCTCTCGCATGTCAGGGCACCACTCCGTCGTCGCGTGCCGACCCCTCCTAGGAGGCCACACCCACCGTCGCGTCGACCTTCATGATCCGGGCCAGGTTCCCGCCCATGATCTTCTGCACGTCCTCTTGGGGCAACCCGGGCGGCAGGTGGTCGACGTAGCTCGTCGGCTGGGCCAAGCCTTCGGGATGCGGATAGTCCGAGCCGAACAGCACGTGGTCGGCGCCGATGGTTCCGATGACCTCGGCGAGGTCGTCCTCATGGAAGGGGCTCACATAAACCTGGCGCAGGAACTGCTCCACCGGATCGCCCTCGAACGCGTTCGGCATCTTCTTGCGGACGTCGCCCAGGTGCTCGAGGAAGCCGGGCAGCCAGCTGCCACCGGCTTCGATGGAGGCGATCCGCAGATCGGGGAACCGCGAGAGCACGCCGTGGCAGACCAACGCGGCCATGGTGTCCTCGGTCGCCCGGTTCCCCATGCTCATGTAGCGGAACGAGTCGAGGCGGAAGGGCAACAGCTCGGAGGGTCCGGTCCAGTCGCTCTGGTAGCGCGAGTAGCCGCTGTCGGACGAATGCATCATGACCGGGATGTCGGCCTCCTGCACGGCCCGCCAGAACGGGTCGAACTCGGGGAAACCGAAGGACCGCGAACCGCGGAACCCGGGCACCGGGGCCGGCCGGACCAGGATCGTCTTGGCACCCCGCTCCAACAGCCACTCCAGCTCCTCGACCGCCTTCTCCACGATGGGCAGGGTGACGATGGGGACCGTGAAGATGCGGTCCTCGTAGGCGAAGCTCCACTCCTCGAAGAGCCACTCGTTGAGCGCGTGAATGGCGGCGTGCGTCAGCTCGGGATCGTCCCGCATGCGCTCCTCGAGGAGGCTGGCCAACGTCGGGAACATCAGGGCCCGGTCGACGCCGAGCTCGTTCATGAGCTCAACCCGGGGAGCGGGCGCGCGGAAGGCCGGGAGAGCGCGCATCGGATCGCCCACGAGGTCGCGGTAGCTTTTGCCCTCGGGATTGCCGTCACGGAAGTACTCCTCCTGGGCGCCGGGACGGGCCACCACCTCGAACGTCGGGTTGGGGATGTACTCGCTGACGAGGCCGCGGATCATGATCTTGGTGCGGCCGTGCAGATCGACGTAGTCGATGGCGCCCTGGTATCGGTCGGGCAGGTGCCGAGTGAACGAGTCCCGCGTCTCGTAGAGGTGGTTGTCGGCATCGAAGACGGGGAAGTCCCACGATCTGGGTCTGGGCACGTCTGCCAACGTACGCTTTTTTGACTGCGACGTCAATATCATATTATTTTGACGCTGCAACAACCGCGTGAGCTGCCCCCCATCGTGGGGTGAGGCGTTCGGTTACTCTCCGGTCACAAGGGGAAGGGTGCGGCGGAAACGGATTCTCTGACCCGCGACCGGGACACGCAGCTCCAACGATCGAAGAGCTCTAGGCGAGCTCCGACTTGCTATGGCACGCTCCGGCTTGCAACCGCAACAACGCCGAACATCGTGAGCGCCATCGAGAAGCGGCCCTCGCGTGCAGCCGCCTGAATGGTCGCCACGAACGGATCCCGGTCGTCGGCGCCGAGTTGCCCGGCCTCAACAACGTCCTCCGCGAGGCTGGACATCGAAAAGCACCCGTCGGGAGCAGGTGACTCGTCGGGATTCCAGTCAGTCCAGTGCTGTGTGGCCGTCGTCTGATCCACCAGTTCGAATCCGACGTCGTGCACGAGCTCGGCGAGCCGGCGCCCGATGTTGGACGGTCGGCGTCGCTCGATCTGCATGGCGTCGTGCACTCGCTTGGCGAGTTCGCCGTTGCCGACGTCGATCTCGAACGTCGACCAGTCGGTGTCGATGACTGAAAGGAGGCCCCCTGGTCGTAGCACGCGGGCCATCTCGGCGAGGGCTGCTTTGGGATCGATCAGCCACTGCAGAGTCCGTTCGGATCGAACGGCGTCGAAGGTGCAATTCGCCTCGGCAAGCTCAAGGGCGTCGCCGACCGTGAACCGGACCCGGCCCCTCGCTGTGCGCGCCCGCGCTCGGGCAGCTGCGATCATCGCCGCCGAGACGTCGATGCCGACCATCTCTCCATCGCTTCCGAGATCGTCAGCCAGGGCGAGGGCGGCATCGCCCAGGCCGCAGCCGACATCGAGGAGCCGCTGACCAGGCGTGAGGTTCAGCCGCTCGCGTTCCCAGGCGCGAAGACGAAGGGTGGCTTCCCAGCGTCCGGTGGCCTCCGTCGTTTCGAGGAGGACCGAGACATTCGGGTCCTCGTCGACCCCCTCGTAGCCGAGCGCATGCGTCTCCTCCGCATCCATGTCGTCGACGTTACGACGCGCGCAACTCCGATCAAGTCGGTCCCGGCCGAGAATGAGTCAGTCCGACTGGGTACCGAAGCCCGCTCAGCGATTGGTCGGGAATTGCAGCTCCACCATGCCCGGCCCCGGGTCGGGCCAGCGTGACGTCACGACCTTCGGCCGCGTGTAGAAGCGGACTCCGTCGGGCCCGTAGATTGAGGAGCCGCCGAAGATGGAGTCCTTCCAGCCGCCGAACGAATGCGACGCGACGGGCACCGGGATCGGCACGTTGATCCCGACCATCCCCACTTGGACGGCCCGCTCGAATCGCCTCGCTGCGCCGCCGTCGCGCGTGAAGAGTGCGGTCCCGTTGCCGTAGGGGTTGCCGTTCACCAGGGCCAGGGCATCGTCGAACGTCGGGACCCGGACGACGCTCAGGACCGGCCCGAAGATCTCGTCCTCGTAGACCCGCATGCCGGGCTTCACGTCGTCGAGCAGCGAGCATCCGACGAAGAAGCCCGCGTCCGCGTCCGCTCCTCGGACTTCTCGCAGCCCATCCGAACCGTCCACGACGACCTTGGCTCCCTCGCCGGCCGCTCGCTCGACATAAGAGCGCACCCGTTGGCGGTGCTCGGGGGTGATCAGCGGTCCCATCATGGAGGCGGGATCGTCACCTGCCCCGATCACGACACCGGGTATGCGGGACGCGATGGCGTCGACCAGCTCATCGGCCACGGAGCCGACCGCGACCACCACCGAGACGGCCATGCACCGTTCACCGGCCGATCCGTAGGCGGCGGACACGGCGGCGTCGGCCGCGGCCTCGAGATCGGCGTCCGGAAGGACCACCATGTGGTTCTTCGCTCCACCGAGCGCCTGCACCCGCTTGCCGTGCCGCGTCCCGGTCTCGTAGATGTGCCGCGCCACCGGGGTGCTTCCGACGAACGACACCGCAGACACGTCGGGATGAGCGAGAAGGGAGTCGACCGCTTCCGCGTCGCCCTGCACCACATTGAGGACACCGTCGGGGAAGCCGGCACGTTGCACCATCTCGGCCAGGAGCAGTGACGCGGACGGGTCCTTCTCGGACGGCTTCAGGACGAAGCAGTTCCCGCAGGCGATGGCGTTCGCCATCATCCACAGGGGCACCATGACGGGGAAGTTGAACGGCGTGATGCCGGCCACGACCCCCAATGGCTCGAGCACAGTGCGGATGTCGACGCCCGTGGCGACCTCCGAGTTCGACCAGCCCTTGAGCAGGTTCGGAATCCCGCAGGCGAACTCGACGTTCTCGAGGCCACGTGCGACTTCACCCCGTGCATCGTCAAGCACCTTGCCGTGCTCTCGCGAGAGGACGGTGGCGAGCTCGTCCCGGCCGGCGTCGAGAAGCTCCCGCAACCGGAACATCAGATTGGCGCGCTTGGTCAAGGACGACGAGGCCCACTCTTCGGACGCGTCGACCGCCACCCCCACGGCCGCGTCGACCTCCGACGCCGACGCCAGGGCGACGTCGGCCCTGCGCCGACCGAGGGCCGGGTCGTAGACCGGCGCGGTCCGGCCCGATGCCCCGGGGACCTGTCTTCCCGCGACCCAATGCCCGATCTGCACCATCCCCGGCGTGCCGGTCTCAGAAGCGGTAGGGCGTGCGGGCATTCTCGCGGAGGATCTTAGGGATCCTGCCGAGGCCCTGGCCGATGACGCCGCTGGCACCGAACGGCTCGCCGGGAGGCCGACGAAAACCCACATCAGCTGCCCTTCGACCGCCCCCGGCCATGCCCGGTACCCCGGCGATGAGTACCATGGCGGACGGTGTTCGATTACGACGTCGATGTCAATACCAGTCCCGGCCGGGAAATTCGGCCCCAGGACCGACCGGGCCCTCGACGTCGGGCGTCGGAGGAGCGCGATGCGACCGCTGCCTGAGCTGACACCCGCCAACGAATGGTTCTGGACGTCCGGAGCGGAAGGCGTGCTGCGAATTCAGTGCTGCCAGGACTGCGGCCGGCTCGTGCATCCGCCCGTCCCGATCTGCCCCTACTGCCGGAGCCGTTCGGCCAAGCCGGCCGAGGTATCGGGCCGAGGCACGGTCGTCGGCTTCACGGTCAACTCCCATCGCTGGCTGCCCGACCCCGATCCGCCCTACGTCATCGCCAACGTCGCGCTGGCCGAGGATCCCACCGTCCACCTCACGACCAACATCGTCGGGTGTGATTCGTCCGAGGTCCGGATCGGACAGGAGGTGGCGGTGCGGTTCGAACAGCAGGAGGACGTCTGGCTCCCTCTGTTCGAGCCGACGGGAGCGCTCGATCCCGTCGATCGGGTCGCGCCGCCGAAGCGGCCGGCCCCGCGGGCTCCGCTCGGCGGCGAGCGGTTCGAGCACCGGGCCGTCCTCAGCGGCATTGGGCGGTCGAAGATCGGCCGCCGTCTCATGGTCGACCCCCTGTCGTTGACGATCGACGCCTGCGTCGAGGCCATCGCGGACGCCGGCCTGACGATTGAGGACATCGACGGTCTCTCGACCTATCCGGGCGCCGGGGGTATGGGGATGAGCGAAGGCGGCGTTACCGCGGTCGAAGAGGCTTTGCGGATCCACCCCACCTTCATCAACGGTGGCGGCGACCTCCATGGGCCCGGCGGGGCCCTCATCGTCGCAGCGATGGCCGTCGCGTCCGGGCTCTGCCGCCACGTCTTGTGCTTCCGCACGGTCTGGGAGTCGACCTACGCCACGCTGGCCAGCACCGGCGGGGCCGGTGCCGCCGGTGCTGGAGCCGGCCAACGGGTCTCGGGGCCGATGCGGGAGTGGCGCGCGCCCTTCGGCGCGGCGTCCGCGGCGAACTGGATCGCCATGAACGCCAACCAATACCTGCACCGCTACGGAGCGCCACGCGAGATGCTCGGGTTGATCGCGCTCAACGCGCGTGCCAACGCAGCGCGGAACCCAGCGGCCATCTATCGCGAGCCAATGACGATGGACGACTACCTCTCGGCGCGTCCCATCACTTCCCCCTTCGGGCTCTACGACTGCGACGTGCCCTGCGACGGGTCCATCGCGGTGATCGTCTCCGAGGCGAGCGTGGCTGACGACCTCCCCCACCGTGCGGTCCGGATCGAAGCGGTGGGCACGCAGATCCTGGAACGAGTCTCGTGGGACCAAGGAACGCTCACCCACGAGCCACAGGTCCTGGGACAGGCCGCTCACCTGTGGACGAGGACAAGCATGCGGCCCGAGGAGGTCGACCTTGCTCTCATCTACGACGGCTTCACCTTCAACGCGATCTCGTGGATCGAGGGCCTCGGCTTCTGCGGGTTCGGCGAGGCCTACGACTGGCTCGACGGCGGACGCCGCATCGCCCTCGGCGGGGACGTCCCCGTGAACCCGCACGGCGGACAGCTTTCCGAAGGACGGACGCACGGCTACGGCTTCATTTACGAGGCGGTCGCGCAATTGCGGCACGAGGCCGGCGAACGCCAAGTCACGAACGCCAAGACGGCGCTCGTGACCTCCGGTGGCGGCACGCCCTCGGGCGTTC
>JBPYFR010000208.1:0-12960 GCA_051985685.1 Acidimicrobiales bacterium
CCGCGACCATGGCCGGTGGGTCGGCTTCGAGTCGCTCGACCAATCCCGGCACGCCGGGAAACCACTCCTGGGCCAAGAGGTTGCGGAACATCGGCCGGTTGATGCGAGAGACGCAGCTCCTGACGTCCGGGCCGTAGGCCTCGAACGGCACCCCTCCGCCGGATCGGAAGGCGTCGAGCACCTGGGGGAGCGCCTGGGCGAGGCTGACCACGCCCTGGGCCAGCGGCGTGACCAGCGCCAGGCTGTCGGAGGCGAGCAACGCCTCGGCGTGGCCGGGCGGGAGGGCGAATCGACGAGCAGCAGGGTCAGTGCTGTCGTCAACCTCCACCATGCCCGCGACAGCCTCGTGCTCGAGCCACTCCCGGGCGTAGCGTCCATGGATCCCGGCTCGTTCAGCCAGTTCGTCCGCTGTCAATGGGCCGTGATCGGAGAGAACCGCATACAGCCTCAACCGGTCCCCGACATAGACGTGCAGCAAGTCCAGTGCTCCTATGCAGGCGGCGAACAGCCGCTCCGCCAGCGCTTCTGCCGAAGGGTGCTCCTCCATCTGGTGTCCTCCTCCCGAGGCGATGCCGAAGACGCTTGACATGCCCGGCATCAGGGTCCTCGCCTAGCCGGCCAGGTATCCCCGAACGACGGCAGGCTAATCATGCGAGAGGCGTGCGCAAGCGATACGGATTCGACGTTCGGGCGGCGCGTCGCGGCTCCAGACCTCGTTAGAGGGCACGACGGAACGTGGTCGTCGTCGTCCGCCCGTCCCGTCGCTGGTGAACCCACGCACGAGCTTCCCGCAACCCCTGACCCTTCAGTCTGCGCCGCGATGGATCGCCGCGGTAATCACGCTCAACACAGGCCAGGGGGAGAGTCCCCAACAGGATCAGGGTTGTCACCCGGTTCCGGTGAGCCCTGGCGGCCGGTCGAGACTCCGCATGTCGCCTACACGCTGGGCGCAGAACCGTCAGAACGTCAGCGCCTGATATTTCAAGCCGAAGTATGGGCACCCATGGCTGAGTGGTTGCTGGATCAAATCGGCGTCGCAGCGGGAGCCCAAACCATTGACGTGGCCTGCGGTCCCCTGGACGTCCTGCACCTGCTGGCCGAACGGGTTGGTCCGACCGGTCGGGTTGTCGGGCTGGACCGGGAGCCGCGCATGATCGAAATGGCCGGCGAGGTGACCGGCGAGCGCGGCCTACCAGTCGAGTTCATACTGTTGACGCGTCCGACACCGTCCTGCCGAGGTCGTCGTTCGACCTGGTCCACGCCCGCACCCTTCTGGTCAACGTCATCGACCCGGACCGGATCGTGGCCGAGATGACCAACATTGCCCGCCCCGGCGGCACGGTGACCCTTCAGGAGCCGGACGCCCTGTACTGGGTCTGCGATCCTCCGCATCCCAGCTGGGATTCCATGACGCCTTGTCCAGCACCTTCCGACTGCAGGGCCGTGACTTCGGGATCGGCCCCCGAATCGGCCTGATCCTGCTTCAAGCCGGGCTCGAGAACGTCCACACCCACGCCCATGTGTTCCGCACCGATGCCGGCGATGTCGACCAGACCCGGCTGTTAGGCATCATGGACGCCGCTCGACCCCTTGTCATCGACACCGGGGTTCGCGACGACCGCACATTCGACCAACTGTCTGCGGCCACCCGAGCACACCTGGAGCGCGTCGACACGACCACCGCTTTCGCCATGTGGCAAGCATGGGGACAACGGCCTCAGTAACTCACCAGATCCAGACCTGTACCGTCCCCGGCTGGGTACGGGAGTGATGTTGCGCTGGCGCAGATTTGATTTTTATGCGGCGCGACACCCTAGATGTGGGTCCGCCAACGAGGCGCTCCTGATCGATGGATTGGGCGCAACGCTCGCACTCCACCCGCCAGGCCACTTGAGCGACAGACGACTTGACGTCGCTGTGGGTGGGGACCGGGCAAAGGGGCGCGATGTTGTATGTGTTCCTGATCGGCGCGGGGCTGCCGAGCCTCGGCTGGGAGTCGATCGTGGCGACACACATCGACCCGAGCTTGTCGGAGCGGTGCAGGTCGACGACGCGCCCCACGGTCTCGTTGTGGCCGATCATCAAGGGCACCTTGCGCTCCTCTCGCAAATAGCTAACCGACGGCAACCGCGACACCTTGGTTTTACCGTCGCGGTCGTGGTGGCACATGATGCCGTCGGGGGCCGCGAGCGGGCCGATCACGGTGAGCATGGCGTGATTCTGGCCTGTCCGGGGCGGTGTCCGGGTCGCTGACTCACTGTGGTTGGGGTGCTACATCGACGGCTCCTTTCGGGAAGCCGCGACCGGTTTGTCTTATGGCGCTCTGCACTGGAGTGACGTTCTTCGGGCATCCCGACTTGGTGGGCCTGAAGGCTTGGATGCGGTTTGGGTGACACCTCTTGCGATGGCCGATGGGGAGGGACCGCCACTCCTCGGCCCGACCAGGCCCGGGTGGCGACTGGTTGAATCTGCCGCGTCTTGGCATCGACCCTGGAAAGGGTGCCGTCGGGCCATCACTTGCGAGTTTGTACGGCGAGAGCTTGGCGATCCACGGTCCGCATGTGGGATTACCCGATCATCTTGGCTTCCGGCGACATCCGAGAACACGAGTCAGACTGTTGGCGGCTATGGAACGTCCTCAGACCAGATACGTGGACGTCGGCGGGGCTGAAGTCGCCTACCAGGTGGTGGGCCACGGACCCCCGGACGTGGTTTACGTGCCTGGTTTTAACCACGTCGACTTGCGGTGGGAAGACCCGGTGTGGGTGGCTTTCCTGGAACGGCTGGCGTCCTTCAGAAGAGTGATCCTGTTCGATCGCCGGGGCACAGGTGCATCGGACGCCGTGCCCGACACCGCCATGCCGACGTGGGAGGAGTGGGCTGACGACGTGCGAGCGGTGCTCGACGCCGCCGGGTCGGAGCGAGCCGTGTTGCTCGCCGAGAGCGATGGAGGGCCGACCGGGCTGCTGTTCACCGCCACCCATCCCGAACGGGTCAGTGGGTTGATCCTGGCCAACGCGACTGCCCGACGCCTCAGGGAAGACGACTATCCGATGGGTATCGCAGCAGAGGCGGTGGACCACTGGGTGGAGGTGTACCGGGCAGCGTGGGGAAGTCCTGACCTGGTGAAGTTGTCCTACCCGAGCCGGGCGAACGACCCCGAGTTCGGACAATGGCTGGCCAAGACGAGCAGGTCTCTCGCAACTCCGAGGAGTGCTGCGGCTCAGATTCGCTACATCATCGAGAGCCTGGACGCGAGGCACGCATTGCCACTTATCCAGGTGCCCACGCTCGTGCTCCACAGCAAGGACAACCACCAATATTCCCTCGAGGAGGGTCGGTACCTGGCCGACCACATCGACGGGGCCAAGTTCGTGGAGTTACCCGGAGGTGACATCGGCGTCGCCACCTCGGCCATGGCGATGGAGGAGATCATCGAGTTCGTGACCGGTGAGCGCCCCGAGGTCGAGGTCGATCGCATCCTCACCACCCTCCTGTTCACCGACATTGTCGGGTCGACCGAGCGGGCAGCTTCAATGGGGGATCAGGCTTGGCACTCGCTCCTGGACGCCCACGACCGGACCGTGCGCGACCACCTGCGTCGCTTCCGGGGGAAGGAGATCAACACCACCGGCGACGGGTTCTTGGCCTCCTTCGACGGCCCCGCTCGGGCCATTCGCTGCGCCCTGGCCATGGCTGAGGCAACCAGGACATTGGGCATCGACCTGCACATGGGGCTGCACACGGGTGAATGCGAGATACGAGGTCACGATCTGGGCGGTCTGAGCGTCCACATCGCCGCTCGGGTCGGTTCCCTGGCCGGTGCAGGAGAAGTCCTGGTCTCAAGCACGGTGAAGGAGCTGGTCGCCGGGTCGAGGATCGATTTCGTAGATCAGGGAGAGCATGAACTCAAAGGCGTACCCGGGACCTGGAAGCTGTATCGGGCGGTGTCATGACCGATATCCCTGAAACCCACTACGCCCGTTCCGCCGACGGGGCGAACCTCGCGTACCAGTTGAGCGGCGACGGGCCGCTCGACCTGGTGTTCCTGGTTGGCGGACCCTTCCCCATCGATCTCCTATCGGAGGACCCCGGGTTCATCCGGGTCCGCAAGCGGCTGGGTGCGTTCAGCCGCACCGTCTGGTCCGATGCCCGGGGCATGGGCGCATCGGAGGGTGACCCCAGAGACTCCCCGGCCGTAGACATCTTCGACGCCGACCTCGCCGCCGTGCTCGACGCCGTGGGCTTCCAGCGACCGGCGTTAGTGGCCGAGGACGCAATCGGCGGGAGGGCGATCCACTTCTCGGCCACTCATCCCGAGCGGGTTAGTGCCCTCGTCCTCGTCAACACCGATGCTCACTACCTGCGAGAGGACGATTACCCGTGGGGCGTTCCTCCTGAGAGTCTCGACCGGATCGTGACCGCCGTCAAGGAGAGCTGGGGCACCGCGGCAATGGTGGAAGTCGTCGCCCCCAGCCGGATCGCCGACGAGCGCTTCCGGGGTTGGTTCGCACGGTCAGCGCGATTCGGCGCTGGCCCTGATCAGGTTGCCGATCTTTTCCGTGCCAACGCCCAAACGGACGTGCGTCCGCTTCTTCCATCGATCTCGGTTCCCACCCTCGTCCTGCATCGGGAGCGAAACCGTTTCATTCACCTCGGTGCGGGTCGCTACCTGGCCGAGCACATTCCCAATGCCAAGTTCGTGGTCCTTCCGGGCGATGACCACATGTTCTTCGTGGGCGACACCGACGCCCTGGTGGACGAGATCGAGGAGTTCCTGACGGGCACCCGCAGCGGGGCAGAGGGTGACGTGCTGACGATGACCGTCCTCTTCACCGACATCGTGGCCTCGACCGAACACCAGGCTCGGGTCGGGCCACGGGAGTGGTCCCGGCTGACGGATCACCACGATGCCATGGTCCGAGCAGCACTCCTACGCCACCGGGGCCGCGAGGTCAAGATGACCGGGGACGGACTCCTGGCAACGTTTGACGCCACCGGGAGAGCACTGCGCTGTGCCTCCGACATCCTGGCGGGTGCCAAGGACATCGGACTGTCCCTTCGGGCCGGAGTGCACACAGGGGAGGTGGAGGTGCGCGGTGACGACATCGCTGGTTTGGCGGTGACGATCGCGAGACGGGTGTGCGACCTTGCGGGACGGGGAGGGGTTCTCGTTTCTGGTGCGATCCCGCCACTTGTCGTTGGATCAGGCTTCGAGTTCGAAGACGCGGGCGAGCACGAACTCAAAGGTGTGCCCGGAACCTGGCGGCTTTATCGGGCGGTGCCGTGACTGACGCCCCTGAGACCCGTACACCCGTTCCGCCGACGGGACCAACCTCGCTTACCAGGCGAGCGGCAAAGGGCCGCTC
The DNA here is from genome assembly GCA_051985685.1 of Acidimicrobiales bacterium. Classification (GTDB taxonomy): domain Bacteria; phylum Actinomycetota; class Acidimicrobiia; order Acidimicrobiales; family RAAP-2; genus Bog-473. The sequence continues at coordinate 5,370 of JBPYFR010000208.1, forward strand.
GAAGTGGCGTTTAACAATGCCAGTGGGGTCCGCTGCATCTCGTTGGCGGGCCTCGGTCACCTCGGTGCTGCCAGGCCAAGGTTCGCCCAGCACAGAAGAAGCTCGATAACTCTTTCGTCGAGGCGGTCGTCGAGCCGGCTGGCGAGCCAGGAGAGTCCAGCAGGGTCGTTCTCCTCGAGCCAGGAGACGACAACCGTTCTAAGCCAAACCGAGAACGCGCTGTCCCCATCGAGCCAGACCATAACGGGGGACAAACTACAATGATGTGATGCTCGGGGCACCAGGGAAATCCCGACGGTTGCACCGACGGTTGCACCCGGCTTTGTTGCACCCGTCCGGGATTCTCGCGACACGACACGAAGCGCGCTCGGAGGTGAGCGCGTCGGAGGGGGTGTGCAACTGACGGTGACGCGCTACACCCGGGCTCTGGTTCTCTGGCGTAGCCGTTCGTAGGGGGTCTCACCCCCAAGGCCCTCATGGGGCCGGTGGTAGTTGTAGTAGTCCTCCCACTCCTGGAGCTTGTCGTTGAAGACCTGGGCGTCGTCGACGAGGGCGCCGTCGAGAAGGCGATAGAACTCCTCGGCGTCGATGCGGTGGGATCTCTCCACCTTGCCGTTCAGCCTCGGAGTTCGGGCCTTGATATAGCGGTGCCCGACCCCTTTGTCCAGCACGTGGTAGTGGAACGATGACCCGAATTCGCCACCATTGTCGGTTTGGATCATCTGAACCTGGAAGGGCAGGCGCTCCAAGACGTAGTCCACGAAGCAGATAGCCGTCTTCTGGTTGAGCGCCGGGTAGATCCGCAGCACCCGCAGCCGGGTGCAGTCGTCGATGGCCGTGAACTGGTAGTACTTCTTCTTGGCCGCGGCCTTGAGGGGCTGGATGAACTTGACGTCGACCTGGACCTGGTGGCCGGGCAGCTGCTTCTCGTAGCGCTGCCAGCGCCTATCCAGGCGTTTGTAGCGCTGAGAAGCCGGCAGGCGGTTGAGCTCGAGGCGCTTCAGGATCCGCCAGACCCCCGAGGCCGAGATGGCCACGTCGTGGTAGCGCGTGAGGTACATGGCGATCTTGGCCGGTCCGAAGTGGTAGTGCTGGCGCAGATAGAGGATCTTGCCGACGACGTCGACGTGGGTGGCGTTCGGGCTGACCCTGGGACGGCGGGAGCGGTCCTTTAGCCCCTCCAGCCCGAGCTCGTCGTAGCGGCGCCTCCAGGTGTAGAAGCGCTGCCGGCTGATGCCGTAGTAGCGGCAGGTCATGGCCACGTTGCCGGTGACCTCCTCGGCGTGCTGCAACACCGCCAAGCGACGCTTGACCTGACGATCGTCCTCTGTCTGGCTCATCCGGTCTCCATAGGGTCTGGAGACCCGGAGTGTCAAGCATCTCCGTCAGTTTCAGATAAGCGCGCTCGGAGGGATTCGAACCCCCAACCTTCTGATCCGTAGTCAGATCCAGGAGGTTCACCAGAGTGCATCCAGTCGAAAAAGTGCCGGTAGAACAGGCTGAATAGGTCGCCGAAGTTTACTGAAGTTCACCCTGGAGCTCGTTCCCAAGCTGTACCCGAAGCTGTACCGAGCTGGTATCGGGGGAGAAGCGTCTGATCCTCATTCAGATGCTCCGCCCTGATCACGGCCTGCGCCTCTTTCAGCTGGGCCCACAGGGAGGAGGAGGCCGTAACCTATCCGGCGTCAATGCTGCCGGCCCGGCCTTGATGGTCTCCTTCAACATCCCGGGTACCGTTGGTCACCGGTCACGATCGCCAGCCTGCCGGTCCCTGTGAGCCTGCCAGTCCGACCTTAGTGCCGCGCCGGCGCCGTCACCGTCGTGAAGTTCCCGTTCTCGTAGCCATAGCCGTCCAGCGTGCGCGGGAACTTGTGAAACTGGTTGGACATCCATGACCCCGAACTGCTCGCCTTGGAGAACGTCTCCCAAATCACCGGCGGCACATCCCTGTACTTGGTCTGGTTGCCTCCCTTGCTCGGCTCGGCCCAGGTGACAACGAGTTCATGCCGCCACGGCGAATAGGCCGCTTCGTCGGCCGCGGTATGGCAGTCGGCTATTCGTCGACACCCGGATCCAGTCGTTCACGTCCTCGGGGGTCTCGCGCCGCTGCGCCGACGGCCTCTCAGTGCCAGAGAAGATCGAGGGGTCTCCTCCGACGCTGCCAGGTTCGCGGGACGGAGTGTCCTGAGCTTTTGCCGGATCACCACGACGGCGCTGCACCGCCCATGGGCGAGAAGCAGCCGATGGCTTCGCGGGATCCTTAGCCATCGCCATACCGTACTGCCGCCGCGCGACACAGGTCCGCAGGTTGACCACCCGCCAGGCGTCGTCAGTCGTTTACCACTGCGAAGAGTCTGTGCCGACCTTGGATTCCCTTCAACACATGTTGGCCGCGGTCGTCGAACACGAATGCCGGTTCTGCCGCAAGGTCTTCGACGACTCGTTCAGAGACATACAACTCGCGAGGTCCTGCGGCGTTCATGACGCGCGTCGCGAAGTGAACTGCCATGCCACCGATATCGCCGTTCGATCTGAGACGTACCTCGCCGACGTGTACCCCGGCCCGCGCCTCGATTCCGAGAGCCGAGACGCCCCGAGTGATCATCGCAGCGGCGTCTACTCCCTCAGATGACCCGTCGAAGAGAGCCAGGTGCCCGTCGCCGGTCTGCTTGACGACCCGCCCGCCGCGTGACAGAACTTCACGCTGGACGAAACTGTCGAGGTCATCGAGCACCTGGAGCCAGTGGGCGTCTCCGATCGACCGAGCATGGTCTGTCGATCCGACAACGTCGATGAACATCAAGCAGGCCTCGATACACGGGTCGGGATCGATGCGCCCGCCGATGAACTCCGCGAACTCATCGAGTTGCGGAGTTTTGTCCGGCACGTAGAAGAGACGACCTAGTGCTTCCACCAGCGACGCATTGGGAATGCGATCCGCGAGGTCTCGGGACTGCTCCGGGGTCACGAACGCAAGATCACCCGTGAAGTAAATCAGTGTCGGAACGGTCACTTCTGCGGCCAGGTCGCGAACGTCCAAGTCGACGAGGGAGTAGCCCCAGAGGCGGGCCATGCTCGGGCTGCAGACGAACCGTTCGATCCGACCGCAGACATCCATGAACGACGGGTCGCTCGCGAGATGCGGGGCGAACGTCGCGAGCAGGTGGCCTTGACCCCACACTGATGAGTAGTAGTCGGCTATTGCGACGATGTCCTCCGCTGAGAACAACGCCAGGTCATAGTCATCGCGCCGCACCGCAGACGCTGATCCGTTGACGATGGCCAGGCGCGCTACACGATCTGGATGCGCCACCGCGAAGGCGATCGCCGCCGCACCACCGGAGACGCCTTCACCCGTGAGAACAACATTCTCGCCGCCGATGTCGTCGACGACGGCCAGCACATCGGTCACATGGTCCGAAAGCTCGAAGCGCGGCGGGCAGGGCACATCGGAGTTCCCGATGCCTCGCCGGTCCAACGAAACGACGCGGCTGATACCGGCAAACTGGCGCCACCCGCGTATGTGCGCAGGGTGCATGTCGCGGGTATCGACTGTTGCGCCGAACTCGGATAGGAACACGTGCACCGGATCCTTGTCGCCCCACTCGCGATACGCGATGTACAGCCCATCACTGGTTCGCGCATAGCCGGTTCGACCCGACGCCACCCGAGCATCATCCCACTAGCTGAACGCCGGCACCACATGGCCACGCACAGAACTGCCAACCAGCTATCCACCCGCCACAGGGGGCCGCGGCACTGGTAATGGGCGACATCGGACACCGGCTCGGCAGGACCTGAAGGGTCAATGGCCGGGTGGACTACTCGCTGGATGGACTGCAACAACGGTCGCCTCTCGTAGCAGCCCTCTTCGGGTTTCACCTCACCGTTCAGGTGCCGTGCTTGGTCCAGGCCGAATCCGTCCTCGGCCTGACCGGCGCATCCCAGCATCGGCTCTATCCCGTGGGACTCGTTCTGGCCGCGACGCGTGAGGCACTGCGAGGGGACTTCGACACCGTCGAACCGCGCTGTCGAGAAGCCGTGGCTGCTGTACGGCGCCTTGGGTCCGATCCCGATCACCTCGTCGATGAACGGCTGTCCGTGGTGCGCTCCCTTGTCGCGATTGGGTTGGGCGCCCACGACGAGGCGGCCACCCACCTGCAGCATGCGGCCGAGGCCGCCCACTCGGCTGGTCGGTTCGGGGCCGCCGCACTCCAGCTATCGGCGGCGGCGATCGAGCGAATGTTGGCCGCAGACGCCAACGCGGCGGCGCTGCTTGCGACCGAGGCTCTTGACCTGGCTCATCGGGTCGGGACACCGATAGCCATCGAGCAGAGCCTTCTCGCCCTGGCTGGCGCGCTCGCCGAGCAGGACCCGGTACGCGCCAAGGCCCTGCTGCGAGAGCGGAGCTCATTGCACGCAAGCGTTGATTACCAAAGCTTCACCGAACCCACTCAGGCCGTATTGGTGAGCGGCCGCTTACAGGACTGGACCGCGGTCTTAGACCTCGCCCCCGCCGCTATCTGGAACCTTCACTGGAGCGGTAGTTGGCCGCAACTCGCTGCCGTGTTCAACATCGTCGCCCGAGCCCTCGCTTCCTCCGACACCGAAGGCGCCGCCGTCCTCCAAGCTGCAGCCCGCAGGCTTGCCCTGACGGCGATCGTCCCTCCCGCATCCTCGTCCGCTCCGACCCATGCGCGTTTGGGCGACCGGCAGGTCGGCGACGGCGGGCTCATCACGCAGCTGCGTCGGGACACCACCGGCCTGCTCCTCGAACGCCTCGGCGACGCCCGTCTGCACGAACTTCGAGCTCAGGGCGACGCCATGGACGACGATCACGCCGCCGCCTACGCCCTCGACGCCATCGCCCGAGTCAGACAACTCGAAGCCCAGCGTTGATGGGAGTCCACTCTGAATCCTAGTCGAACACCTGTTCGACGCACCTGATAGCCTGGCACACCATGAGTGAACCCGTGGAGGTCAGCTGCCTCTCCTGCTCCGAGGTCGTGACGTTCGACAACCGGCCGGGGTACGCCAGCTGCCAAGGCTGTGGGGCCAAGCTCTATCTGACCTCGTCCGGCCAGCTCGGCGTGTTCCCACGTGAGGGCTGGAGGCCAGGCGGCCTCGGCAGGGAGCGGAAGAAGAGGACCTGAGCTTGTGGTGGGGCGGGGATTTCTCCAGGCCCCGGTGACGTGAGTCGGCTCGCAGCCGCATTACAGTCGGCAGTCGTCGCAGGGGCAGCGCCGTTAGCACCCGTGGCCGAAGCGGGGTGATCCCGAGCGCTCGGGGTAGCCCACCTCAGCGCGAGCCGGGAGCATCGCGGCAGACTCTTGCCGTGACGTTCCCGGTGCCTGGTAGCTCGATCGGCTGGGGTCATGTCTGAGATCCCGCCCACGAGGTTCGCCAAGTTGGGCGAAGACCGCATCGCCTACCAGGTCGTGGGCGACGGACCGGTGGATCTGCTGTGGGTCTCGGGCACTGGCGACGCCCTAGACGTCCGCTGGGAGTACGGACCCTATGCCAGCTTCCTCTGGCGGCTTGCATCGTTCAGTCGGCTCATCATGATGGATCGCAGGGGCATGGGCGCGTCCGATCCGGTGCCGCTCGATGCGCTGCCGAACTGGGAGGAGTTCGTCGATGACGCTTTGGCGGTCCTGGACGCGGCGGGCTCTGAGCGGACCGTGCTGCTCGGCGTCAACGACGCCGGCGCCACCGCCATACTCTTCGCCGCCACCCGGCCGGAGCGAACGCGCTCGTTGATCCTCTTCAACCCAACCACCAACGTCTCGGCGGCCGACGATGACTCCCTGATCCTGCCCATTCCCCTCGAAGCATTTGAGGCCATCGTCGCATCCCTGGAGGAGCACTGGGGGACCGAGGAGGGGGCCGCCCTGGGGGTGCCCGAGCAGGCCGACGACCCCGTCATGGTGCGCTTTCACGCCAAGAACATGCGCATGTCCTGTAGCCCGAGACAGGCCGGTGCCTACATGCGCCAGAACGCGAAGGTGGACATCGGGGGCGTCCTACCCTCAGTCACGGTCCCCACCCTCCTGATCCATCGCCAGGAGGGGCCGGCGTACATCCCGATCGAAACTGCCCGCAGTCTCGCCGACCGCATCCCCGGTGCCCGCCTCGTGCTCGTTCCGGGCAACGGCCTCAACATCTACGCCAGGCCCTACGCCCAGATCCTCGACCACATCGAGGCGTTCGTAACGGGGATCGCTCCGGACGCGGGCACCAACCGAGCCCTAGCCACCATCCTGTTCACCGACATCGTCTCGTCGACCGAGCAAGCGTCCAGGTTGGGCGATCGTCGCTGGAGGGGCCTGTTGGAGTCCCACGATGCGCTCGCCAACTCCATCATCGACCAGCACGGTGGACGGCTGGTGAAGCTCACCGGCGACGGGGTCCTCGCAACCTTCGACGGCCCGGGACGGGCAATCCGATGTGCGTCGGCTTTTCGGGATGCCCTCGCCCCCCTAGGGATCACGATCCGGGCGGGGCTGCACTCGGGGGAAGTGGAACAGCGTGGCGAGGACATCGGCGGCATTGCGGTCCACATCGCAACCCGGGTCTTGGAGCAGGCGAGACCGAGCGAGTTGCTGACATCGTCTGCGGTTCCGCTGCTCGTCGCTGGTTCGGGGATCGAGTTCGAGGACCGAGGGGAGCATGAGCTAAAGGGCATCACCGGAACGTCTCGGCTCTACGCCGTCGAGAGGTGACGAGCCGGACTACGTCGGCGTCAGACCTGGTCAACCGACAGGTAGGTCGTCGAGCCACCTAGGGATCGGGACATCCTGAATCGGCGTCAGCCTTCGACGGAGAACAACCGCCAGGTTCCGGGCACGCCCTTCAACTGGTGATCTCCACGGTCCGTGAACTCGATACTGGAGCCGGCGACGGCGCCTTGCACGCTGTGCGAAGCCAGTACCTCTCCTGGCCCAGCCAGATCACAGACTCGCTTGGCGATGGTCACTGCCATGCCGCCGATGTCGTCGCCCCGCACCTCGACCTCACCCGTATGAACACCGGCTCGCAACTCAAGCCCGATGTCCTTGGCGCCGGCCAGGATGTCAGCGGCACAACGAAGCGCTCTGCCACTGGCGTCGAAGGTGGCCAGAAAGCCGTCCCCGGTCGTCTTCACCTCATGGCCCCGGTGGCGACTGAGGGCAGCCCGGACCATGGCGTCGTGGTGATCGGTGAGCCGGGACCACTCCCGTAGCCCGACCCGGGCCTGGTGCTCGGTCGAGGCCACGATGTCGGTGAAGAGGACGGTCATGGTCAGGACGTCGCCCTCGGCTCCGCTGCGGGCACCGGTCAAGAACTCCTCGATCTCGTCCGCCAAGGCGTCGGTGTCGCCCACGAAGAACAGGTCGTCGTCGCCGGGGAGGACGACGAACTTGGCCTTGGGGATGTGGTCGGCCAGGTACCGACCAGCGCCCAGGCGGATGTACCGGTCTCCCTCACGATGCAGGACCAGGGTGGGAACCGACACGGAGAGCAGGAGGTGGCGGACATCCTGTTCCAGGCTGGCCCGAATGATGTCAGCAACCTGATCGGGGCCGCCGATGAATCGCATCGAGCGGGAGTA
>JBPYFR010000209.1:0-2857 GCA_051985685.1 Acidimicrobiales bacterium
CATTCGAGGCACGGAGCTGAGGTCGAGTCCCTGGCGTTCGTGGAACTCGGTCGCCACAACTCCGGGGCAAAGCGCCTGCACCCGCAGGCCTTGGGATTTCAGTTCCTCGTGCAGCGCCTGAGAAAGCGCGACGGTGTAGGCCAGGGTGGCGGTGTAGACCGCCCGGCGAAGCGGCAGCTGTTCCAGGGAAGCAGGGCCGCTGAACGCCAACATGCCCGACACGTTGATGAGCGTCCCTTCCCCCCGGGCCACCATGCCAGGGACCGCAGCGCGGGCGAGCATCGTGGGGGCGACGACCTTCACGTGGACCAGTTCGCTCGCCTTGTCTGCCGGAAGCTCGACGAACGGCATGTAGTGCGCGACTCCGGCATTGTTGACGAGCATGGCGATGGGTTCTGTCGCGGCCGCCTCGGCGACAGCTTCCACACCGGTGTCGGTGCCGAGGTCGGCGACCAGAGGGCGCACCGCGACATCCGGCAGTTCGGCGACGAGCTCCTCGAGCCGCTCGCGCCGACGGCCCACAAGCAGCAGGTTGTACCCCTCGGCTCCGAGCCGCCGGGCAAACGCCCGGCCTATACCGGAGGAGGCACCGGTGACCAGCGCCAGCCCTGTCATGGTCGGCGCCCGCGCTGAGAAGTGATGTTCGAGACGGCCATCTCGACTCCCTTATCCGGTTAGGCCTCCCGTCGGCCAAGCCAAGCGGTTGCCGAAGACTGTCGACCGCACAGGTCGCGCTGCCAACGGCCGCTGGTTTGGAACGAACTCAGGCGTGGTCCGCTACGTCATCGCTGAGCACCGCGACCGAGGCATTGCAGGTCTCTCGCCCCCAGCGGACGAGTTCCCTCCTGTTCGCCACACGCAGGATGCGCGTCGACGCGGCGCGCCAGGCCCGGCGAGAACGCGCTGCGGTGAGAGCCCACACGCGCTGGCGTGGCTGGAGATAGCCTTGCGCCCATGCCGAAGGACATGACCCCCGAGGAGATTCGGTCCTTCATCTCGCACGGCACCCGTACGGCGAAGGTGGCGACCGTGATGAAGGATGGTCAGCCTCACGTAATGCCGGTCTGGTTCGTGCTCGACGGGGAGCAAATCGTGTTCACCACGGGGGCGAACACGGTCAAGGGACGTAACTTGCAGCGCGATCCGCGTATCGCACTGCTCGTCGAGGATGACGAGCCGCCATTTGCATTCGTCCATATGCGCGGGCGCGTGACGATTCAACAAGATCTCGAGGACTTGTTGAGGTTCGCCACCTTGATCGGTTCCCGCTACATGGGCGAGGACCGAGCCAAGGAGTTCGGACAGCGAAACGCCGTGCCTGGAGAGCTCCTCGTGCGCGTCACCCCCGAGCGCGTGATCGCCGAATCCGACCTCGCCGGTGATTAATCGGCACTGAGCCGCCGGCACGAGCTGACTGCGATACGCCAGGAGCCTCCCCCTTGTTGTCCAACGGGAGTTCCCCGCGGCACGGCGCGGGTCCGCTCCGCACGCGGAAGGTCCCGGCCGGTCAACTCCCGGGCGGCGAAGGTCGAGGTCGAGGCGCTGTCCTCGATACGTATCTCGCCGACGATCGCTTCGCCTGCGCGCGGTCAGTCAACCGCGCGATTGGTTCGGCGACGAGACCCTCATAAGACGTGACCGCCACCGGTAGGCGGCTGGGCAACAGCGATGCAGAGTTCACCCTGCCGTAAGAAATCCGCAAGGTCTTGGGCGTAGCGTGGTCCGCCTGCTCACGGCAAGCTTCGGGAGGTTCCTCATGCGGCGGTTCCAGCGGGTCGCTCTGTCAGCCCTGACGTTCTGCGCACTCCTGGGCCTTCCGGCGGTTGCGGGGGCGAACACTGGATCGTTCACGATTACCTCCAGCCCCAATCAGGGCACCAGCAATAACGAGCTCCTCGGCGTTGCCGCCGTCACCTCGAGCAGCGCGTGGGCGGTCGGTTACTACCAATCCGGCACCTGCGTCTGTAACCAGCGCACGCTGAGCGAGCATTGGAATGGGAGCAGCTGGACGCTGATCTCCACGCCGAACGCAGGGACGGCGTTTGGCGACTATGACGTCCTGAAGGGGGCCGCGGCGGTGACGGCGGGCAATGTCTGGGCCGTGGGATACGCAGGAAACGTGTCATCGTCCAACGACAAGGCGCTGATCGAGCACTGGAACGGGATCGGTTGGAGCCTCGTCCCGAGCCCAAATCCCAGCACCTCCCAGGACCTGTACGGCGTGTCCGCGCTCACCGCCAGTGACGTGTGGGCCGTGGGCGGGTCCTTCAACCAGAGTCCCTACCGCTACGGCGCGCTGATCGAGCATTGGAACGGAACCAGCTGGAGCGCCGTCCCCAACCCGGCGACCACCGCCTTGTACGGCGTCACCGCGATCGCGGCCAACGACGTCTGGGCGGTCGGATACGGACAAATCCTGCACTGGAACGGCACCACCTGGAACTCCGTCCCCAACGGCCCTGGCTCCTCCTACGACCTCCAGTCGGTGGCCGCTGTCTCGCCGAGCAACATCTGGGCCGTCGGCTACGAGCAGGTGGGTTCCGGTGAGGGCTACTACCCCTACCCCGTGGTGGAGCACTGGAACGGCTCGAACTGGTCGGCGATCCCGCACGCCGCGGGCTACGGTCAGGGCTATCTCTTCGGTGTGACCGCGCCCTCGGCCACCAGCGTCTGGGCGGTGGGAAATATGAACGGGCTGAGCTTCGCGGAGAGGTGGGACGGCACGAAATGGCAGCGCGTGCCGACGCCAAACATCGGGACATCCAACAACACCTTCCAAGCTGCGGCCGCGAACTCGGGGAACCTCTGGACTGTCGGGGAGTGGTACCAGGCCACTTCTCCATACCAAGCTCAAACC
>JBPYFR010000210.1:0-3878 GCA_051985685.1 Acidimicrobiales bacterium
ACGGTCCGCTTCGTGACCCACCGCGGCATCGACGACGCTGGGGTGGCACGGGCCGTCGACGCGCTTCGAAGCGCACCGGGAGACGGGTCGTGAAGGTGCGCATCGGGATCAGCGCCGGTGGGGAGAGTCAGGGTCCCGAGGCAATGGTGGCGCTCGGGCAGGGTGTTGCGGAGACCGGATTCGACTCGCTGTGGCTGCCCGAGGTGCTCACCCGCCCGGGGCCTGATCCCCTGGTCGGGCTGGCCTGGATCTCCGGTGCCTGCCCGGGGCTCAAGATCGGGACGACGATGCTCTTGCCGGGCCGCAACCTCGTGTGGCTGGCCAAGGCCGTCGGCACGCTCGACCAGCTGTCGGGCGGGCGGTTCCTGCTGACGTTCGTGCCCGGCCTGGCCGTCGGCGGCGAGGGTCGCGCGCTGGGCATCCCGACCGCCGAACGCGGCCGGTTGATGGACGACGCCCTGCCCGTGTTGAAGCGCCTCTGGAGCGGCGCCGTGGTGAGCCACGACGGCCCCGCCGGCGCGTTCTCCGATGTCTCCGTGTCGCCTCTGCCCGTCCAAGATCCCTTCGACGTGTGGCTGGGCGGAAACCTGCCGGCAGCGCTCGATCGCTGCGGGCGGCTCGCCGACGGATGGATCCCGGCCTTCTGCACCCCCGAGGACGCCGCGGCCGGAAAGGCCGTGATCGAAGAGGTCGCGGCCGCACACGAACGGTCCATCAGTCCCGAGCACTTCGGCGTCAGCCTGGCCTACGCACCCGACCAGACGATCCTGGACGCGCTGGCGTCGTCGCCGTTGGCGCGACGGGCCCGGGGCCGGCCACTCGACCAGATCGTGCCCGTCGGTCTGACTGGCCTCCGCACCATGCTCGAGCGGTTCTGCGACGTCGGTTTCTCCAAGTTCATCGTTCGCCCGGTCGCGCCCCCGCTGGAGTGGGGTGCCGAGCTCGATCGCCTCGCGGACGCCGTCGGCGACTTGCAGACGTAGCGAAACGACCTGCCCCGGCCGACCCGTACGCTGCATCGCATGGCCGATCGACCCCTCACCCTCATGACTGTGCACGCCCACCCCGACGACGAGGCGATCGGGACGGGCGGGATCCTCGCCCGCTACTCGGCCGAGGGTGTGAGGACCGTTCTGGTCACCTGCACGAACGGCGAGCTCGGAGACGCGCCGGGTGGGCTGAAGCCCGGCGACGAGGGGCACGACGAGGCCGTCGTGGTCGCCCTCCGCCGCAAGGAGCTCGAGGCCAGCTGCGAGGCCCTCGGCGTGTCCGACCTCGAGCTCCTCGGCTATCACGACTCGGGGATGCAGGGGTGGCCCCAGAACGACGCCCCGAACGCGTTCTGGCACACACCCGTGGAGAAGGCGGCGGAGCGCCTGGTCGAGCTCATGCGCGCCTACCAGCCGCAGGTCGTCGTGACCTACGACGACTACGGGTTCTACGGCCACCCGGACCACATTCAGGCCAACCGCGTCACCCGTGCCGCACTGGACCGGTGGGACGGGGCGGCCAAGCTCTACTACACGGCCGTGGCCCGCTCGCGGCTACGCGCCTTCGGTGAGGTCCTGAACGAGGCGGGGATCGAGCCGCCGCGCGAAATCGAGGAGGACCCGGACTTCGGCACCCCCGACGAGCTCATCACGACGGTCGTCGACTGCACCGCGGTGGCGGGCCGCAAGTACGCGTCGCTGGCGGCGCACGCAAGCCAGAGCGAGAACATCTTCTTCCTCCAGATGGGTGAGGAGCTGTTCTCCACGATCATGGGGTCAGAGAGCTTCGTGCGCGTGATCGACCACACGAACGCGCCGGTGCCCGAGGAGGACCTCTTCGCCGGCCTGCGGTGAGCATCGACACGCGAAAAGCGAGCCGGACCCGCGTCCCACCGGGGAGGACACGGGCCCGGCTCTTACGGTCCCTACGTGGCAGTGCCGGCAGGAGAGGAGCCGGTCCGCACGCCGGGCGCCGATCCGACGAGGCTGAGAACCGCCGCCACGCCCAAGACGACGGCGGCAGTCACCTCAATGGCGAAGGCCTGGGTGGCGTATGGCGCGAGCCAAGAGTCCTGAAAGCCGAAGAGCCCGCCCATCACCGAGATCAGAAAGCCGCCGATGGTGCACAAGGCGAAACCAGTCCCGATCAGCGCAGCCCAGGCACGGCGGACGGCGATGTTCGCGAGACCGATCACCAGCCCGGCGATGGACTGCAGGAGGAACAGCCAGCCGATGGTGGGGATGGCGCGGTAGCCGTCCGGTTCGTTCCAGAGGTGGAAGTGGATGTACGCCGACCAGATCAGCAAGAGCCCCCCGGCGGCGAACGCGCCCCACGTGACCAGGGCGACCGCTCTCCGGGAGCGGGTCGGTCCGCGGTTGAGCAGGTGCAGGCTTCGACGGACGGGATCCGGCAGACGGAGCTCATGACTGGCGTCGGGGGTGGTGAAGGGCACCGCCCTGGTGGTCCGCACGCCTGGAGTACGGCCCGCGGCCGGGCCGGGATTGGCTTCGTCGCCAGGGGAAATCCCCGACGCGCCATCTGTCGTAAATTATGAGGTGAGAGAGTTGCACGTGGCCGAGGGCGAACTGTCTGACGAAGGCCTCCTGGCGGGGATGGCCGTGGGGGACCACGCGGCGGCGGTCACGTTCGTCCGCCGCTATCAGAAGCGGGTCTTCGGTCTCGCCTACTCCATGCTCGGAGACACTGGCGTCTCAGAGGACGTGGCGCAGGAAGCCATGATCCGGGTCTGGCGGCACGCGCCGGTGTTCGACCCGAGGCGCGGTTCGGTGGCCTCGTGGGTGCTCACCATCACGCGCAACCTGGCCATCGACGCGCTGCGGCTCCGGCGAGCCGTGCCGACCGACCCCGACGACTTCGCCGCCACCGCGTTGCTCAGCAACGAGCACAACCCCGAGGACGCCGCCCACCGGGGCGACGCCCGGAGCACGGTGCGGGCCGCGCTGGCCGGCTTGCCCGCCGAGCAGCGCCGCGCGGTGGTGCTCGCGGCGGTCTACGGCCGGACGGCCGTGGAGATCAGTGAGGCGGAGGGAATCCCGCTCGGGACGGCGAAGACACGAATTCGGACCGCGCTCCTTCGCCTGCGCGCGGCCGCCGATGCGGCGGGAGTACACGAGGAACGATGACCGAAGAGAGAGCGAACTGGGGCTGCGAGGAGTGCTCGGCCGACCTGGCCGAACTCGCGCTCGGCGTCCTGACCGGACGCGACCGGGCCCGCGCGCTCGCGCACGTCGAGACCTGCCCCCACTGCGCCGAGCAGCTCGAGCAGCTGTCCCGTGCGGCCGACACGGTGCTGTTGGCGGCGCCCGTCGAGGAGCCGCCGATGGGGTTCGAGGTGCGGCTGTTCGACCGCATGGGAGTGCGGGCCGCGACCCCCGGCCGGCGTCGCCGCGCGGCGAGGCCGCGGTGGCTGACGGCCGCCGTCGCATCAGCGGCGGCCGCGGTTGCCGCGCTCGGCGTCGGGCTTGGGGTGACGTTGTCGTCGTCACCGTCACCGACTGCCCCGGTCGCCCAGGCCACTGCGCCCCACATGGAGTCGGCCAATCTGGTCGCGCAGGGCCGGACGGTCGGGCACGTGGTCTACTTCAACGGGAGGAAGCCCTGGATGTCGATGATGCTCGCTGACTCGGGCGTGCACGGCATGGTCAACTGCGTGGTTGTGGGCAAGGACGGCGTTACGCACAAAGTGGGGACATTGGTGGCGGAAGACGGGTCTGGCGCCTGGTTTTCCCCTCTGCACCTGAACCCCGACCACCTCCGCGCGGCGAAAGTGGTCTCACCCAGCGGGGCGGTGATCGCCACCGCCGCGCTGGGCTGACCGACGGCTGATCAGTATCAGTACCGGTACGTGTCCGGCTTGTACGGACCAT
>JBPYFR010000211.1:0-2081 GCA_051985685.1 Acidimicrobiales bacterium
CGAACACGCCGGGCAGGTCCACCTCGTCGGGCGCGCTCTGGCCGGTCTCGACGATCTCCTCGGCCTCGACGATCGTCACCCGCGCCGCCTTCGCGAACGACACGTTGAAGTTCTGCGACCCGCCGCGGAACACCGCGTTACCGAAGTGATCCGCCTTCTGCGCGCGGACCAGCGCGAAGTCCGTGGTGATCGCGCGCTCCAGCACGTACGGCTTGCCGTCGAAGTACCGGATGTCCTTTCCCTCTGCGATTTCGGACCCGTACCCGGTCGGCGTGTAGATCGCGGCGAGCCCCGCACCGCCGGCGCGCATCCGCTCCACCAGCGTGCCCTGCGGGACCATCTCCAGGGTCATCTCGCCTGCGTCGATCTGCTTCTCGGCCTCGGAGACCACGCCGGGCCGCGCGGAAAAGCACGTGACCAGGTGGCCGATCTGGTGATTTTCAGCGAGCACGTGACCGGTCGGGAACCCCGGCTGGCCGAGCCCGTTGCAGTACACCGTCATCCCCCGTGTTCCCTTCTCGGCCAGCGCCGAGATGAGCGTGGACGGATACCGGTGCGAAAGGCCGAACCCGGCGATTCCCACGCTGGCGCCGTCCTCGATGTCAGCGACGGCCTCAGCCGCCGACGCCATCACCTTGCTCAACGGATCCCTCCTGTCTCGGGTTCTTACGGCTACGTGTGCTTGACGATCCAGTCGGTGAGCACGGCGGCGACCTCGGCGTTGTTTTTCTCCAGCATCATGGCGTGGCCGTTGCCGTGCAGGCCGGCGTCCTCCATCCGCAGCTCGGTCACGTCCGCGCCGCATTCACGCAGGTAGTCCGCCGTGGCGTGGCAGGATGGCTCGAAACCCGAGCACGGCGACGACATGACCATGATCGGCACCCCGGTCAGCTTCGTGTCGCCAGAGCCTGGCCCGAACGACAGGGGTACCGGTGTCAGCCCGTACGTGAAGTCTCCGAGCATCGGGTGCTTCACGAACGGCGGCCCGGCCGGCTCGATGGCCACCAGCGCCTTGACCAGGTGCGGCCGCTCGGACAGCGCGAGCCAGCCGAACCCGCCGCCGAACGAGTGGGCGAGCAGCACCGACGGCCCGATCCTGTCGAGCAGCCCGACCGCCCCGGCCCGCATGTCCTCGTGCGCCCGCACGGCGTCATTAACAGACGGCTCCTGCCAGGCCAGGAACGTCGCGAGCGCCGGGTCGTCCCGGTCCCCGCTGCCCGGCCACTGGGTGTGCTCAGGAAGCCCCGGCGGCGACGGTGCGGCGAACGAGGCGACGAACCCCTCGTACGACGCGGGCGGCCCGACCGGCCCGTAGATGTCCGGGTGGAACGGCGACCGCCCGAGCCCCGGCCGGTCCACGGTGTAGACCGCGAACCCGTCGCGGAGGAAGAGGGTCGCCCATCCCGGCCGGCCGTCCGGGGTGGTGAGCATGTCGAGCGCCTGCCCGCCTCCTCCGTGCACGAGGACCAGGTTGTCCCGCACGGACGGGGGCAGCTGATACTGCACATGCGTCCCGTACACGCTCGTTCCGGCCGGCCCCGTGAAGCTCTGCAGCCCGGTGAAGAAGTGCCCTTGCCCGGCGATAACCAGGGGATCCATGACGCGCCCGCCCCTTAGCCCCAGATCTCCTGGGCTGTCTGTACCAGCAGCTCGAGCTTGGCGCGCTCGTCGTCGATGGTGAGCTCGTTGCCCTCCACCGTTGAGGCGAACCCGCACTGCCCCGAGATGCACAGCCGGTCGATGTCGACGTACTTGGCGGCCTCCTCGACGCGGCGCTTGAGCACGTCCTTCGACTCGAGCTCCGGGGTCTTGGTGGTCATCACGCCGAGCACGACGATCTGGTCGTCAGGTACGAAGCGCAGCGGCTCAAACGTGCCGGACCGCTCGTCGTCGTACTCGAGGAACAGCCCGTCGACGTTGAGGCCGCCGAAGACGCCCTCGGCCACGAAGTCGTAGCCGCCGGAGGAGAACCAGGCCGACCGGTAGTTGCCGCGGCACATGTGCACGGTGACCGCCATGTCGGCGGGCTTGGCCTTGAGGGCGTCGTTGATAACCCCGACGTTGATCTCGTGCTGGTGGTC
>JBPYFR010000212.1:0-2413 GCA_051985685.1 Acidimicrobiales bacterium
TCAAGGAGATCACCGACGCCGAGGGCGAGATCGTCACCTTCATTGACGAGCTCCACACGATTGTGGGCGCGGGTGCGGCCGAAGGGGCCATGGACGCCGGGCAGATGGTCAAGCCGATGCTGGCCCGAGGCGAGCTGCGGCTGATCGGCGCGACCACGCTCGACGAGTACCGCACCTCCATTGAGAAGGACGCTGCCTTGGAGCGGCGCTTCCAGCCGGTCTACGTGGGCGAGCCCTCGGTGGAGGACACGGTGGCCATTCTGCGCGGGCTCAAGGAGCGTTACGAGGTCCATCACGGCGTGCGCATCCAGGACGCGGCCCTGGTCGGCGCGGCCATGCTGTCGGACCGTTACGTCACCGGACGCTTCCTGCCGGACAAGGCGATCGACCTCATCGACGAGGCGGCCTCGAAGCTGCGCATTGAGATCG
The DNA here is from genome assembly GCA_051985685.1 of Acidimicrobiales bacterium. GTDB lineage: Bacteria > Actinomycetota > Acidimicrobiia > Acidimicrobiales > RAAP-2 > Bog-473. Next base: position 430 of record JBPYFR010000212.1, read on the forward strand.
ACTCCATGCCCACCGAGCTCGACCAGGTCACGCGGCGCATCCGCCAGCTCGAGATCGAGAAGGTCGCGTTGGAGAAGGAGAGTGACGAGGCATCGAAGGAGCGCTTGGAGCGCCTGAACCGCGAGCTGGCGGACCTGGGCGAACAGCGCGACGGCATGCAGGCGCACTGGCAGCAGGAGAAGGCGTGCATCGACACCATCCGCCAGTTGCAGGAAGAGAAGACGGCTCGTGGCGAGGAAGCGGGCCGACTGGAGCGCGACGGAGACCTGGCGGGAGCCGCGGCCATCCGCTACGGCGAGCTGCCCGACCTGGAGAAGCGGATTGAGGTTGCCACCGAGGATCTGTCCAAGCTGCAGTCGACGATTCGTTTCTTGAAGGAGGAGGTCGACTCCGAGGACGTCGCCGAGGTGGTCTCGCGCTGGACGGGGATACCGGTGTCTCGGTTGATGGAGGGTGAGATCGAGAAGCTCGTGCGGCTGGAGGCGACGTTGCACGAGCGCGTCGTGGGCCAGGACGAGGCGGTCTCGGCGGTGTCGAATGCCATCCGGCGCAGCCGGGCCGGCCTGAGCGACCCCAACCGGCCCATTGGGTCATTCCTGTTCCTGGGGCCGACCGGCGTCGGGAAAACAGAGCTGGCGCGGGCGCTCGCCGAATTCCTGTTCGACGACGAGCGGGCGATGATCCGCATCGACATGAGCGAGTACCAGGAGAAGCACACGGTGTCGCGTCTCGTGGGTGCGCCCCCGGGTTACGTGGGCTACGACGAGGGGGGCCAACTCACCGAAGCCGTGCGGCGTCGGCCCTACTCGGTCGTGCTGCTCGACGAGATCGAGAAGGCGCACCCCGACGTGTTCAACATCTTGCTGCAGGTGCTGGAGGACGGGCGTTTGACGGACGGCCAGGGGCGCACGGTGGACTTCACCAACACCGTGCTCATCATGACGTCGAACCTCAAGGGCGAGCCCTCGGACTACTTCAAGCCCGAGTTCATCAACCGGATCGATGAGATCGTGCGCTTCCGTCAGCTGACCCAGGAGGACCTGGCGGTCATCGTCGGGATCCAACTGGACCGGTTGCGGTCGCGATTGGCGGAACGCCGCCTGTCGCTGGAGGTGACGCCGGCGGCCGAGGAGTGGGTCGCGAAAACGGGCTACGACCCCGACTACGGCGCCCGACCCTTGCGGCGGGTGCTGCAACGCTCCATTGAGGACCCGCTGGCGCTGGCGCTGCTCGAGGGGCGTTACCTCGAGGGTGCGACGGTGACGGTGGACGTGGAAGGCGACGGGCTGGTCCTGCGCTGAGATGTTGGGCTCGGGTGCGTGCGGCGAGCTCGAGGTGTCAGCGGTGTGAGCGTCTCGGATCCTAAGAACCCGAAGGACCCGAAGGACCCGAAGGACCCGAAGGATGACCTGCACCGGTATCTGCAGCGCGGGCGCAAGGCTCTGGTCTGGAAGTTGGACGGGCTTTCCGAGTACGACATCCGGCGCCCGCTGGTGCCGACGGGCACGAACCTTCTCGGCCTGATCAAGCACGTCGCAGGCGTCGAGTCCGGGTACCTGGGCCAGACGTTTGGCCGCCCCTTCGGCGAGCGACTGCCCGGGTTTGAACCAGGCGCGGAGCCGAACGCCGACATGTGGGCGACGCCGGATGAGACACGGGAGGACGTCGTCGGCTTGTACCGCCGGGTCTGGGCGCACTCAGACGAGACGATTCGGTTACTGGACCTCAACGCCCCGGGGCACGTGGTGCATTGGCCGGAGTCTCTCAACCCGGTGACGCTGCACCAGATGCTCGTGGGTGTGATCGCCGAGACCCACCGCCACGCGGGCCACGCCGACATCGTGCGCGAGCTCGTTGACGGGTCGGTGGGACACCGGGCTGACTACGCCAGCGTTCCGGACGTGGGCCCGCAGTGGTGGGAGGAATACCGAAACCGGGTCGAGCAGGCGGCGCGGGAGGCGGCCGGCCGCTGAGTCGAAATCCA
>JBPYFR010000213.1:0-2872 GCA_051985685.1 Acidimicrobiales bacterium
CTCTGTGGTCAGCCCCTCGACGGTGGAGATGACCTCACCGGTGGCCGGGTTCCGGACGTCCACGGGAGTGATCTTTGCCGATGAAGGCCGCGGCACCCCATCTCGTCGCCGGGGTCGGCGGCGTCGCGGCGCCCGGCGCCGAGTCGCACCAGTACAGTGCGGAACCGTGCCCGAGCCATCTCCCCCGAAGCCGGAAATCGAATTCAACCTGGCCCGGGCCTTCGACACGCTGGTCGAGACCTTGGCTGACCGCGAGTGCATCGTGTGGCGAGACCGCCGCCTCAGCTATGCGGACGTGGCCGAGCGTTCGCGGCGACTGGCGGCGTACTTACGTGGCCGGGGAGTCACCGTCCACCGCGAGCGGGCCCAGTTGGCCGGCCACGAGTCGGGCCAGGACCATGTCGCCCTCGCGCTCTACAACGGAAACGAGTACATCGAGGGGATGCTTGGCGCGTATCGGGCCCGGGCGGCGCCGTTCAACGTGAACTACCGCTACGTCGGCGAGGAACTGCGCTACCTGCTCGATGACGCCAAACCACGCGCGCTGATCCTGCACGCGTCGCTTGCCCCCACCCTCGCCGAGGTGCTGCCCACCCTGGTCGATCCCCCGGACGTGCTGCTCCAAGTGCCGGACGAGTCGGGTCACCCTCTCCTCCCCGGGGCGGTGGAGTACGAGGAGGCATTGGCCACGTCCTCTCCCGAAGGGGCACCGGTCGAGCCCTCCCCCGACGACCTCTACATCCTCTACACGGGGGGCACCACCGGCATGCCCAAGGGCGTGCTGTGGCGCCAGCACGACATCTTCATGGCCGCGATGGGCGGGCGGAAGGTGGGGACCTGGGAGATCGTCACGAGCTACGAGGACATCACGCGCCGGCTGGGCGAGAGCTTCCCGCTCAAGCTGATGCTGCTGCCGCCGCTGATGCACGGTGCGGCGCAGTGGGCCGCGTTCATGCTCATGGCGCAGGGGGCGACGCTCGTGTTCCCCGACGACACGCGCCGCGTCGACCCCGACGACGTGTGGTCCACGGTCGAGCGGGAGAAGGCCAACACCATGACCATCGTCGGCGATGCCGTCCTGCGACCGCTCCTGCTCCAGCTCGACCAGAAGAACTACGACCTCTCGTCCTTCTTCGCCGTGGGAAACGGCGGAGCGCCGTTGACTCCGGCCGTGCGCGCCATGGCGCTCGAGCGCATGCCCAACCTCGTCATCTCGGACTCGGCCGGGTCATCGGAGACCGGGGCGCAGATGCACACGGTCTCGGTCGACGGCCTCGAGGTCGGAAGGTTCCTGCCCGGGCCGGGCACCGTCGTCGTGGACGAGACGCTCGACCGCGTGCTCGAACCCGGGCACGCGGGGATCGGCTGGCTGGCGCAGACCGGGAGCGTGCCTCTGGGGTATCTCGGTGACGCTGACAAGACGGCGCGCACCTTCCCGGTGATCGAGGGTGTCCGCTACTCCATCCCAGGGGACCGGGCCCGGCAACTGGCCGATGGACAGATCGAGCTGCTCGGCCGGGACTCAGTCACGGTGAACTCCGGCGGCGAGAAGATCTTCGTCGAGGAGGTGGAGCGTGCCATCGCCGGGCACCCGGCGGTGGCCGACGTGGTGGTGACCGGCCGGCCCTCGGAACGCTGGGGGCAAGAGGTCGTCGCGGTCGTCCAGACGGCCGATGGCACCGAGACGACGTCAGAGTCGATCGTCGAGCACGCGTCGACGCACATCGCGCGCTACAAGCTCCCGAAGGAGGTCGTCTTCGTGGGGCGGATCCAGCGCTCCCCTTCGGGCAAGGCCGACTACCGCTGGGCGGCCGAGAGGGCCGTCAAGGACTCCACGCGGGCGTAGGCGCAGTTGTGATCAGGACACGGCGGCTGATCCTGCGACCGTTCACCGACATGGACCGGGTGCCCTTCGCCGAGCTCAATGCGCACCCGCTCGTGGCGGAGTCGCTCGGCGAGTCGCTCACGCGCGCCGAGAGTGACGCGCTCGTCGACCGCTATGGCGAGGAGATGGAGCGGGAGGGCTGGGGCCTCTGGGCGGTCGAGGTCGCCGGCGGCGCGCCCTTCGTCGGCATGGTGGGCCTCCACCGCGTGAACCCGGCGCTCCCCTGCGCTCCGGCGGTCGAGGTGGGCTGGCGCCTCCGCCCCGAGCAGTGGGGACATGGCTACGCCAGCGAGGCGGCAGCCGCCTCGCTCGACTACGGCTTCTCGACGGCGGGACTCCGCGAGATCGTCGCGTTCACCACCACGCTGAACACGCGCTCGCAGGCGGTGATGGAGCGCATCGGCATGGTGCGCGACCGCGAAGCCGACTTCGACCACCCTGCGCTCCCGGAAGGCAGCCCACTCCGGCGCCACCTGCTCTACCGGGCCCGCGCCGGGCAGGCGCGGCCGGCGCCCGCGGTGGCCTGATGACCGTTGGCGACGGCATCCGGCGCTGCGAATGGGGCGCGAGCCCCGACATGGTGACCTACCACGACATGGAGTGGGGCGTGCCGGTGCACGACGACAGGACCCACTTCGAGTTCCTCGTGCTGGAGGGGGCGCAAGCCGGTTTGAGCTGGCTGACCATCCTCAAGCGCCGAGAGGGGTACCGCAAGGCGTTCGCCGGCTTCGATCCCGCCAAGGTGGCCCGCTTCACGCCTGCCCGTATCGAGAAGCTGCTGGCCGACCCCGGCATCATCCGCAACCGGGCGAAGGTGGAGTCGGCCGTGCGCAACGCGCGCGCCTTTCGGACCGTCCAGAAGGAGTTCGGGTCGTTCGATTCGTATGTGTGGGGTTTCGTGGGCGGCCGGACCGTCGTCAACAAGTGGCGACGGATGGCGCAGGTGCCGGCGACGAGCGCCGAATCCGAGGCGATGAGCGCGGACCT
>JBPYFR010000214.1:0-3122 GCA_051985685.1 Acidimicrobiales bacterium
GCTCCGTCGCCGCAGCGCCGCAAGGAGACGACATGGCCACGACTGCGCCCGCCCCGTACTACGACCCGTACGACTTCGAGATAGACGCCAATCCCTACCCGGTGTGGAAGCGGCTGCGCGACGAGGCACCGCTCTACTTCAACGAGAAGTACGAGTTCTACGCGGTAAGCCGCTACGAGGACGTCGAGAAGTGCTTCGTGGACTGGCAGACCTACAGCTCCTCCAAGGGGTCCGTCATTGAGATCATCAAGTCGGACATCGAGCTGCCCCCGGGCATGTTCATCTTCGAGGACCCACCCGACCACGACCTGCACCGCGGCCTTCTGAGCCGGGTGTTCACGCCGAAGCGCCTGGCGGCGATCGAGCCTCAGGTCCGGGCCTTCGCGGCGCGCACCCTGGACCCGCTCGTCGGCAAGGGTGGCTTCGACTTCATCGCGGACCTCGGCGTGGAGATCCCGATGCGCACCATCGGCATGCTGCTCGGCATCCCGGAGGAGAACCAGCAGGAGATCCGGGAGCGCATCGACGCGGGCTTGCGGCTCGAAGAGGGCGTCATGCCCGAGCCCACCGTCGGAGACAGAGACGAAGCCGCCTCCGACTACGCGGCCTACATCGACTGGCGGGCCAAGCATCCTTCCGACGACTTGATGACCGAGTTGCTCACGTCCGAGTTCACCGACCGTGACGGGACCGTGCGTACGCTCACCCGCGACGAGATCCTCGGCTACATCGGCCTTCTGTCCGGGGCCGGGAACGAGACGACCACGCGCCTCATCGGTTGGGCGGGCAAGCTCCTGGCCGAACACCCCGATCAGCGCAGGGATATGGCCGAGCAGCCAGAGCTCATCCCGAACGCCATCGAAGAGCTCCTCCGTTACGAACCGCCCTCACCCGTCCAGGCTCGTTACGTGACCAAGGATGTCGAGCACCACGGTCAGGCCGTGCCGGCGGGGAGCGTCATGGTCCTGCTCAACGCGTCAGCCAACCGCGACGAGCGTCAGTTCCCCGACCCGGACCGGTTCGACATCTACCGCAAGATTCAACGCCACCTGAGCTTCGGTTACGGATTGCACTTCTGCCTTGGTGCACATCTCGCCCGCCTGGAGGCCCGCATCGCACTGGAAGAGGTGCTGAAGCGCTTCCCCGAGTGGGAGGTCGACTACGACAAGGCGGTGCAGGCCCGCACCTCCACCGTGCGGGGGTGGGAGACGCTCCCCGTGCACACACCGTGACCCGCGGCGCCGTGCCGACTCAGGGGTGAAGGCCGTGCCGCAAGCGGTGCAGACGTCGCGCCACGACGGAATCCTCGTGATCACCCTCAACCGTCCCGAGGTGAAGAACGCGATCAACTCGGACCTGTCGCTGGGAGTCCTCGACGCCCTGGCCCACCTCGACGCCGACGACGGCCTGCGGGTCGGGGTGCTCACCGGTGCAGGCGGGTCGTTCTGCGCCGGCATGGACCTCAAGGCGTTCGCCGAGTCAGGATTGCCGGAGAGGATCGACGACGTCTTCCGCAATGGCTGCCGGAAGCCGCTGATCGCGGCGATCGAGGGTGTCGCGGTTGGAGGGGGCCTCGAGCTTGCGCTCATTGCCGACCTCCTCGTCGCCGCCAGGGATGCGAGGCTCGGATCTCCCGAGGTCAAATTCGGCCTCTTCCCCGGCGGCGGCGCATTGCTCCGGCTGCCCCGGCATCTCCCGCAGTCGCTCGTCACCGCACTGGCGCTGACCGGTGAGCCGCTCTCGGCACAGTCTGCGCTCGAGCACGGGCTCATCGTGCGCATGAGTGAGCCCGGCGGCGCGCTCGATGCGGCGCTCGAACTAGCGGGCGCCATCGCTCGCAACGCGCCGCTCGGTGTCGACGCCGCCACGCGCCTGTTGCGGATGGCCCCGGGTAGGACCGAGGAGGAGCTGTGGACCGAACAGCGCAAGCTGGTGGACTCTGTCTTCCACTCGGAGGACGCGCAGGAGGGCGCCCGTGCGTTCGCCGAGAAGCGTCCACCGGAGTGGACCGGGCGCTAACTTTCGGACGGCTCAGGAGACCACGATGGTCGCAGCGAGAGCCACGCGATGGTCCTTCGACCAAGGGGCGCCTAATCTCGCCCGTGGCCCGAGGAGCACGTCGTCCGCTCGATCACCCAGAAGCCCAACCGCTTCGCTCTCGACATCCTTGTCGTACAGGAAGACAGTCCACCCGCGGGCATGGGCAAGGTCGGCGAGTACTTGACGGTACATGACAGAGTCGGCGCGGCTTTCGTGTGGCACACGACGGAGCAGTGGTAGCTCTTCGGGGAATTCGGGGGGCCAGGCCCGGAGAGACATGGACACGATCGGTTCTGACATGCTGGTGGCAAGGTCGTCCAGCGCCCGCGACGTCGCTCGTACTACCGACGCTCGGACCTCCGCCACCAACGCGGCGAGTGCATCGTCATCGAGGGGTTGCGCCCGCCGGTGCAGAGCGTGAGGGCCTCCCTCGTGATGGATGGGTGCAGTCGGCAGCCCGGGCTCAATCAACTCAATTCTCCGACGGTCCACGACATCGTGGTTCGTTGAAGCCGTGACGGCCACGGCCCAGCCGAGGTGATGAGCGATGCCGAGACGCATGCAACAGATTGTGCCTGTTGTCCTCGGTGTGGTCACCAACCGGAAAAGGCTGGAGTCCGGTCTGCCGGGGCCTTCCGGCCTGCACGTTCCCGGCGCTAGGTCCAGGAGCCCTGTTCCGAGCACCTGCGCCACGACGTATGTACTCTGCCGTGCAGCCAAATTGATTGGGGGTGCGGAATGTTCGGACGCCTTCTGCGGGTGACCGGCACGGTTCTGGTGATCGCCGTCGCCTTTGTCACACCCGTCTTGGCCACGGCGGCGCCGGCGTCTGCCGACACCGCCGTCGACGACACGCTCAACTGGTCCACCGTGCCGAGTCCCAATCAAGGCACGGGATTTAACTACCTGAACGGCGTATCCTGCCCGAGTCCGACCTTTTGCGCGGCGGTGGGCGCGTCGGAGGCGCCCGGTCTCATCGAGATGTGGAACGGGAGCGCCTGGTCCATACCCCCCATTCCGACTCCTGAGTCCGCGAATCCTCCGCTGCTCGAGGGAATCTCTTGCTCATCTGCCTCGATGTG
>JBPYFR010000215.1:0-3030 GCA_051985685.1 Acidimicrobiales bacterium
CGCCCTCGGTGAACTTCTGGATGTTCCCCTTGTGCACCAGTGTCACCGAGCGACGTTTGCGGTCGAGCGCGTACCTGATGGCGGCGCGAATGAGTCGCTTCGAGCCCATCTCCGAGACCGGCTTGATCCCGATGCCCGAGCCGTCCCGGATCGGCCAGCCCATCTCGTTGCGCAAAAAGGCGGTCAGCTTCACCGCTTCGGGCGTGCCCTCTTTGACCTCGTATCCGGCGTACACGTCTTCTGTGTTCTCCCGGAAGATCACTACGTCGACGAGCTCGGGGTGGAGCACCGGGGAAGGGACGCCGCTGAACCAGCGCACCGGGCGCAGGCATACGTAGAGATCGAGGATCTGGCGCAGGGCGACGTTGAGCGACCGGATGCCGCCGCCGACCGGCGTGGTGAGCGGACCCTTGATCCCGATCAGGTGGGTGCGGAAGGTCTCGACGGTGTCGGCGGGCAGCCAGTCGCCCGTCTCGTCGAACGCTCTCTGGCCGGCCAGGACCTCTTTCCAGGCGACGGAGTGGCCGTGCTTGGCGGCGGCCGCATCGAGGACCAGCTTGGCGGCGGGCCAGATGTCGACCCCCGTGCCGTCGCCTTCGATGAAGGGGATGATCGGCTCGTCGGGGACGACGAGGTTGCCGTCGTCACCCATGCGAATGAGCTCTGCCATGGTCGGGATGCTACGGGGCGAAGCGGTGAGCGCCCTAATTGACCTGGTCCCGTGGGCTCGGCGCGGCGCGGTGCGTTGGGCGGCGGCGCAGTGCGACAGTCCGGCAGTGCGGCGGTGCTCAGGCTCCGAGCAGCGCGCCCAGCCGTACGTATTGCTCGGAGTCGTCGCCGAGGAGAGCGGCCACCCAGCCCAGCGCCGCGTGGGCGTCGATCGCAGTGCCCCAGCGCACCATCTCCTCGACGTCGAGCCAGTCCTTGGGGCGGTCGAAGACCGCCTTGCACACGACGAGATGTTCGGGCGCCAGGATCGGGATCTCGACGGGCCCGAACCGGACCATCCGCGCCCTGCGGGCCATGTCGTGGTGGAACCCGAGGGTGGCGAAGAAGACATCGAGGTACGAGGCGTCCCAGTCGAGGCGGGCCTGCCCGTCCCGGGCGATGCGGCTGCGGTCGCCCTCGGTGATCGTGACGCCCAGGGTCTCGAAGGCGCCCAGCACCGGGGTGGCCGCCTCCGGAGGCAGGGTCAGGTTGACATCGATGTCGGTGGTTGCTCGCGGATTGCGGTACCAGGCCAGGGCGAGCGCCCCGCCGAACTGGTGCGGTACGCCGAGCGAATCGAGCATCTCGTGCAGGCTCACGATGCGGGAGGCGAGCGTGCCGAGCGGGGCCGGCGTGCTGGTCGTGGTCACGGCGTCCCGCCGCGGCGTCCCTCGGCGCCGGCCGCGGAGCGTCTCGCCTCAGTGGCCGCGGCGACCCGGGCGAGGACGGGGAACGCCAGTCTCTCCGCCTCGCGCTCCGGCGTGAACGGGGTGATCTGCTCGGCGAAGTTCAAGAGGTCGATGAGCGTGTCCCCAGGGTCCCGACGCCTCCCTGCCGCCTCGGGCGGCCGGTCCGCGAGCGAGGCCGCCATGCGGCGGGAGGACTGGACGAACCGGCGGGCCTCGGTGCGGGCGGAGCGGGTGTGCGCTCCGACCCGGGTCCGCCGGCGCCGCCGGGGGTCCACCTGGGCGCCCGCCCTCCCGGCCGACGCGCGGACCGCCTCGGGATCGAAAGGCCGGCTCGCCCGGCGCCGGGCGGTGGCGAGCACCTCGTCGGTCAGGCGAGCGAAGTTCGCCAGCGAGCGGGCCCGGGGACCTCTCGGGGTATGGACCGATTCCCGGATCTCAAAGCGTCCCCTCGGCCGGGAGACGACATATGCCATGCCCACTATGATACCCACTATCTCGACCCACTAGGCGCGGGCCTCGCGCTGAGAGTGGCGGGCGGTGTAGAAGTGCGGTCCCGGAGTGCTGTCTCACAAGAGGGGAACATTCTTCGATGACGTCGAAGACGCAACGACAAGCGTGGCGGGACTGGGGGACGGTGAATCCGATGTACGGCATCGTCACCGATCCCCGCTACCGTCATGGCGGCGATCTCGATGAGTTCTACGGTTCGGGGCAGGCGGTCCTCGACGGGTTCCTCGGCAACGTGGCAGAGGCAGGGATCTCCCTGCGCCACGACTCGGCCCTCGATTTCGGTTGTGGAATCGGGCGGCTCACGTATCCGCTGGGCCGGCGCTTCCATGACGTTGTCGGCATCGATGCATCGACGACGATGTTGGCCAAGGCGTCGGAACTCCACCCACCTGCCGGCAATGTGGAGTTCGTCCTCAACCTGACCGACGATCTGCGACGCTTCTCGGACTGCTCGTTCGACCTCGTCCTGTCCTGGCTGGTTCTCCAGCACCTCGATTCGACTCAGACCATTGAGGGCTTTCTGCACGAGTTCGTGAGGGTCTTGCGTCCTGGCGGTGCGGTCATCGTCCAGCTGCCCACGTCAGTCCCGACGTATCGCCCCCCGCTCCCGCCGTGGAACACCCGCTCGGGCCTCCGCACCAGGTCCGCGATCCTCCTGCGCCGGGTCGGCATCAGCCCACATTTCTTGTACCGACGCATGGACTGGGTTCCCGAAATGACCCTGCTCGCACTCACCGAAGAGCGTGTGCAGGAAGTGATTGAGGAGTCGGGCGGGAAGATCGTCCGAGTCAATCCCCCCATCGTCGACGCCGGAGGGACACGACACCTCATCTACTTCGCCACCCGATAAGGGGCGCCGCTTGCTAGGAGGAATTCGGTCCTAGTCCGAGCGCGGCGTAGATCTCGCGGGTCGCACTGGAGGTGTTGAAGGTGTAGAAGTGCAGACCAGGCACGCCGGACTCAAGGAGCTCGGAGCACAGCTCAGTGGCCAGCTCTACGCCTTCTTTGCGCACCGCTTCGGCGCCACCACGAGCATCGGCCGCGCGCAGGCGCTCCTCCATCCACGCCGGCGCCGCCGCTCCCATCCCACCGAGGCGCCCCATGGTGGCCAGTGAGGTGACGG
>JBPYFR010000216.1:0-2651 GCA_051985685.1 Acidimicrobiales bacterium
CGTAGTAGCAGGTGAATTCCTTGCCGGTGAAGGCGTTCAGCTCGCCGCCGACCGCGTCCATGGCCGCGGAGATGTCCAGCGCGGTGCGCCGGCTCGTGCCCTTGAACAGCAGGTGTTCCAGGTAGTGGGTGGCGCCGGCGTGCGCGAGGTCCTCGTCCCGCGACCCGACACCCACCCAGATGCCGACCGCCGCGGACCGCACGGCCGGCAGCGACTCGGTGATCACCCGCAGACCGCCGCGCAGCACGGTACGGGACACCCTGCCGTCACCGGGCGAGAGCCGGGGCGTCATCGCCTCGCCGTCCCCCGGGTTGCCGGAGCCGGCGGCACCGGCGGGCCGCTGGCCGCTCACGACTCGCGCGGCCGCCGGTGGCGGTGCCTCGTCCTGTGATGCCCCTCGCGGCCGCCTTCGCGACCGCCCTCCCGGTTGCCCTCGTGACCGTCGTCCCGGTTGCCCTCGCGGTGACCCTGGCTGGCAGGCCCGGGCGCGTCCCGGCCCGGCTGGCCGTCCCCGTGATCACCGGACGCCTCCCGCTCGAGCACCTCGACGGGGACCAGGGAGAGCTTGCCCCGGTCGTCGACCTCACGGATCTCGACCTGGATCTTCTCGCCGACCTTGAGCACATCCTCCACGTTGTCGATCCGCGCGCCGCCGTGCAGCTTGCGGATCTGGGTGATGTGCAGCAGCCCGTCCTTGCCGGGGAGCAGCGAGACGAACGCGCCGAACGTGGTCGTCTTCACCACCGTGCCGAGGAAGCGCTCGCCGACCTCGGGGATGTGCGGGTTGGCGATCGCGTTGATCGCGGCCCGGGCGGCCTCGGCGGACGGCCCGTCGGTGGCGCCGATGTAGATGGTGCCGTCGTCCTCGATGGTGATCTCGGCGCCGGTATCCTCCTGGATCGAGTTGATCATCTTGCCCTTGGGCCCGATGACCTCGCCGATCTTGTCCACCGGGACCTTGACCGTGATGATCCGCGGCGCGGTCGGGCTCATCTCGCCCGGCGCCGCGATGGCCTCGCGCATCACGTCGAGTATGGTCAGCCGGGCGGCCCGCGCCTGGGTGAGCGCGCCGGCGAGCACCGAGGCGGGAATGCCGTCCAGCTTGGTGTCGAGCTGCAGCGCGGTGATCACGTCCTTGGTCCCGGCGACCTTGAAGTCCATGTCGCCGAACGCGTCCTCGGCGCCCAGGATGTCGGTGAGCGTGACGTACTGTTCGCCCTCGTTGATCAGCCCCATGGCGATGCCCGACACCATGTCCTTGAGCGGCACGCCCGCGTCGAGCAGCGACATCGTGGACGCGCAGACCGAGCCCATCGAGGTCGAGCCGTTGGAGCCGATCGCCTCGGACACCTGCCGGATCGCGTAGGGGAACTCCTCGCGGGTCGGCAGCACGGGGATCAGCGCCCGCTCGGCCAGCGCCCCGTGGCCGATCTCGCGGCGCTTGGGCGACCCGACCCGGCCGGTCTCCCCGGTCGAGTACGGCGGCATGTTGTAGTTGTGCATGTAGCGCTTGGTGCGCTCGGGGTTGAGCGTGTCGATCGTCTGCTCCATCCGGAGCATGTTCAGCGTGGTCACGCCCAGGATCTGGGTCTCGCCGCGCTCGAACAGCGCCGACCCGTGCACCCGGGGCAGCACGTGCACCTCGGCGGAGAGCTGGCGGATGTCGGCCAGCCCGCGGCCGTCGATGCGGATCCCGTCGCGGATGATCCGCTCCCGTACCAGCTTCTTGGTCAGCGCGCGGTAGGCGGCGCTGATCTCCTTCTCCCTGTCCTCGAACTGGCTGGACAGCTTCTCGGCGGCCAGCGCCTTGATCCGCTCGGTCTCGGCCTCGCGCTGCTGCTTGCCCGCGATCGTCAGGGCCTGGGCGAGCTCATCGGAGACCGCGTCGGCCACGGCGTCGTAGACGTCCTGCTGGTAGTCGATGAAGACCGGGTACTCGGCCGTCTCCTTGGCCGCCTCGGCCGCGACTTGCAGCTGCGCCTCGCACAGCACCTTGATGAACGGCTTGGCCGCCTCCAGGCCCTCGCCCACGGTCTGCTCGGTGGGCGCGACCGCCCCCGAGGACTGATCGGCGAGCAGGCGCAGCGTCCGCGGCGTGGACTCGGCCTCGACCATCATGATCGCCACATCGCCGTCGTCGAGCACCCGGCCGGCCACGACCATGTCGAAGGTCGCGTCCTCGAGTTGCGAGTAGGTGGGGAAGGCCACCCACTGCCCCTTGATCAGCGCGACCCGCACGCCCCCGATCGGCCCGGAGAACGGCAGCCCGGCCAGCTGGGTGGACAGCGAGGCGGCGTTGATCGCCACCACGTCGTACAGGTGCTCGGGATGCAGGGCCATGATCGTCTCGACGATCTGGATCTCGTTGCGCAGGCCCTTGACGAACGACGGGCGCAGCGGCCGGTCGATCAGGCGGCAGGTGAGGATCGCGTCCTCGGACGGACGGCCCTCGCGGCGGAAAAACGAGCCGGGAATCCGGCCCGCGGCATACATCCGCTCCTCCACGTCCACGGTGAGCGGGAAGAAGTCCAGCCCTTCCCTGGGCTGCTTGGATGCCGTCGTCGCGGACAGCACCATCGTCTCGTCGTCCAGGAAGACGGCGGCCGATCCCGACGCCTGGCGGGCCAGGCGCCCGGTTTCAAATCTGATCG
>JBPYFR010000217.1:0-6114 GCA_051985685.1 Acidimicrobiales bacterium
TCGTACGCACGAGTCGATCGTCCGTTTACCGGGCCGTTATCGTGCACTTCCGGGCCGCTAGCTCATCCGGAAGAGCAGGGGACTTTTAATCCCAAGGTGCCGGGATCGAGACCCGGGCGGCCCACCAGAGACTTGCATCGACGGGTGAATCCATGGGAGCTCCGTGCTGATGTCGGTCCCGACCCCCCGTGACCGGCCGGCAGACGCACCGCACCAAGGCAGTTCGCAGCGGAAAACGCGAAGCCGACGCCGAGCTCGCGCGATTCGTGGCCCTCGTCGCCGGCGGCGGCTTAACGCAGGCGACACGGCGCTCGGCGAGCTCATCGAGCGCTGGCTGAACCTGGCCCGCAACGATCCCTTCTCACGTCACGTCGCGTCGCTAGGAGCGGCGGTCCGCCCCGCAATCCCCAATCGCGCGGCTCACTTGGTGGGGGCTGGAGTACCCGGGGGAACCGGGAAGACCGGGTTCTTGTGGGGGTCGGTCGAGTCGAAGCAGTTGAACACGTTCTGGCCCGTGTTCAGAGCCGGCTCATATTTGTCCCCAACCACTTTGATGTACGCACCGCAGTACGGAGGCGCATGGCCCATGTGTCCGGCGTCCTTCCAGTTCGTCGGCACCGTGAGGCCTCCCGCCGTGAAGGCGGTCAACGAGTTGTCGGCGTCGATGACGGCCTGCTGGGTGAGATTGGTGCCCGCCATCTTGACGCCCTGCACGAAGAGTGATGCCGACTCCCAGCCCTGAATCGCGAGCTCGTCGTAGGCGTAATTGGGTTCGTACTTCTTCATCTCGGTGAGGTACAGCTTCAGGCCGGGGTACAACGAGGTCGGCGCAGTGAACGGAACGTGCGCATTGTAGAAGTACACGTGCTGCATGAGACTCTGGTTCTGGTTCAGCGTCGATTGGTCGTTTCCGTTCGCCCAGAGCTGCGTGATGTTGGCGCCATACTGCTTGATCGCCCGAGCCATGTTGATGTTGCCCTGGACGTCCATGCAACTCGACACGAAGTTTGTCCCGGCCTGCTTCATTCGCTGGACGTCGGTGGCCACCGTCGTGCCCGGATAGTTGACCTTCAGGTCGGTGTAGCTCACGTGGTAACCGGCGCGACTCAGTTGCGTCGCACCGGCCTGGCATGGGGTCGCGGAGGCGGCGATGCCGTAGGCGATCACGGCGAAGGATGGCTTCGGTGTGGTCTTGCGGGCGACGAAGGCGGGTCCCGTCGCCGCGGCACCGTTGTACTGAACCGATCCCCCGGCCGCGAAGAGATTCTTGGCGGGGGCCCAGTTACCCGTGACGTTGTAGCCGTAGGTCGGGATGTTCGCCTGGACGAACAGGTTGGGCGTGAAGAACGCCGTTCCGATTCCGGTCACTGCGAACACGTGGTCCTGGTTGATGAGCGTGTTGGCCAGCTGGTTGAACGTGGTCGGGTTGCCGCCGTCGTCCAGGGCGTACTTGTAGTCGATCTTGCGGCCGTTCACGCCGCCCTGCGCGTTGATGTAGTCGAAGTATGCCTTCTCGCCTTGAATCAGCGACGAGAAGTTCGCCGCCAGCGTGCCGGTCTGCGTGGAGATCGATCCGACCGTGATGGAGGTCGGAGTCACTCCCGGCGCACTCGCCGTCTGCGCATCCGCCGTCCCTCCCCCCGGCGCCATCACCAGTGCGCCGAGCACGACAGCTCCGAGGGCTTTCCAGAGCAGCGACAACCTGATCAGCGAAACTGCAGGACACGAACCCCCCATGGCCCACCTCCAAACCTCACGAGCAGGTGAGGTTACTCAGTGCGTCGTCTTCGCGCCGCTCAACCCGAGCGTGTCCCCGCTCCGGGTGGGTCGCCCCGTACCGGGGCTGCACGGCGCTGACGCATCACGCGTCGAAGCCGCCATGCCACAACACCCACCGCGCCGAGCAGAAGAACCGCCACGAGTATCAGCAGCGTCGCGTTCCCGCCGGACGCAGGATCTTGGCGAGCTGCTTGAACGGCGAAGTGCGGCAGCGTCGTTGTGGTTGGTGGCGTCTTCGTCGTCGGTGCGGCGGCGCCTGGCGGCGTGGAGGGCGCTGCACCTACAGACGGTGCCGCGAAGGCCGGCTGCGTCGGCGTACTGACAGCCGGTGGCGGTGTCACGCTGACGCTGGGTGGCGTCAGCGTGACTGGCTGAGTCGTCGTTGTCGTTGTCGGAGGCGGTGAAGGCGGCGTCAAGGTGAACGTCGTGGAGGCTTGGAGCTCGACGGTCGGACCCGATGTGCCCTGAGGACATGTCGCTCGAATCGTGTAGGAATCGAATAGCGATGGGCCGTTCGGCGCCACCACGTTCAGGGTGCTGTCGGGGTTGGTGCCCGGTAGTTCGCCGAGCACCTGAGCGTACGGGCCGGTCTGGTCCCAGTAGAAGAACACTGGGCCGACGCAGATCGTCCAGCCGTACGACGAGATGACGAACGGGGTGCCCGGCGGCCCGGAGGACGGCGACACCGTGATGGTGCCGATCGCACCGGCCGGCGCAGCGGCGAACATGAGGTAGGCAGCGACCGCGACCATCGCTGCGAAAAGACGGTTCAAGGTTTCTTCTCCTTCGCGGAGTATGTCAGAACCCTCAGCGGCCCGTCCCTTGTTCGAGGCGGTCGCTCGCTTGTTGTCAGTCTTGTTATCCGGTGTCGAGTAGAGCGGCTAGTCGCTGCAACCGGCGTCTCGCTCGTTGCCGCCGTAGGCGTTCAGCTCGATGTCACTGACCGTTCAGCTCGATGTCACTGACGACGCATCGATCGGAGATGCCTTGGTCGAGTAACGGCCATAGATCTGAACCAACACAGGGGGGCACAGACCGTCGAGGAGGGCACCGACGAGATCGCGAGACCGGCAATCGTGGACTTCGACGGCCCAACGGGGCACTTTCTGGGCCGCAGAGGTGCTGTCCCCTGGTGACTTCGGTGAGACATAGCGTGAAGGGGCGACCATCCCACCGACCCGACGATAGGGCACCACTCGAGATGGAGGAGCCGAGCAAATCGACTCAACTCACAGCGGGTCATAGAGCGCCCGATGGGAGCCAAACGTTCCGCGCGGAAGAGGATCAGTCCACCATTAACCGGAAGCTGGGTCCCGGTCGCTCGATGCCTTTCAGCGGCCCGAGATCGATGGGCTCGAACTGTAGATCTCGATTCGCCAGTTTTACCGCCTCCGAGACCACAACGGCTGAAGTCGGAGACGCGCTGGTCAGGCGGGCCGCGAGGTTGACAGTCGGTCCGTAATAGTCGCCGTGCAGTGCCACCACCTCGCCGTAGGCCAATCCGACCCGAATGGGGCTTGGCGAGGCAGCCACTAATTCCTTGGCGATTTCGCACGCGACGCGGGGGTCCGCATGCACGAACATGGCCTCGTCTCCAATGAGCTTTACGATCCGTCCGCCGGCTCGCGTCACAGTGTCCCAGGTGTGCCGATCGAAGACATCGATCATCGCGGCAATTTGAGCGGTGCTAAGGGGGGCAAGGGTCTCCGTGCTGCTTACGAGGTCAGCGAATCCCACTGTCCGTTCGAGCGTGATGGTGGCGCCTGCTTCGTCCGCACTCCACAGCTGGTATGAGACGAGGACTAAGTGACGCCGAAGCACTGCGGCGATGGACTCGATGAGCAATGGGAGGCCCTCTACGGCCAGGGTCGTCAAGTCACGCGTGATCTCCGAATACGGCATGCCCGACTCGCGTTCGGGGAGCTCAATGCTGATTCGCAATGTGTCGCTGAGAGCCTCTGCAATTCGTGCGGTCGATGCGCCGAGCACCCGAGCGACCCCCAAAATGTCTTCGCCAATCAAGTCGGCCATTTCCACGAGAAACGTCAGGGCATTCGCCAAGTCAGGGGTGACGGGGAACGGGAAGTCGGTGGTCTCTGGGAGGCCACAAGCTCGCCACATCCTGCGTGCGAGCTGTTCGTTGATTCCAAAGTTCGAGAGAAACTCGTCGCGCGGTGTGGAGGTGCCGGATGGCCGGATGGCCAGATCCAACGCAAGCGACCCGAGCCCGCCCACGCTCAATGCTTGTTCCACCTCGGCGTCAGTGGCTCCGAGGTTCCTTACGTAATCGATCAGCTGCGCCAATTCAGCCGCAACTCGTTCGTGCTCGGCATCGGTCACACTGGACATTCTGGTCCACAGGTCTTGTGGTACCGCGGCCCACACGTCCGGTGTCTTGATTCCTTGACACCTAGCCCCTCCTCTTCGGGCATCCCGGCCCGCGCGCCGCCTCTTATCCGTGGGGTGGAAACGCGGCAGGCAACAGACGCATCAGCGTCCCGAACATTGGGGTGAAACGGCCCTCGCCCCAGGGCAAGTCCGGCTCGTTGGCGAATGCCTGGCTGAGCACCCCGACGATGATCGTCGACACGAGGTAGATCGCGCCTTCTTCGTTGGCCTGTGGGCCGAGCTGACCCTTGGACACAGCGTCGGCGAGGGTGCCGCGCTGAAGCTCCACCATCTCCATGCTGACGGCGAACGCTTCGGGCGACGGGTGGAAGCTCGGGACGGGACGCCAGAAGAGCAACTCGGCGACAGCGCGGTTGGCCAAGCACCACCGCCCACTCGCTTCGAGGCCTGCGCTGAGCGCATCGAGCCCTGGCTCGGCTTTTTGCATACCGACGCGCATCGCCTCGAGGTTTTCGCGCTGCCCTTCGAGGAACAACGCGTCGTAAATCGCCATGAGCGAAGGGAAGTACTTGTAGAGCGACGGTGGCTGGACGCCAAGACGTCGCGCCACTTCCGCCAGGCTGAGGCCATTCACGCCCACCTCGGTCATGACATCGCGGGCGATCTCGAGGATCTCGCGGATCGTCTCCTGGTGGCGACGGGCCCGGCGGTCCGGCCGAGCCAGACGTTCCGCGACCGCTCCCGTCTGCGACTGCCCCTCGGTCGGTCCCATCGAGAAGAAGTATAGCTTAAATACATCTTGACAGGTAAAGCTAATGGCGTTAGCCTGTCGACACCTGACAATCGAGGGGATACTGAAATGGCGGGACTGGAGAACACGCGCGAGATGACCGAGAACCCGAACGCGAGGACGAGCAGCCGATGGTGGCTGCGCACGGACTCGAAGTCGGTGGTGATCAAGGCGCCGGCGCAGCGCATCTACGCACTGGTGGCGGATCTGCCCCGGATGGGCGACTGGAGTCCCGAGTGCCGACAGGTGGAGTGGCTCGGCGGGTCGACCGGACCGGCCGAGGGCGCCACGTTCGTCGGCCACAACCAAGGTGGTCCTGGCGGCCTCATGAAGTGGTCGCGTCACGGCCGTGTGCTCAGCGCCGACCCCGGCCGTGAGTTCGCCTTCGTGACCGAGGAGGGCGGCCGGGAGTCGACCGAGTGGCGCTACCGATTGGAGCCTCTGGAGGGAGGCACACAGGTCACTGAGTCCTACGTGGTGCGGTGGATACCAACGTGGGCCCGCATCGTCGACGTCCCGACCAACCGTGCCCGCGAGTTGCGCGACGCCATGCAGCACACGCTCGAGCAGCTGAAGAGCGCCGCCGAGGCAAAACCGTCAGCCCCCTAGACGCGTACCTTCCCCAGCGAAACCGCTGGTGTAGTAGCCCACCAGCCCCAGCAGCCCTTTCGTAAGGATCACCCGACGGCGTTCAGCCGACGTGGCCCGGCGCCTGGCTCACCACCTTGTAGGCCTGCTCGCGCACGCGGGCGATCTCGCGGCCACTCTTCGTTGCCGTCTCGTCGTCGGACTGTGCGGGCAGCGTGAAATCCGTGTACATCACCCGTCGCTCACGCTCGACCGGCGGGTGGCTCATGTGCAGGGTGCAAGAACAGTGGACGGTGACGTCGCCCACGCCGGTCGGAAGCGGCACCTCGGGCAGGCCCCAGGATTGGCGGAAGAAGGCCGGCTGCACGAGGGCGCGGTGCGAGCCAGCCACGACGGCGAGCTGTCCGGAGTGTTCGTCGGCACCGGTGACCGAGATCCCGACCGTGAGGCTGCAGCAGCGGTACGAGTGCCTCCCGAGGCTGCAGTCCTTGTGCCAGGGGAGGTCCGAGATCCCCTGGACGACTCCGATGGGTTTGACCAGCGCTTCGACGGCGCTCCCTTCCGTGCGGTGCCGGTGCCCGTCCGAGGTGAGGGTGGCGATGCGCAAG
>JBPYFR010000218.1:0-15109 GCA_051985685.1 Acidimicrobiales bacterium
CGCGGTCCGGACCGCCCGGTGAGTTGGGCGGCGCCGGTTCGGCGGGGTCTGCGCCTCTTTTGGTGGGGCACAGGTGACAGGTGAGTACCGTCGGTGGACGGGCCGGCCAGGCCGGCTCGGTGCGCTCACATCGGTGCCGGCAAGAGACCACGCGTGCCGGTCCGAACCACATCAATGCCGGGCCCCTTCCAGCCGAGGAAAAAGAGCCCGCAGTGACTGTTCACAAGCGGGTTTGCGTCCACGAGGTTCGGGCCATCAGCCAGCCCGTCGCCACCGCCAACCGACTGGCCGAGGACGTTGCCGTGTTGAAGCCGACGCGCTAGCGGGAGGACCGGCCTCTTCTTCCCCACTTCCTGGCCGTCCTGGCGTGCTCCTCCATTCGCATCCTGATGGTCTCCCGCCGGGCCTGGAGTTCCCGGTAGGTCAGGTGGTCCACGTCGTCGCTGAGCCCCATCGACGCCTTGAAGCCTTCGAGGTCGACGACCTGCTGGCGGGGATCGATCCCCACGTCGCGGGCGATGCGCTCGCCGTAGCGGGTGGCGAAGTACGTCGCGATGTCGGTGATCTCCTGGAACAGGTCGACGTCGGGAGCCAGGGTGGCCAGCGCTCCGTCGAGGAACAGCATGTCCTTGATGAAAAGCATGAGCTCTTTCGGCATCTTGGCGCCGTAGGCAAGCAGCGCCTTGGTCAGCTCCCGGAGCTCGGCGATGAGCTCCTCCGGCTCCATCTGGGTGGGGTCCTTGACAGGCTGGTCGACGCCGAGGTCACGCATCACCGCGTCGAGATCGGTGTCGGGCGGCAAGGCCCCGAGGTCGCGAAGTGCCACCATCTGCAGCTTGACGTCGTTGACCGTGGCGCCCATCAGCAGCCGGAGGAACGCCAGCCGCTTCGGCTCGCTCAGCCGGCCGGTGATGCCGTAGTCGAGCAGGGCGACCCGGCCGTCCGGGCGCACGAACAGGTTGCCCCCGTGCAAGTCGCCATGGAAGACGCCGTAGAGCACGCACCCTTCGAGCAAGGCGACCATGCAGGCCATGACGACCGCCGACGTGTCGATGCCGGCCGCCTTCATCCCGTCCACGTCGTCCCAGCAGAACCCGTCGAGCCGCTCCATGACGAGCACGCGGCGAGTCACGAGCGTCGGGTGAGGACGAGGAACGACCAGGGCTCGTTGGTCGGTTTCAGCCAGGATCCGGGCGATGTCGAGCATGTTGTCGGCCTCAAGGCGGAAATCGAGTTCCTCCACGATGGTCTCGGCAAACAACTGGACGAGGGCCGGCGGGTTGGCCAGCGCCGCGACAGGAATCCGGCCGACCAGGGCAGGCGCCATCCAGCTCATCACGCTGAGGTCGCGACGCACGAACTCGGCAACGGTAGGCCGTTGCACCTTGACCACCACCGGTTCCCCGGTCACGAGCGTTGCCGCATGGACCTGAGCGATCGATGCGGCGGCGAGCGGCTCGGTGGCGAACTCCTTGAAGATGGCAGTGAGGGGCCGGCCCAGATCGGCTTCCACGATCGTGCGGACGGTGTCGAACGATTCGGCCGGCACGTGGTCGCGCAACAGCTTGAACTCCGACACCAGCTCTTCGGGAAAGATTCCCTGACCGGACGACAGGATCTGGCCCAGCTTGATGTAGGTCGGGCCAAGCCGTTCGAACGCCTTGCGGAGCCGGCGAGACAGGCCGGCCCGGGAGATCTCGGGTCGTTCCTGGTCACGGGCCCGCCGGCGCTCGAGTCCATACCAGCCGCCGATGGCAGTGCCGAGTCTGAGACCGACGGTCAACACTCGCCGGCCCGGCGGCACGGTGCGCCGGCGGAGGAGGAGCGGGACCTCGGCGCACGTGGAGCGGCGGAGCTCGTCGATTCCCTGGCGCCAGGCCAGCTGGTTGAGCTCCACCTGCCACGGCGGGCTGTCGGTGAAAGCCCCGATCGCGAGGTCGCCGGGCGGCGACCCTGACCGGGGCTGCAGGTCTGCTGGTTCCGGCAAGGAGCTCACGAGCCGACCGTACCGCGGCTAAGCGGGCTTAAGTTGACTACAGAGCGAACGATGGTCCGAAGACACATCTGGCGACGATAGTCACGATGGTGTCGACGACCGGCCGGGGCTCCGGAGCCACGGTCTCGGTAACGGAGCGCTCCACCATCCATCCGAGGGCTTCCGCGGTCAGCTCAGGGTCGAGCTCGGTGCCAAACCCGGGTGCCCGGGCGTCGGTCACAGGCGCACAGGTAGCGGATCGAATAGTCGTGCATCAGGCGCCGGCCGGCCAGCGTCTGTGACACACGACCGAGATTACCGGAACTCTCGGGAACTTTATGTGTTACGGCGTCGTTATTCGGTCGTTAGTTCTTGTGAACGTTTGTTATGACTTGAGTCACCACCTCGCGGGCAGCGCGAAGGGGCTTGGGGATCCACCCAAAAGAAATGGAATAGGCAGTGAGCTCGAACGGGGCAACAAAAATCAGGCCGGTCTCACGCGCCGGCCTAGCGGACGGCGCAGGGCAGCGCGCCGGGATGGAAATAGTTTCCACGGGGACCTCGCGCCGGCCCCGGACTGAGCCCGCAGTTGCGGTGCTCCTTCCGTGCCGCAACGAGGAGGTGACCGTCGGCAGGACCGTCCGGGACTTTCGCCGGGTGTTGCCGACCGCAACCGTCTACGTCTACGACAACGCCTCGTCGGACCATACGGCGCAGGTAGCGCGGTCCGCCGGAGCCATCGTCCGCCAGGCCCCCGTCCCTGGCAAAGGAAACGTGCTCCGCAGGATGTTCGCCGACGTCGACGCGGATGTCTACGTGCTGGCTGACGGCGATGACACCTACGACCCGTCTGCTGCCCCCGAGATGATTTCCCGGCTGTGCCACGACCATCTGGACATGGTGGTGGGCCGGCGGGTGGTCGACGCCGACACCACGAACGCGTATCGCCCCGGCCATCAGCTGGGCAACCGCCTGCTGACCGGCTCGGCGCGGTGGGTGTTCGGGAACGGCCCCCGGGACATGCTGTCCGGCTACCGGGTCTTCTCACGGCGTTACGTGAAGTCCTTTCCAGCGGCATCGCGTGGGTTCGAGGTGGAAACGGAGATGACCATTCACGCCCTCGAACTCAACCTCCCCTTCGACGAAGTCCCCACCCGTTATGGCGAGCGACCCGGCGACTCGCGCAGCAAGCTCAGGACGATCCCGGACGGCTTGAAGATCCTGAAGTTCATCACCGTGCTGTGCAAGGACTACAAGCCGCTGCGGTTCTTCGGTTCCCTGGGATTGGTTGCCGCCCTGCTGGCGTTCTCCTTCTCTGGACTGGCCGGGCCACACGTGGCCGCCCCGAACACGATGGCGATCATCGCCGCCATCTGTGCCGGCCTCACCATGATCTTCGTCTTGGCGGGCCTTGTCCTGGATTCGCTCGGACGGAGCCGGCGGGAGATGAAGCGCATGCTGTACCTGGCCGTCAGCCCGACGGCGACGGGCGAACCAGCCCCCGCCTACGGGCTGGGAGACGGCCATGGTGTCACGTAGATACCGGGTGGTGCTCGGCGCGATTGCCGCGGCGCTCGCGCTGGCGGGGCTGACTGCGTTTGCCTGGCAATCACCAGCGGTTCGAAAGCAGATCACCGAGTCAGTCGCCCGCCAGCCGACGCCGTACACCGAGCTGTACTTCACCGACCACACCAACCTTCCTTCCTTCTTGTCGACGTCGTACGCCAACGAATTCGCTTTCACGATCAGCAATAAGGAGGGCAAGGCGCTGAGCTACCCGTACGTAGTGACGGCCACGAGCGCCCAGGGGACCACCAAGGTCGCGAGCGGGAAGGTGCAGGTCGATTCGGGACGGTTGGTCAGCACTTCGGTGTCGTTTCTCGCGCCCGCCCCGGCTACGCAGTACGTGATCACCGTTCAGCTGTCGGCCCGACAGGACATGATCCATTTCGCGGCGACGTCATGAGTGCCAGCCGCATCGCCTTCGTCTCGGACGCCGCCTACCCGTTTCACACAGGTGGCAAGGAGACACGACTCCACGAGATCAGCAAACGCCTTGCCCAGCGGGGTCGGGACGTTCATATCTACACCATGAAGTGGTGGAGGGGGCCGCGCCGCGTCTGCCTGGACGGCGTGTGGTTTCACGCCATCTGCAAGCAGCGGCCCCTGTACAGGAAGGGGCACCGCTCCACCGGACAGGCGCTCGTTTTCGGTCTGGCGACCCTCCGTCTGTTGACCGCGCCCTTTGATGCCCTCGACGTCGACCACATGCCGTTCTTCCCGCTGTTCACGGCCAGGCTGGTCTGCGCCCTCCGCCGTAAGCCGCTGTATGCCACCTGGCATGAGGTATGGGGGCGAGAGTACTGGCGAACCTACCTTGGCTGGCTCGGCGTCATCGGGTCCCTCGTTGAGCGACTCGCCTTTCGTATGCCCCGTGTGATCATCTCCAACTCCGACCACACAACCCGGCGGCTCGAGCGCGTGGCACCGACGGTCCGCGTCGAGACGGTCGAGCTCGGCGTCGACTTCCAGCGCATCGACGCGGTAGCGCCCGCGGCTGCACCTCTGTCCAGCGACGTGATGTACGCCGGCCGCCTGCTCAGCCACAAAAACGTCGACGTGCTCCTGGAGGCGATCGCCCTAGCCAGCGTGCAGTACCCGGGAGTCCGTTGCCTGGTTGTCGGGGAGGGACCGGAGCGGGAGCGGCTCGAGATGCTTGCCCACCGCCTCGGTTTGACGAGCAACGTCCACTTCATCGACTTCGTGCCCAGCCACGACGAGCTGTTCGCCCTCATGAAGGCGTCCAGGGTTTTTGTCCTGCCGTCGGAACGGGAGGGTTTCGGCGCGGTCGTGCTCGAAGCCAACGCGTGTGGGCTCCCGGTCGTAACCGTGCAGCACCCGGATAACGCCGCCCGGCACCTCATCAGAAACGGCGAGAACGGGTACGTGGCCCAACTGGCTCCCGAAGCGCTGGCCAAGGCCATCGTGCACTGCCTGGAGGAGCGTACGCAGCTGCGAGCGACGGAAGTTGTCGAGACACGCTTCCCGGGCAACGACTGGTCGGTAGTAGCGGATCGCGTCGATCAGATTCTGTCCGGGCGGGCCGAGCCGGCAACCGCCGCACCGGCACTGGGGAGGGCGGCGTGACCCCGCCGAAGCTGCTCGTCACCACCAGCTGGGACGACGGACACGTGCTCGACCTCAGGATCGCTGAGCTGCTGTACCGCTACCGGCTACAAGGCACCTTCTACGTCGCGCCGCAGTCGGTCGAGCTCCCGGCCGGGGAGCGCCTGCCCCCTGGGGAAATACAAGAGCTGGCGGCCCGGTTGGAGGTCGGCGGCCACACCCTCACGCACCGCCGGCTCCCGTCGCTCGAGCTGGCGGAAGCCGGCGCCGAGATCCGTCACGGGAAGGCGGAGCTCGAGTCGATCCTGGGCTCGTCCGTGACCAGCTTCGCCTATCCCGGAGGTGAGTACGACCACCGTCACCTGGCCCTCGTCCGGGAGGCCGGCTTTGACGTCGGTCGTACCGTGCGGAGGTTCTCCACTGCACCTCCGCGGGACCTCCTTCAAGTCGACACCACCGTCCACGCCTACCGCCACTGGAAGGATGTGCCCGCCATCGGCCGCAGGTCACGGCGCCGGCCGGGCAGGGCGGCGGCTCATTTTTGGAACTGGGACACGCTGGCGATCGACCTGTTCGACCGGGCGCTGGGGGACGGCGGGGTATTTCATCTGTGGGGCCACAGCTGGGAGATCGATGCCCGCCGCGACTGGAGCCGGCTCGAGCGGGTGTTGGACCACATCGGTGGGCGTCCGGACGCGACCTACATCACCAACGGGGCCCTGGCGACGTTGTTCGAGCCCGCCGGGGAGGCGGCATGACCATAGAGCGGGATCCGATCGTCCATGTCGTGCCCTACTACCCACCGCACATCGGCGGCATGGAGAACGTCGCCCGGACGGTGGCCGAAGGCCTCGCCGAGGCTGGCCGCACGGTGGAAGTGCTGGCCTCCTCGTCGGGGCCGTCCCGTGCACCCCGGGTCGAGCGTCGCGGCAACCTCACGGTCCGCCGCTTGCCCACCATCGAGTTTGCCCACCTGCCGTTCATGCCGACGCTCCTCTTCCACCTGCTCCGCCTGCCCCGACGGCCAGTCGTGCACGTCCATATCGCGCAGGCGTACGTCCCGGAGATGGTGTGGCTGTCCTCGGTCCTGCGCCGGCGCGCTTACGTGGCCCACTTCCACCTCGACGTGGAGCCGTCCGGCCCGCTTGGCCCGATCTTCGTCGCCTACAAACGCTGGATTCTCGGGCCCATCCTGCGGTCCGCCGCCCGGGTCATCGTCCTGACCGAGGGCTATGCGGAGTTCGTCGCCCGCCGGTATGGCGTGGCAGCCGATCGGATCGCGATCGTGCCCAATGGGGTTGCCCCTGAGTTTTTCCGCTCGCCTTCCGAGCGTGGCACTCACGACGGACCATTCCGGCTCCTGTTTGTCGGGCGGTTGGCGCCTCAAAAGAACGTGGCGCGGCTGCTGAAGGCCATCGCAGCCACCACCAGCCCGGTGGAGCTGGCGATCGTGGGTGACGGCGACCAGAGAGGCGCGCTCGAGGACCAGATCCGCGATCTTCGTCTGGGCAACGTCCGGATGGTCGGATCCAGGACTGGCGCCGACCTGGTGAGATGGTACCGGTGGGCGGACGCCTTCGTCTCCCCGTCGGACAAAGAAGGTGGGCTGCCCCTGGTGATTCTGGAAGCCATGGCCGCCGGCCTGCCGGTGATCAGCACCGACGTCCCCGGAGTCACGGAGACGATGGGCGCCGACGGCATCCTCACGCCGGTCGACCCGGCCGCCATGGGCCGCACCATCGACCGCCTGGTTGGCGACCCCGAGCTCGCAGCTGAGCTAGCCCACCGGGCGTACAAGCGGGCCAGCCACCACCCCTGGCCGGTCGTGCTGTCGGACCTCGAGGACGTGTACCGGAGCGTCGCGGCGTGACGCTGCTCGCCGAAAGGCCATTGAGCCTCCCCGTCAGCGAGGTACCGCCCGACACGGTCCCGCAGCCCCGTCGGACTCTTGCCGTTGGGCGCCGGGCCGCCTTTGTGGTCATGGCGGTCCTGCTCGCGGTGACCAACAGCCTGCTCGCTTCCGGCGCGTACATCCCGTGGATCGCACCGCTGGCGGGCCTCGCTTGCTGCCTCGGCATACCTACCTTCCTCATGTACATGGCCGACCTTGGCAAGGCGCGGTCAAAGAGCGAGCGTCTCGGGATCAGCGTTCTCGTTTCCTTGCTTCTGCTGATGGGCACGGGCTTGCTGGCCAACACGCTGCTTCCGCATCTCGGCGTGCCCGGTGCCCTTGGCGCGGTACCCGTCGTGCTGATGGTGGACGTCTTGTGTGTCGCCCTGGGAATCTGGGCCTTCCCCCGCCATCCCGCAACCTACCTGGTGACCCTGCCTCGCCTGTCACGGCGGGACTGGACGGTGCTCTCCCTGGCCGCCGTGGCGGTGCCCATGGCGGTGATGGGCGCTGTTCGCCTCAACAATGGCGCGGGTGGGGGCCTGAGCCTTTGCATGCTGGTTGTGGTCCTCGCCGCTCTCGCCCTCGTGGTGGCGTGGCGGGAGCAGCTTCACACGGGCGTCATCCCGGCCGTGATCTACTGCGCGTCGCTGGCGCTCCTCTTTATGACCTCCCTGCGAGGTTGGTCCATCACCGGCCACGACGCGCAGCTCGAGTTTCGGGTCTTCGAGCTTGCGAAGACGCACGCCAGCTGGCACATGTCCCTGTTCCAGGACGCCTACAACGCCTGCCTCAGCATCACCATCCTGCCCACCATGATCTGGCACTGGACGCGGGTCAGCGACCCCTATGTCTACAAGGTGTTCTACCAGGTGTTGTTCGCCCTGTGCCCGGTGCTGGTCTACCGGCTGGCGACCCGTGTTTCGTCGACGACGGTCGCGCTGCTAGGGGCGATCTACTTCATCTCCTTCGTCACGTTCTTCCAGGACATGCCGATGCTCAACCGGCAGGAGATCGCCTTTCTCTTCCTGGCCGGCGCCCTGCTGGTCATGTTCAACGATCGCCTGCCGGTACGGAGCCGCCGGGCGTGGCTGGTGGTCCTGGCAGTGGGGATGGTCTGGTCGCACTACTCGACGACGTACGTCGCGATAGGTGTGTTCACGCTCGCCTGGCTTATTCGTGCCGCCATCCAGCGGGTGAAGAAGGTGCCCAGCCAGCGAGGGCACGTCCTCGGGGCGGCAACCATCGGCCTGGTTGCCGTCGCCTCCCTTCTCTGGACCCTGCCGATCACTCGCACCGAGACCGGCCTGTGGCAAACCGTGAGCGCGGCCGCCAACAGCCTTCGCGGCGGGCCGGGGCATAAGTCGTCCGACACTTCCTACGGCCTCTTTCTCGGACGCCAGCCGAGCCCCGCCGAGCGCCTCGCCGAATACAAGAAGTCGAGCATGCAGATGACGGCCGCGGCCCGGAAGTCGGGCGCCTACTACGACACCGCGCCCAGTCCGCAGTATGCAGCGCCGGCGGCAGCGAGCCCCCAGCTGCCACTCACGTCCGTGGGCAGCGCCCTCTCCCGGATGGGCCTGAACGTCAGCGGGTTCAACTCGGCCGTCAGGCAGGCTTCGGCCAGGGTCCTTCAGCTGTTGATCGGCCTCGGACTGCTCGCGTTCTTGTTCGCCCGTCGCAAGCGCATCGACGCCAACCCGGAGTTCTACTGCCTGGCCGCCGCCAACCTCGTGGTCGTTCTGTTACAAGCCGTCTTGCCGGTGCTCTCCGTCGACTACGGAGTTCTGCGGTCGTTCCAGCAGTCGCTGATGATCTTGGACGTGTTTCTGGTGGTGGGCAGCCTCGCCCTCGTCCCCAGGATTGCCGAAGGGCGCAGGATCCTCTTCGCGGGCGTGCTGGCGCTGGGTTTCTTCGCCTCCTCCACTGGAATCATCACCCAGGTCCTCGGGGGATATGACCCTCAGCTCCATCTGAACAACTCGGGAACCTACTACGACACCTATTACGTCCACCCCGAGGAGGCGGCCGGGATGGCGTGGCTCGCCAACGACGTGGCGAGGACGGGCGGCAATGTGCAAGCCGAGACTGAGTCTTACCGGTACACGTTCACGGGCCCAGACACTCTCCACCGGATCGACACGCTCGACGACATCTATCCGGTGCTCGTCCGGCAGGACTCGTACGTGTTCCTCGGTTACACCAACGTGCGTCAGCGGTTGGCGACAGTATCGATCGATGGTGACCTGGTCACCTACCACTACCCCTTGAATTTCCTGGATGACAACAAGGACCTCATCTACGCCAACGGGGGTGCCCGTGTTTACCGGTAGAACCCTCGAGGCCGTCCTCATCACCGTCGCGCTGTACTCGTTTGCCGGCTGGCTCTATATCGCCCTGAATGCAATCGTTCACCCCGAGTCCTTGCACTGGCCGCTGACCCATTTGATGTCATGGCCGCACGAGGACACTTTCGGCGTCCTGTGCTTCGCGATCTCGTTCGCGAGCACCCTCACCATCAAGGTGCGGCGATGCAGAGCGTAGCGGTAACCCTTCCCAACTCGCGATTGACAAGCACGCGCGCCTGGATCGGCCAGGTCCGATCGGACCCGCTCGTCAAAAACTCGTTCTACCTGCTGCTCACCACCGCCACGATGGGTGTCCTCGGATTTGTCTTCTGGGCGTTGAGCGCTCGCTTGTTCACTCCCGGGCAGATCGGCGTGGCCACGACGCTGATTACGGCCACGTCTCTCATCTCCTACCTCAGCCTGCTCGGATTCAACACCACGTTCGTGCGCTTCCTTCCTGGCTCGCGAGACCGGGACGCCGAGATCAACACCGGGCTCCTGCTGGTATTCGGGGCCGGCCTCCTGGTTGCGCTCGCCTACATCGTCGCCGTCCCCTCCTTTGTCACCCAGCTCCGCTTCACCCGGGATTCCATCATCTACGCCGGCGGCTTCGTACTTCTGACGGCATTCGCGGCCGTCAACCTGGTGACCGACTCGATCTTCATCGCCTATCGGGAGGCCCGGTACAACTTTCTCATCGACGGCCTGATACAGGGGGGCACCAAGCTGGCGCTCCCCCTCGCTCTGGTCGGTCTCGGCGCCTACGGAATCTTCGCTGCCTCCGGCTTGGCGGCGTTCGTGGCGGTCGTGTTGAGCGTCTTCTTCCTGATCCGGAGTCTTCGCTACCAGCCCCGGCTGCGCGTCTCGCGGGACGTCATTCGTCGGGTGTCGGGGTATTCGGCCGCCAACTACGTCGCCAACGTGCTCAACATCGTCCCGATCCTCCTGGTCCCGCTCATCGTCATCCAGAGCCAGGGCACTGCTCAGGCGGGCTACTACTACCTGGCGTTCCAGCTCGCGAACCTGCTCAACGCGGTGACCTACGCCGTCTCCCAGTCGCTGTTGGCGGAGGGGTCCTACGACGGCACCGACCTCGGCGTCCTGGCTCGCCGGTCCGCCGCGATTCAGGCGCTCGTCATGCTTCCCGCCGCTGCCTTTCTTTGCCTTGCCAGTAGCCAGGTGCTCCTTGTCTTTGGACCGGCCTACAGCCACCATGCCAGAGCAGCACTGGTCGTCCTGGGCCTGGGGACTCTTGCGGTGGCCCTGAACACCTGGACATCGTCCCTCCTTCGGCTCAAGCGGCAGCTCTTCGCGCTGGTGTCGGCGAACATCTCGTTCGTCGTCGCCATCACCGGACTGTCGGTGCTCTGGGTACACCGGGGTCTGGCGTGGGTGTCGGGTGCGTGGCTCATCGGCAACCTGCTGGCTGGTGTCATAGGTGGCGCCGCCTTACTCCTGAGCAGGGGCAGGGAGTCGGCGAGGACAAAAAAGCCGTTCGGGGACGGACGCACGGTCATGCTCGTCACCCCGTACTTTCCACCTGAGGGTGGCGGGCTCGAGGTCTACGCCGCGACTCTGGCAGACCTCCTCATCGAACGGCACGGGTGGCGGGTGGTCGTCGTCACGTCAGGTCGTCAGCGCAGCGGCGTCCGGCGGGAGGACCGTGGGGATCTCCGGGTGTACTGGCTCCCATCGCAACTGCGCCTCTCCAACACCCGCTTCGGGGTGACGTGGCGCCGGCACCTGAATCGGATTATTTCCCTGGAGGCCCCGGTCCTGATCAACGCCCACGCCCCCGTCCCCGGTCTGGCCGACCTGGCCGCCGGACACGCGAAGGAGATCCCGCTGGTCGTGACCTACCACACCGGCAGCATGCGCAAGGGCCGCTGGCCGGCCGACGCCTTGATCCTCTTCTACGAGCGCATCCTGTGCCGCCGGCTCTTTTCCAGTGCGGACCGCATCATCACGTCGTCCGACTTCGTCCGTGACTCGTTCGTCACCGGCTTCCGCACCAAGTGCACCACCGTCACACCCGGTGTCGACACTCGCCTTTTCACGCCGGCCCGAGCCCGGTCGCAAAACCGGGTACTTTTCGTAGCCGGTCTCAGTCGGGGCCACGCGCACAAGGGTCTCGATACCCTGTTGGAAGCGCTCGCCAGTCTCCGGGCAGAGCGTCCCTTCCTTCGCCTGGACGTTGTCGGATCGGGAGATGACCTGGCCCGCTACCGTGAACGCTGCCGGTCGCTCGGCATCGACAGCATCGTCCGGTTCCGGGGGCGGCTTGCTGGCCTCGACCTGGCACAGGCTTGTCGGGAGGCCACCGTTCTGGCCCTACCGACCAGTAGTGACAGCTTCCCGGTTGTGCTGCTCGAAGCAATGGCTTCCGCCGTTCCTGTCGTCAGCACAACGGTCGGCGGGATCCCGGAGCTGGTCGACAACGGTCGAACCGGCTCGCTGCTCGATCCCGGCGATGCGGCCGGTCTCGCCGACAGCCTGGCCCGGATCATCGATGAGCCGGACATGGCGGCACGGCTGGGGGAGGCCGGCCGGCAGGAAGTGGTCCGTTCGCACACGCGGGAAGGGCAGGCCGACCGCACCAACGCTCTCTTCGAATCCGTACTGCAACACAGAGGGGTGCTGACTTACGCCACTCCTCTGCAGAAAGTGGGGTGACGCGATGCGATCGTTCACCAGTCGCCTGTTGTGTCTCGTCCTGGCCGCGACGATCGTGGGCTGTGGGAGCCGGACGGTTTCGAAGTCCGGCGCCGGCGCCACCCGCCCCTCGCCATCGACACCGGTGACGCCGGCTGCGCCGAGTCCCAAACAGCTTCGCATCGGGCTCGCCTACGGCGACAGCCTGCCGGGGCTCTCCTCAGGAGACCTGGCTCGAACCCTCGACGACGCCGTCGCCCTCGGCGTCGGGTGGATCCGGGTCGACCTCTCCTGGGATGAGATTCAGCCCACTTCGCCCAGCCTTTTCGACTGGAGCGGATTCGACCGGGTCGTTGCCGCGGCTATCGCCCGCCACTTGCAGGTACTGCCCACCCTCGCCTTCACGCCGAGCTGGGCCCGTCTGGCCGGGTGTGCCAGCAACAAGTGCGCGCCCGCCGACCCGAACCAGTTCGCCTCCTTCGCCAGCCAGGCGGTCGCCCGCTACGCACCCATGGGCATCCACACCTGGGAGATCTGGAACGAGCCGAACCTGTATACGTTCTGGCAGCCGGTGCCCGACCCAGCCGAATACGTGATGCTCCTTCGTGCGACCGCACCGGCGATGCGGGCCGCCGATCCGACCGTCAACCTGATCTCGGGCGGGCTCGCACCTGCCTCCACGACCAGGATCACGCGGGCTCCAGTCGATTACCTCGTCTCCTTCTGTGAGGACGGTGGTGGTCGCCTGGTCGACGCCATCGGCTACCACCCGTTCTCCTTTCCGGCCCCGCCGAGCTACCCCGCCAGCTGGAACGCCTGGGACCAGATCGCGGGCGCCGGTCGCAACGTCGAAGGTGTCCTCAGCTCCTGCGGGGTGCCGACGACGAAGCTCTGGCTGACCGAGTACGGGGCTCCCACCGGCGGGCCCGGGATCGCCGCCACCGCCGCGAACTACCAGACTGCGACGTCCGAGGACCACGTCAGCGAGGAGTTTCAGGCCACCATGGCCACCGAGGCCGTCCAGCTGTCCCAAAGCTCATCATCCATCGCCGCCTTGTTCTGGTACTCGTACAAGGACCTCGGGACCGATCAGCGAAACCGGGAAGACTTCTTCGGTCTCCTCCGGGCCGACGGGACAGCAAAGCCCGCCTACACCGCGTTTCGCAATGCGGTGGCCGCCCTCCACTCTGGCCAACCGTCCGGCTAGCGGCTCAGATTCACCGGTAAGGCCTTCCGCGGGAGGTAGGAGCTTGCCGTTCGCCGGATACCCTGCGAGCCGTGCAGGGCTACGACGACTTCCCGAATCTACGTTTCGAACGGCCATCTGACGCGGTGCTGCAGATCGTGCTGGACGGGCCGGGGCTGAACGCGGTCGACCACGCCGTCCATCGCCAGCTGGCTGACGTGTGGCTCGTCGTCGATCGCGATCCTGAAGTTCGAGTGGCGTTGCTGACTGGGGCCGGTCGCGCCTTTTCGTCCGGAGGGAGTTTCGAACTGCTCGCCGACCTGATCTCGGACTTCGGGGTGCGAACCCGGATTCTCCGAGAGGCGCGCGACCTGGTGACCAACGTCATCAACTGCTCGAAGCCGTTGGTGTCAGCGATCCACGGACCTGCGGTCGGCGCTGGCCTGGTGGCCGCGCTGCTGGCTGACATCTCCGTGGCCGCCCGCTCGGCCCGGATCATCGACGGACACACCCGGCTGGGTGTGGCGGCCGGAGATCACGCCGCGCTCTGCTGGCCGCTGCTGTGCGGGATGGCGAAAGCCAAGTACTACCTGCTGACCTGCGAGACGCTGACGGGGGAAGAGGCGGAGCGCATCGGGCTCGTCTCGCTGGTCGTCGACGATGACCGGGTTCAGGCGACGGCGCTCGAGGTCGCCAACCGCCTTGCCGCGGGCGCTCAGAGCGCGCTGCGATGGACCAAGCACACGCTCAACCACTGGTACCGGGCAATGGGACCGGCTTTTGACGCGTCGCTGGCCTATGAGTTCTACGGTTTCGGTGGTCCGGACGCGGCCGAGGGGCTGGCATCGCATCGGGAGAAGCGGGAGCCACATTTCCGCGGCCCGACGAGCGAGTGAGGGGTGGGCGACCTCAGGGCTGGGAAGGCCGGGTATTGTCAGCTGCATGTTGAAGCAAGGCGACAAGGCGCCAGCGATCACCCTCAAGGACCAGTCTGGCCAGACCGTGAAGCTGTCGAGCTTCAAGGGTCGCAAGGTGCTCGTGTACTTCTATCCCAGGGCGGACACTCCCGGCTGCACGGCCCAAGCGTGCGGTCTTCGTGACATCCTCGGCCAGATCGGCGACACGGCAGTCGTCGGTGTCAGCCCCGATCCACCGGCCAGACAGGCGAAGTTCGACACGAAGTATGGGT
Source organism: Acidimicrobiales bacterium (assembly GCA_051985685.1). GTDB lineage: Bacteria > Actinomycetota > Acidimicrobiia > Acidimicrobiales > RAAP-2 > Bog-473. The sequence goes on from JBPYFR010000218.1 coordinate 14,368, forward strand.
TGGGCTTCCCCCTTCTTTCGGACGAGGACCACAAGGTCGCGCAGGCGTATGGCGTCTGGGTGGAAAAGTCCATGTACGGGAGGAAGAGCATGGGGATCCTGCGATCGGCCTTCCTCGTGGACGAGAAGGGCAAGCTGGCCGAGGTCTGGTACAAGGTGTCACCCAAGGACACTCCGACCAACCTGCTCAGAGCGCTCGAAGCGGCCTGAGCCGGCCTGCAAGTCAGATGCCCGAGGTAGAGGACCCGATCCAACTCGTCGAGCGCTTTGGCGCCGCATGGGCGTCGCATGATCTCGACGGCGCACTGGCGCTGGTCACCGAGGACTGTGTCTTCGATGCCACCGGGCCGGCCCCTGACGGGCAACGTTATGTGGGTCAGCAGGACCTCCGCACTGCCTGGCAGGCGATTTTCGACGACGCATCCAGCCGCTTCGACGCCGAGGAGACCTTTGCGGCGGGAGACCGGGTCGTGCAGCTGTGGCGGTACTCGTGGGATGGTGGTCACGTGCGCGGAGTCGATGTCTTTCGAATCCGTCAGGGAAAAGTCGCTGAGAAGCTGTCGTACGTGAAAGGCTGACCTAAAGCGCGCCGGCTGCGAAACGCATGGCCCCGCGCCTAGGCGGGGACGAAAAGCAAGCTGCCGTTGTGGCCGCCGAAGCCAAAGGAGTTGGAAAGCATCGGCCCCGGCTCCCATGGGCGAGGCTCGCCCATCACGACGTCCAGATGGATTTCGGGGTCGAGC
>JBPYFR010000219.1:0-12016 GCA_051985685.1 Acidimicrobiales bacterium
TTCCATCGGCGAACCCTATGCGCCCACCCCATCGTCAGGCCGCGTCCCGGACCACCTCGTAGGTGAGCAGAGGGAGGCCCGCTCCGATGGTCTGGGTGCCGACGAGATGCAGCGGTGTCGTGTTCCCGGTCTCGCCGGTCTCGCCGAAGAGGCGCTCGCCGGTCCCGAGCACCACCGGGAAGACGACGAGGCGAAACTCGTCGACGAGCCCGTGCTCCATCAGGGTGTGCACGAGCTGGTAGCTCGCGTAGACGAGGATTTCCCCCTGTGTCTTCTCCTTCAGGAGCCGGACCTGCTCGACCACGTCGCCCTTGAGCACGCTCGCATTGGTCCATTGAGGATTGTCGACGGTGGAGGACACGACGTACTTGGGCATGCTGTTCAACCGGTGCGCCCACTCCCCGGCGCGCCCCCTCCACCGCGTGGCGAACCACTCATCGCTCTTGCGACCCAGCAGCAGGGCCTCGGCGTGCCGCGCCTCGTCCGTCATGACACCGGCCCACGCATCCAAGTCCTTGCCCCCGAACCGCCCGAACCAGCCGCCGTGGCTGGAGCCCTCCTGACCGTCCGGGTCCTGGGCGACCCCATCGAGCGAGATGTTGGTCGAGACGATGATCTTCCCCATTTCCGTTCTCCTTCTCGTGGTCGTGTAGATGCACAAGAGGAGACGACGCAGAGTCGCGAAAATGGTCGGCCTGTGACCGCCCAATTCGGGTCACGGCGGACGTCTCTATGAGGATTGCTGGTAGGACGCATGGGAAGATCGAGCGGCGAAGGTGAGGCCTGATGACGCCCGACCTCATGGCAAGAGCGCGCGCAGGAGACGGCGACGCGTTCAGGGTGCTGACCGAGCCCTACCGTCGCGAGCTCCAGGTGCACTGCTATCGGATGCTTGGATCCCTGCAAGACGCCGAGGACGCCGTCCAAGACACGTTCCTGAGGGCGTGGCGCGCGCTCGGGGGGTTCGAGGGGCGGGCGTCGCTGCGCGCCTGGCTCTACCGGATCGCCACCAACCAGTGCCTCGACGCCCGGCGCGCCGCCAGCCGGCGCCCCGCCAAGGAGTGGGACGTGCCGGGGGTTGAACCACCCGAGCCGACCGGGCTCGGCGAAGTGCCATGGCTCGAGCCGTATCCCGACGCCCTGCTCGAGGGCGCCCCCGACGCGCCTCTCGGTCCGGCTGCACGCTACGAGCAGAGGGAGTCCATCTCCATGGCCTTCGTCACCGCCCTGCAGGTCCTGCCGCCCCGTCAGGTGGCGGTGCTCGTCCTGCGCGACGTGCTCGGCTATCACGCCGACGAGGTGGCCCAGATGCTCGACTCGACGGTGGACTCGGTCAACAGCGCGCTCAAGCGCGCCCGCGCCAGCGTGGAGCGCAAGCTGTCACAGGGGGGGACCCGCGAGCCGCCTCCCGCGTCGAATTCGCGCTCGGAGCAGGCGATCGTGAGGGAGTTCGTCTGGGCCTACGAGTCCGCCGACCTCGATGCGCTGGTCGCCCTTCTGACCGATGACGTCTTCGTCTCCATGCCGCCGCTGCCGTTCGAATACGAGGGCCGTGACCACGTGGCGCGGCTCTTCGCCAGCATCTTCGGCGCGGGCCGGCGGTTCGAACTGGTGCAGACGCGCGCGAACGGTCAGCCGGCCGTCGGTGCCTATCTGCGCACCCCTGGCGGCGTCAGCCACGGGGTCGGCCTGTTCGTCCTCACCCTCAGTGGCGAGCGGATCTGTTCCATGACCCGCTTCGAGAACAGCGTGCTCCCGTGGTTCGGGCTGCCGCGATCGCTTCCCGGCCGATAGCCACGCAGGCTCGGCGTGCCGCGCACCTTTATGCGGCCGCGCCCGGCTCTTCCGGCGGCGTTCGCCGCGCCTCCACCCGAAAGACGGGATACTCGGACGCAATCTCCTGGAACGCTTCGAGTGGGGCGTGGCGATCGACCGGGACATGAGGGCGCGCTCCCGGTGCGACGGCGAGATACCGGCGGAGAATCGGTGCCCGATCCCCCAGGTCGACCTCCACAAGCCGTACCGGCTCGCGGCGCCCGTGCTTCAACACGGCTTGGCCACCAGCCGCCCGGAGGTTGCGCACCCAGTTCGTGTCCGACCCCAGCATGGAGACGAGGTACCGCTCCCCGTCGTAGTCGGCGATCACGACCGGGAACGAGACCGTCTTGCCGCTGCGGCGGCCCCTGACCTGAAGGGCACCGGCACGTCCGGGCAGCACGCCCGCGGCGAACGCGAGCGCCGAAAGCCTGTTCTGGACCCGGGCGAACGCGTTAGGCCGCCCTCCCTTGTAGAGCCAGCGCAGGTAGTCGGCATAGTTCCGCACGGTCCCCATCGTGCGACCAGCGGGACCGGTGCGCTAGGGCCGAAACGTCACTATGCGGTGACGCCCTCGAGCGCCAGAAGCGCGCGTTTGGTCTTAAGTCCGCCCCCGTAGCCGCCGATCCCGTCGCTGGCGAGCACCCGGTGGCAGGGGACGATGATCGGAATCGGGTTGCGGCCGTTGGCCTGCCCCACGGCCCGGGGGCCGTTGGGCCGGCCGACCCGGCGGGCCAGCTCGCCGTAGCTGATGGTCTCGCCGTAGGGGATCCGGGTCAGCTCGGTCCAGACCTGGCGTTGGAAGTCGGTGCCGTCGAGCTCCATCGGCAGCTCGAACTCGGTCCGTTCGCCGGCGAAATACTCGTCGATCTGCGTCGCCGTCTCCTTCAGAACGGGCGGCACGTCGTCGACGTCGCGGCGGCCGTGTCGATGCTCATTGGGGAGCCACACCCCGATCAGGTTGTCGCCGTCTGACTCGAGCACGAGACGTCCGATCGGCGTCTCGAGGGGCATCGTGGCGGTGGGAGTGGTCGTCATGCGGCTCGTCCTTTCGTGGGTCGTTGTTTGGTTGGTCGTTGTCTGGTTGGTCGTTCTCTGCTGGGTTGGGTCGCGAGGGGAGTGGAGGCGGGAAGTGACCACAGATGTGCCATCGCATAGCTGCGCCAGGGCCGCCACCCCTCGCTCACCGCGAGCAAGTGGGCGGGATCGTCGGGCAGGTCGAGTGCAACCGCGGCGCGCCGGATACCGAGATCGGTCGGCATGAACGCATCGGGATCGCGCAGCGCGCGCATGGCCACGTACTCGGCCGTCCAGGGTCCGATGCCCGGCATCCCGACCAGGGAGCGGCGCACCTCGCGCGGGTCCGACCCCGGGTCGATCACCACGTCTCCTGCGGCCACCCCGTCGGCGAGCGCACCCAGTGCGCGCCGTCGCCCTGCAGGCATCGCGAAGGCGTCGGGGTCGTGCCGGGCCACTCGGGCCAGCGCCTCCGGCGTCGGGAACAGGTGCGTCACGCCACCGTCGGGCTCGGGCAGCGTCTCACCAGCGGCGTGCACGAGCTTGCCGGCGACGGTACGGGCACCTGCGACCGAGACTTGCTGACCGATCACCGCACGCACCGTGAGCTCGAAGCCGTCGGTCGCGCCGGGCACCCGCCGGCCGGGATCCGAATCGACGACCGCGCCGACGAGCGGGTCGCCGCGCAGCGCCTCCCAGACGGCGACCGGGTCGGCGTCCAGGTCGAGCAGCTGGCGGCAGCGGGCAACGGCCGCGCTCAAGTCCCGCAGATCCGACAGTCGGAGGTCGGCCTCCACGTAGGCCGGACCCTTCTTGGCGCCTACGCCGGGGGAAGGCGCAGTGAGAGCGACCACGCCGTGGCCGTGCGGAAGTCGCAGACTGCGCCGGTACGACTCGTCGTCACGAGCCTCCACGCCCGGCAGCACGCGGGCGCCGAGGAAGTCGAGCACCGAGTGCGGGCTGAACGGGCGCCGGCACGGGAGGCGCAAATGGATCGACTGGGTCGTCTCGCCGCCGCCCGGGCCTCGGTGCGCTGTTCTCATCGCCCGGTGGCGCAAGCCGCTCGGCGTGTCGGCGAAGATCTCGCGCATCGTGTCGTTGCACTGCCGGACGCTGGCGAAGCCGGCCGCGAAGGCGACGTGAGCGACGGGAAGGTCGGTGGTCTCCAGGAGGACCCGTGCCGTTTGGCTGCGTTGGGCCCGGGCCAGAGCCAGCGGTCCGGTTCCGACTTCGGCCGTGATGAGGCGGTTCAGCTGGCGGGTGCTGTATCCGAGCCGGCGGGCCAGCCCGTCGACGCCGTCGCGGTCCACGATGCCGTCGCGGATGAGCCGCATCGCCCGCGCCACAACGTCGGCCCGGAGGTTCCACTCGGGTGATCCCGGCGTGGCGTCCGGGCGGCAGCGGAGGCAGGCCCGGAATCCGGCCTGCTGGGCGGCGGCCGCGGTTGGGTAGAACCGCATGTTCTCCCGCTTCGGGGTGCGGGCTGGGCAGCTGGGTCGGCAGTAGATCCCGGTCGAGGTCACGGCGCAGAAGAACCACCCGTCGAAGCGGGCGTCCTTGCTCTTCGCCGCCTCGTAGCAGCGGTCGGGTTCCTCGATCACCCGACCATGGTGGCACGTGGTTGTGCCAATTACTGGCGGGAATCGGACATGGCCGCGCCACAGGCTACGACTGGAAGAAGCGCCTGTTCCCGAGCCTGTTCACCACGATCTGTATTGGGTGATGGTTCGCATATTCGGGGTCGCGGAGGACCAGGCGAGGACTTCACCCGGTCCTCCGAAACCCGAGCCGTCAACGACGGCTCATCTTGTCAATCGGTGTGTCCCATCAGCTCAGCTCGTCGACGCGGCGCGTATCGAGGTTGCGAAAGATCGGTGGGCCATCGCATAGCGCGGACATCTTCCCGGACAGCTCGGAGGTCTGGGCGAGCTTCGAGTTCTCCATCGCAGCGTCGTAGCTCGGGAACTCGACGATCTGGACGTAGGTGTTCGCCCGGTCACGGTCCGCCGTGAGCACCGCGTGCTGGGCTCTGCGCGCCCCCTCTGTGGCCGCAACCCATTCGTCCATGACTGCCTCGACCTCGTCGATGCGGCCCGTCGTGAACTCGATGGTCTGAATGAACGTCATCACATGCTCTCCTTACTTGCTCGTTTTGTCAGTTCTCATGCGACCCAAAGGTCGGCTCCCCGCCGGCTCAGGGCCCGGGCTCAAGAATCAGGTTCATGGGCGTCTCGGCCGCCCGGCGGAACCGGCTGAAACCGGCATCCTCGAAGATGCGTCGCAGCCTCGCCTAGCCGGCCTGCGTGCCAACACTCTCGGAGTTTGGAATTCGTCCTCAACGACCAAGATCGTCGACGCCACACGGACCTCCCCTCCGCCACCAGCATCGCGCCGGTCGGAGGCCCGTTGCAACCGAAGTTGCCAGATGGGGTGCGAGAACGAGGTCGGCGGAGCTAGCGGCGAGCGACCAGGTGCCTCAGGACGAGCCGGCGGTGGGTGGCGGCGTCGCCCCAGGCGCGGGACAGCGCCCACGTCAGCTTCAGGAAGAAGTGGAGGTCGCACTCCCACGTGTAGCCGATGGCGCCGTGGACCTGCAGGGCGACCCGGGCGGCCAGATCGGCCGCGTCCGACGCCATCGCCTTGGCCATGGATGCGTCGTGCGGCAGCGTCGGCTGCGCCGTGGCGAGGGACCACGCGGCGCGGTAGGTCGCGGGCCGGGCGAACTCCAGGGCGACCCGCGCGTTGGCGAGGTGGTGCTTGACCGCTTGGAAGCTGCCGATGGGGCGGCCGAATTGGTGGCGCTCCCTGGCGTAGACCGCCGTCATCGCGAGCATGCGGTCGGCCAGGCCCGTCAGCAGCGCGGCGGAGCCGGCGGCGGCGCGATCGGCCAACAAGCTCGCGGCCGCCTCGGCCGCCACTCCGTAGGCGAGCAGGGTCTCAGAGGAGAGCGGCCAGTGCACGGTCGAGAGATCACGGGACGAGCTCAGCGCGGGCGTCGGATCGACGGTGCAGGAGACGGCTGGGACGGCATGCAACTGCCAGCCCGACTCGTCGTCGCGGCACGCGAGCAGGAGGACCGCCGCGTCGCGGGCGCCCACGACGCGGGGCGTGCGCAACATGCCGTCCGCCGACACCTCGCTCGGCGAGGTGATGCCCTCGGCAGCGACGTCGATGCCGCCGACCGCGAACATCGCATCGTCCTCCACCAGCGCGGCCAAGGCGGCCGCGGCGGCTCGATCGGGGAGCAGCGAGGCCAGCGCGGGGGCGGCCAGTGCCGCCGTCTCGAGCAACGGCTCCGGCAGGCAGGCGTGGCCCGCCTCCTCGAGGACGGCGACGAGATCGACGTCGTCGCGCCCGAGCCCGTTCGCGGCTTCGGGCACGACGAGCGCAGGCGCGCCGAGCTCGGCGAGCACACTCCAGCGGTTTTGAGACAGCTCGGCCCGGCCATCGGCGTCGGCCAGCTCGAACGCTCGCAACTCGCCGACCGAACACTCGACGTCGAGGACCTGACGCACGCCCAGCCGCAGCTCGGCTTGCTCGTCGGAGAACGCAAAGTCCACGGCTGCTTCTGTCGGGTCCGCTCAGCTGCGGGGCAACCCGAGTAGGCGCTCGGCCACCACGTTGCGCTGGATCTCGTTGGTGCCGGCGTAAATCGGGCCGGCCAGCGAGAAGAGGTAGCCGTCGAGCCACTCGCCCGGGGCGCCGGCCTGGAGGAGCTCGGCGTCCGGGCCCAATAAGTCGAGCGCGGCGGTGTGAATCGCCACGTCGGTCTCCGACCAGTAGATCTTGTTGCAGCTCGCCTCCGGCCCGACGGCCTGCCCGTGCGAGACCTTCGTCGCGGTCCAATAGGTGTGCAGCTCGTAGGCCTCGGCATCCATGTGGGCGCGTGCGACCGCGTCGGCCGACGGGGGTGGGCCGCCGCGCGACGCGAAGAGGTGAACGAGGCGGTCGGCCGCCTCGGTGTAGCGCGCCGGGCTGCGCAGCGAGAGTCCCCGTTCGGACCCCGCTGTCGCCATGGCGACCGACCAGCCGGCGCCGACCTCGCCCAGAACTTGGTCCTCGGGAACCTCGACGTTGTCGAAGAAGATCTCGGCGAAGCCGGTTTCGCCGTCGAGTTGAGGGATGGGGCGCACGGAGACGCCGGGGGAATCCATCGCCACGAGGAAGTAGGTCAGCCCGCGATGGCGCTCGACCTCGGCGTCGGTGCGGAAGATCCCGAAGCACCAATCCGCAAACGCGCCCCGGCTGGCCCAAGTCTTCTGGCCGTTCAGCACCCACCCGTCGCCGGCCGCGGTGCGCACGGCGCGGGAGCGGATACCGGCGAGGTCGCTTCCGGCGTCAGGCTCGGACCAGCCCTGGCACCAGATCTCGTCCCCCGCCGCCATCGGAGGCAGGTAGCGCGCCTTCTGGGCTTCGGTGCCGAATTCGAGCATCGTGGGGCCGAGCAGAAAGATGCCGTTCTGGCTCACCCGCTTGGGGGCGCTGGCGCGGTAGTACTCCTCCTCGAACACGAGCCACTCGAAAATCCCGAGGTCGCGTCCGCCGTACTCGACCGGCCAGCTGACGACGGACCAGCGGTCCTCGAACATGGTGCGCTCCCAGCGGCGGTGGGCCTCGAAGCCCTCGGCCGTATCGAAGGAGGGGAGGGGGTCGGCGTGGACGTGAGCAGTTAGCCAGCCCCTTGCCTCGGCGCGGAAAGCATCCTGCTCGGCGCTGAAAGTCAGGTCCATGGCGCTGCGAATCTCGCACAGGGGCGTGGCAGTTGCCAACGTCGACGCTGGCTTCGTGTGTGGGCAGTCGGCGTTCCCGGGTGACGCGCTCCCGGGTGTGGTGTTCCCGGGTAAGCGCTCGGGGTGAGGCGCGTATGGAGACCTCTCTCAGAACTACAAACAGAAGTGTTTAGAGATCTGGGAAATTGCCGAGGGGGCGTCAACTCAAATTGCCGGGGGCCTGGTGCAGGACGAGCGCCCGGATGAAGAAGTCGACGATCGTGCTCGTGATCTGGCGAGCGTCGGGCGATTGCCCGGGCTGGTCGAAGTCGTGCCCGCCGTGGTGGACGATCACGAGTTGCGCGGGCACGTGGGCGACCGTCAGGTAAAAGGCCAGTTCCTTCGATTGCTGCGGAGGGACGATGGGATCGTTGTCCGAGTGGAGCAGCAGGAACGGCGGGTCGCCGGGGGCCACGTAGGTCACGGGGCTGGCGGCGCGGAGCGCAAACTCGAGCTGATCCGGCGCCACCCCGCCGAGCAACGACACGAAACTCTTCGCGACGAGCGCGGCGACTTTTCCCTGGTCGCGCAGTGAGAGCAGGTCGCTCGGGCCCGCCATGTCGACGACGGCCTCGACTTTGCTCGACACGCCCGGGTAGGCCCCGACGTCCCAGCCCGTGGCGGGGCCTGCCGTCCCGAGGAGTGCGACGAGATGGCCGCCGGCGCTGTGGCCCCAGGCGCCTATCTCGTTGGGATCGATGTTCAGCGCGTGCGCGTTGGCCCGCAGGTAGCGGATGGCGCATTTCACGTCCTCTATCTGGGCCGGCCAGCGTTCGCGGGGCCCGAGCCGGTAGTCGATGCTGACGACGACAAACCCGAGCGAGGCCAGGTCGGGGCCGACGGAGCGGATGATGAAACCGCCGCTATCGAGGTTCCCCGAGACCCAGGATCCCCCGTGCACGTAGACCGCGGCCGGGGCGGGAGCCCGCAGGATGGGCGGCTCGGTGATGCGGGCCCGCTGGCCGTTGCAGTACGTGACCGTCACCTGTTGGCCTGCGCCGAGCTGATGGGGTGCGCCGGTTCCCGCCGTCGCCGGCGTCCCGGCGGTCGACGGGGGCGGGGTGGGCCCTGCGCTGGTGCAAGCGGCCAGCGCCAGCGGGACGAGGGCCAGGACTACCGCTCCGACGGCAGCGGCGACGAGCGGTTTGCGCATGGCGCCAATGTTGGTCGACCGGGATCACGGGCTGCTGCCGCCTCGGGTGACGCACGGTTCGGGCGCCCGAGCTGATTCGTCTTCAAATGCGGTCCTCGCCGTTTGCGAACATTCGGGACGTGAGCAGCCAGAACGGTTTTAGGCATTACGAGGAAGTGTGCGCCCTCCCGAATTCGGCGTCAGACTTGGGGGCCCTATGCCGAACGCCGTGATCGTCGATGCCGTCCGCACGCCCGTCGGCCGCCGGGGCGGCCGCCTGTCGGGGTGGCACGCCACCGATCTGGCGGCGCAGCCGCTGGCCGCGCTGCTTGCCCGCAACGACCTGGACCCCGCTGTCGTGGAGGACGTCGTCATGGGCTGCACCATGACGGTCGGGGAGCAGGCCATGAACATCGCACGCAACGCGGCCTTGGCGGCGGGGTTCCCCGAGACCGTCCCGGGAACGACCGTCGACCGTCAGTGCGGCTCGGCCCAACAGGCCATTCACTTCGCGGCGCAGGCCGTGGTGGCGGGGGCCATGGACGTGGCGATCGGGGCCGGGGTGGAGTCCATGAGCAGGGTCCCCATCGGCTCGACTACCGAGCACGGGCCCGGAGAGGCCTTCGGTCCGCTCTACCGGGCGCGCTTCGAGCTCATCCACCAGGGCGAGTGCGCCGAGGAGATCGCGCGGCGTTGGAACATCTCCCGGGAGGAGATGGATGCCTTCGCCCTCCGTTCGCACCAGCGCGCTGGACGGGCGACCGAGGAGGGGCGCTTCGCGAACGAGATCGTCGGCCTCGAGGCCCGGGTGCACCCTGACGTGCCGGGGGCGGCCGAGGTCAGCGGGCGCATCGAGGCCGACGAGGGCGTCCGCCGCGACACGTCGCTCCAGAAGCTGGCCGCGCTCGCGCCCGCGTTCTCCGAGTCCGGCACGGTCACGGCCGGGACGTCGTCGCAGATCTCGGACGGCGCGGCCGCGGTGTTGATCATGAGCGAGGAGCGGGCGTCGTCTCTGGGGCTACGGCCGCGGGCGCGCTTCCATACCTTTGCCGTCGCCGCCAACGACCCCCAGATCATGCTCACCGCCCCGATCCCGGCGACCGAGATGGTGCTGGCGAAGGCGAAGCTATCGCTCGACGACATCGATGTCGTGGAGATCAACGAGGCGTTCGCCTCCGTGGTGCTGGCCTGGGAGCGCGAATACCGGCCCGACATGGAGAAGGTGAACCCCAACGGCGGCGCCATCGCCATCGGCCACCCGACCGGGTGCTCGGGGGCCCGTCTCATGGCGACCTTGCTCAACGAGTTGGAGCGCACCGGGGCCCGCTACGGGCTCCAGACCATGTGTGAGGGCGGCGGCCAGGCCAACGCCACGATCATCGAGCGGCTCGGATGACGCCGGAGGCGACCCGGGTCCCGGCGATCGAAGGCTGGTTCACCACCGGTGAGGAAGGCCGGCCGCCCGCGCTGTTGGGGTCACGCTGCACGGCGTGCGGCACGTACGCCTTCCCGGCCGAGACGAGCTCGTGCCGGAACCCCGACTGTGCCTCCACGTCGTTCGACACGGTCGAGCTGTCACGCCAGGGCCGCATCTGGTCCTACACCGATGCCCGCTACCAGCCACCGCCGCCGTACGTCGCGGCCGATCCCTTCGTCCCGTTTTGTCTGGCCGCGGTCGAGCTCGCGGCCGAGAAGCTCGTGGTGATGGGCCAGCTCGTGGGCGGCGTGACCGTGGAGGACCTCGAGGTGGGCGACGAGGTCGAGCTGGTCGTCGACACCTTGTACTCGGAGGAGGGCTGCGACTATCTGGTCTGGAAGTGGCGGCCGGCGGGCGCTTTTGGCGGGGAGGACTGATCGGTGGCCGGCGACAACAGAGTGGCGGTGCTCGGGGCGGGCATGCACGAGTGGGGCAAGTGGGGGCGTCCCTTCGTCGAATACGGGCTGGCGGCCGCCCGTGCCGCCCTGGCCGATGCCGATCTCGGTTGGCGGGACGTGCAGTTCGTCTCGGGGGCCGACACCATCCGCAACGGGTACCCGGGCTTCGTGTCCGGCGCCACCTTCGCGCAAGCCCTGGGCTGGACCGGGGCGCGCGTGTCCAGCGTGTACGCCGCCTGCGCCTCGGGAGCCGCGGCCATTGCCGGGGCGCGGGCGCAGATCCTGGCCGGACTCTGTGACGTCGCGCTCGTCGTGGGTGCGGACACGACGCCCAAAGGGTTCTTCGCCCCAGTAGGCGGCGAGCGCAAGGACGACCCCGACTGGCTGCGTTTCCATCTGTTGGGCGCCACGAACCCCACTTACTTCGCGCTTTACGCGCGACGGCGCATGGACCGCTTCGGTGCGACCGAGGAGGACTTCGCGCAGGTGAAGGTCAAGAACGCCCGGCACGGTTCGGCCAACCCTTATGCCCGCTACCGCAACGAGGTCACCGTCGACGAGGTGCTGGCATCGCCGATGGTGGCCGATCCGCTGCGGTTGCTCGAGATCTGCGCGACGTCCGACGGTGGCGCGGCCCTCGTTCTCTCCTCCATGGCGTTCGCACGACGACACGCCGGTGCCACCGAGCCGCTGGTGACCGTCGATGCGGTCTCGACGGTGACGCCCACCTTCCCGAACACCGTGATCGAGATGCCCAACTTCTCCACCGACTCCGCCGTCGCGTTCTCGGGTGGGCCCGGGGATGGATCGACCTCGCTGGCGACCGCTGCCTTCCGGCCGTCCATCACGACGGCCGCCTACGCGGAGGCCGGCATTGGGCCCGAGGACGTGAGCCTGGCCGAGGTGTACGACCTCTCCTCCGCGCTCGAGCTCGACTGGTACGAGGACATCGGACTGTGTGGCGAGGGCGAAGCCGAGAAGCTGCTGCGCGATGGCGTCACGGCTCTCGGCGGCCGCGTGCCGGTCAACCCGTCGGGCGGGCTCTCGTGTTTCGGCGAGGCCATCCCGGCGCAGGCGATCGCGCAGGTGTGCGAGTGCGTGTGGCAGCTCAGGGGGAGTGCGGCGCAGCGCCAGGTCGAGGGCGCATGCGTCGCCGTGACGGCGAACCAAGGGTTGTTCGGTCACGGGTCCTCTGTTGTGCTGTCCCGATGAAATCCCTGGTCACTCGCCACGGTGACGCGACGTCAGCCACGGCATGGGGCAGGGGGTGTGTGAACCCAAGGCGATCCGGGTATGAGGCAGCAAGACACCACACGAGGGCCCGCGCCTGCTTAGGCTTGTCGGTACGTCGCGTGAAGCTCATCGAGAGGCGGTGTCGGCGCAGAGACGCTGCGATTGGAGGATGAAC
>JBPYFR010000220.1:0-3224 GCA_051985685.1 Acidimicrobiales bacterium
GGTCGCGACTCGCCCGGCTTGAAGCCGTTGGCCGTATGCAGTGCCGCTGCGTCCCGGCACCACGACGACTCGGCAATGCCCGGTGTCGGCGACGAAGAGGTCACCGGCGGCGTCGAGCGCGATTCCCCCGGGCGAGTGCAGCGACTCGGGACCTGCCACCGTGCGCACGACCGGGGCCGCCTCGACGACGCCCGGCCACACCGCGACGGCCAACGCCCCCAACATGGCGAGGGGGAGGAGGAACCGGCGGCGCACTGGCTCATCATGCCGGATAGGGCGGCAGCGAGCACCTGGCGCGCGCCATAGTGGGCGCCGCACCACCGCAACTCGTGGCACGAATCGACGAGCGCAAAGGAGGCCGCCGTGCCCGCACCCGAAGAAGCCCTCTCGGCCCGGAACGTCACGTTCACCGGCTACGAAGGCGCCTCTGTCAATGCCTATCTGGCTCTTCCCACCGGCGACGGGCCCTACCCAGGCGTCCTCGTCATCCACCACATGCCGGGGTGGGATTCGGGGACGAAGGAGATCACCAGGAAATTCGCGGCCAACGGGTATAACGCGATCTGCCCCAACCTCTACGCTCGGCAGGGGTTCGACCTCGATCCCGACGATGCCGCCGCCGCGACTCGGGAGGCGGGGGGCGTGCCGGACGAGCAGTTCATCGGTGATATGGACGGCGCCATCAAGACGCTGCGTGCCCTGCCCTCGAGCAACGGCAAGATCGGCGTCATCGGGTACTGCTCCGGTGGCCGCCACTCGTTTCTCACGGCGTTGAGCCTGCCCGTCGACGGCGCGGTCGACTGCTACGGCGCCATGGTGGTCGGCCCCGTCCCCGAGGGCTTTCCGCTCAAGGTGACTCCCCTCGTCGACCGGACGCCAGACCTCAAGTGCCCACTGCTCGGTCTCTTCGGCAACGACGACCGGTTCCCGAGCCCGGAACAGGTGGACGAGCTCGAGGCGGCGCTCAAGGAGGCGCGCAAGACGTACGAGTTCCATCGCTACGACGGAGCCGGCCATGCGTTCTTCGCGGTCGAACGGGCCGCCTTTCGGCCCGAGGCCGCCCTCGATGGCTGGCAGCGCATCTTCGCCTGGTTCGGCACCTACCTGGCGGGGTCCTGACCATGTGCTCGTACCTCACCGTCCCCACCGACATCGCCGGCAGCGCCAAGGGACCGCAGGGGTGGTTCTCCGTCACGTCGGCCAACGTCTACTTCGACCATCCGTACCACGCACCGTTCGACCACACGCTCAACATCGACTTCGCCGATCCGTCCCGCGGCCCCGGTGCACGCGTCGCCGTCGAGCTCAGCGCCGAGTCGGCCCGGCGACTCGTGACCAGCATCACCGAGGCGCTCGCCGCCGCAGGGGCCGCCGCCACGTGACCGACACGGCCGGGCCGGCGGCCGGCGTCCACCTCCCGTGGGCTCGGGTGCCGGACGTCGTGAAGACGTGGGCGGCGGGTGTCGGCGGTGGCAGCCCCGGGGAGATGCGCGACCTCCGGGGCGGGTTCTCCCCGGGTGCGGCGGCCTGGCTGGAGTGTCCGGGCCGACCCGTGTTCGTGAAGGCGGTCAGTCCCGAGCAGAACCCCGACTCGCCGACGATGCACCGGCGAGAGGCGCGCGTGTCCGCTGCGCTGCCGTCGTCGCCCGCGTTCCCGCAGCTGCTCGATACCTACGACGACGGCACCTGGGTGGCGCTCGCCTTCGAGGCCATCGCGGGGCGATCTCCCCGCCATCCCTGGGAGACCGGCGAACTCACAGCGGCCGTCGACGGGCTTGGTGCGATGCACGCAGCGCTGACGCCGAGCCCCCTGCTCCGGCTCGAGTCCGCCGAGGACTACCTCCGGCACCTGTTCGGAGGATGGGCGGAGCTGGCGGCTTCAGACCACCCGCCTGAGGACTTGGACCCCTGGGCCCGGACGCACCTGGCCCGGCTGGCCGAACTGGAGTCGCACTGGCCGGCTGCCTGCGTTGGTCCCACGCTGCTGCACGGCGACGTTCGTTCGGACAACATCTTGTTCGGGCCGCGCGGCGTGGTGTTCGTCGACTGGCCGCACGCCGTCGTGGGCGCGCCGGTATTCGATCTCGTCGCGTGGGCACCCTCGGTGGTGCTGGAGGGCGGGCCGCAGCCCGAAGAGCTCGTCGCGCGTCACCCGCCCTCACACGATGCCGACCCCGACGTCATCACCGCACTGCTCGCCGCGCTCTGCGGCTTCTTCGTCTCGTACTCTCTCCGGCCGCCACCCGCCGGGATCCCGACCGTCCGTGCCTTCCAGGCTGCTCAGGGCGAGGTGGCTCTGGCCTGGCTGAGGCGGCGGACGGGTTGGTAGCCGGCATGGCGCCGCCGGTCCGCCGGTAGGTTCCGGCCATGCGCTTCGGACTGCAGATCCCGAACTTCACCATGGGCGCGCCGGGTGCGCTCTTCGAAGGTGTGGTCGACATGGCAAACGCCGCCGAGGACTCCGGCTACGACTCGGTGTGGGTGATGGACCACTTCTACCAACTCCCTCCCATGGGCGGGCCCACCCAACCGATGCTCGACTCCTACACGCTGCTCGGTGGGCTGGCGGCGCGCACGTCACGGGTCAGGCTGGGGACGATGGTCACCGGCGTCACCTACCGCAACCCGGCGCATCTGGCCAAGATCGTGACCACGCTCGACGTCATCAGCGCCGGCCGCGCCATCCTCGGCATCGGCGCCGCGTGGTACGACGTCGAGCACGAGGGCCTCGGCTTCGGCTTCCCGCCGGCGGGCGAGCGTCTCGACCGCCTGGAGGAAGCCCTGCAGATCTGCCGGGCGATGTTCACCGAGGAGGCGCCCTCCTTCGGCGGGACCTACTACGGGATCCACGAGGCGCGCAACGTGCCGCCACCCGTGCAGCCTGGCGGTCCGAAGATCCTCGTGGGCGGCGGCGGGGAGAAAAGGACACTGAAGCTGGTTGCCCGTTACGCCGACATGTGCAACTTCTTCGGCGATGCCGCCACGTTCACCCATAAGGTCGAGGTGCTGCGCGGGCACTGTGCGGCGGTGGGGCGCGACCCATCTGAGGTCACGGTGAGCCGTCTGAGCACGCTCGTCCTGACGGGGAGCGCCGACGAGACCGCGGCGACCAAGGAATTCATCCGGCAGGTCGGCGCCGATCCGTCCGGTTCGGACGTCGGCACGGCCGATGAGCTCGTGGCACGGGTCGAGGAGCTCGGCGCGGCAGGCGTCGAGTACTTCGT
>JBPYFR010000221.1:0-2455 GCA_051985685.1 Acidimicrobiales bacterium
TCCGCCACGAACACGCCCGCACCCTGGACGCCGATCACGATGCCCTCTGCCTTCAGGATCTCGATCGCACGCCCAACGGTCCGCCGGGCCGACCCGTACTCCTCGGCGATCTGCTCGTACGTCCCCAACCGCTCGCCGCGCCGCAACTCGCCGGCCGCCACCCGCCGCGTGATGTCATCGGCGATCTGCCGCGCCGTGTGCGGGATCTGAGGCACGCGCACAGCCTCGGCGTTACCCGAGCTGGCCCGGATGACACCCCTGGCCCCTCTGGCCTTACTCGCCTGTCTGGCCCTAGTCTGGATGCCAGTTGACACGGTCCATCAACCGAAGGGAGCCGCACCATGTCCGAGCCCAGTACCGCCGAGTTGGCCGTCGAGGTGGCCGCCCTGCGCCGTCGAGTGGAGGTCATGCGCCATGTCTCGCGGGACGTGAGCTTGCACGTCAACGACAACGCGACGATGGTCGATCTCGTGGTCGATGACGTACTCGCCGCTTGGGCCGTCACCGACTACAGCCGACCCCTGGACGAGACCTGGCACGTCTACGCGAACCGCGTCGAGTACGACGACCCCGCCGAGGGCGCGCTACGCCCGGACATCTGCGCCCGGCAGGAGCCCGCCGATCCGAGCCTGGCCCTGTTCGACACGGACGAGTACCTGCACAGCTGCTGGACGGAGCACTGCGAGATCCTGAGCATCAACGCCGCGCAACCCCTCAAGCGGCGGGCGCGGGCA
Source organism: Acidimicrobiales bacterium (assembly GCA_051985685.1). Lineage (GTDB taxonomy): Bacteria > Actinomycetota > Acidimicrobiia > Acidimicrobiales > RAAP-2 > Bog-473. The sequence goes on from JBPYFR010000221.1 coordinate 735, forward strand.
GCCTGACTGCTCCCAGGCGCACAACGGCCTCCGCACACGCAGTCGGGTACGGGGGCCGCTGTGTGTCTCCCGCAACCCTGTCTCGCGATGTCGCGCTGCGCCGGCCCCGGGCTGTCTCAGCGGCTAACGAGCAGGGTCACCACGGCGACGACGAGTCCGGGGATGCCGGACACAATCGCCGCAACCGACACGATCAGCACCCACCGTTGATCCGCGGGCGACGGCTTCACGGGACCGACCGGGGCGACACGCTGTCATGCCGATCTGTGCGCTGCTCCGCGCCGGATGGGTCGTCTCATCGCCCTCTCCGGCCGGGCGATGAGTGTGCGGTAACGAGGCGTCCAAGCTCACCTGAAGCCTTCCACTGAGGTCAACTGGCGAACAGGGCAGTCACCTCCGGCCACGTCGTCGCCCGGCACAGCACCGGGATCTTGGCTTGCGTGGCGTCGATGTCGTGCCACCTGCCTCCGCTGACCGGCTTGCCTGTCCAGGCGTCGACCCACTCGCTCTGGGGGACGTACGTTGGCCAGGTGGTGGCGCCCGGGTCGGTGACCGGATTGATCAGCAGCGCCTCGCCGAGGAGGTACTGCCGGGGGGCCTGCCACGTCCGCTCATCGTCGGGGTAGTCGAAGAAGAGTGGCCGCATCATGGGGCGGTCGGTGGCGAGCGTTTCCTTCGCGGCGGCGGCGAGGTAGGGGACGAGTCGTTCGCGGAGTTGTGCGTAGCGGCGGAAGGTGTCGATGACGCTGGGGTCGTTGTTGGTTTCCGCGACATGCCAGGGGGTTCGGTCACGGAGTGGCTGTTGGTGGTGGTTGAATTCGGAGTGGTATTGCATGATCGGCATGAACGTGGCGGCTGCGGTTGAGCGCAGGTACAACTCGGCGTCGGGGACCGGGCCGGAGAAGCCGGCGAGATCCCAACCCCAGTAGACGATTCCGCAGGCGGCGGCGGTCAGGCCTGCGGTGATGGAGGCACGGAAGGCTTCCCAGGTGGAGTCCTCGTCGCCGGCCCAGAAGGCGCCGTGGGGTTGGGATCCGGTGAAGCCGGAGCGACTGAAGGTGACGGGCGCTTTGCCTTCGGAGCGGAGCAGGTCGCCGAAGGCGCGGGCGTAGTGGACGGGGTTGAGGTTGTTGCCTTCGTCGCCGCGTCGTCCGTCGCCGTAGCGCAGGTCGTGTCCCCAGGCGTGTTCTCCGCCGTCGGTCTTGAACCCGTCGATGTCGAGGTCACGGATCAGGTAGCGGCGTCGTTCGGTCCAGTACTCGCGCCCTTGCTGGGTGGACAGGTCGGGCATGAGGGACTTGGGGAACCACCAGCCACGATTGAGGTACGGGGTTCCGTCGGCTTCCTGGACGACGTTGCCGGAGGCGACCAGGGCGGCGCCGTCGGCGAGGACTTGTTCGTGCAGGCCGTCTTCAGTGGCCGCGGTCTTCAGGAGCGGGATTTGCCACAGGATGACCTTGATGCCGTGGTCGTGGAGAGTGTTGATCATGGCGGCGGGGTCGGGCCAGGCTCCGTCGGTGGGGAAGGTGAGGTCGGCTGCGGTGAACGGCGATCCGTCGGGGTGGGGGGCGTAGGTGGCGTCCCGCCAGATCATGATGCCTTCCTCGTCGCTCCAGGCTTCGATGACGACGACGCCGACGGGGATGTTGAGGTCGGCGTGGGTCTGCATGCGTTGTAGGACGAGTTCTTGGGTGTTCCATTCGTTGCCGCTGGCCCAGAGG
>JBPYFR010000222.1:0-24947 GCA_051985685.1 Acidimicrobiales bacterium
GGTCGCCTTCGGGCGGAAGTCGGCCACTGCGGCCGCCATGATCACGATGTCCGCGCCGGAGGCGGCACGCTCCATTGCGGCTTCCATTTCGGCCGCGGTCTCGACGTCGATTCGCTCCACACGCGACACCACGTCGGGAGGCAGCGCGAGCGGCGACGCCGTGACCAGGCTCACGTTGGCGCCGCGCCGACTTGCCGCCGCCGCGATGGCATGGCCTTGTTTGCCCGACGAGCGATTGGTGAGGAAACGAACCGGGTCGAGCGGCTCACGGGTGCCTCCCGCGCTGACGACCACCCGTCGGCCGGGCAGGTCAGGCCGGTCCAAGTGGGTTTTGACGGGAGTGTCGTCGTGACCATGCCGGCTCAGACGCCGCATGACGCGCTCGACGATGACCGAGGGGTCGGCGAGGCGGCCTTCTCCGGAGTCCCCACCAGCCAGGTGCCCGCTCTCCGGGGGCACGATCTCTACGCCGCGGCGTGCCAGCGTCGCGAGGTTCTCCTTGACCGACGCGTGCTCCCACATCTCGGTGTGCATGGCGGGACAGACGATCATCGGCGCCCGGCTTGCGAGCACGGTGGCCGAGAGCAAATCGTCGGACAACCCGGCGGCAAACCGAGCGATCGTGTGGGCCGTGGCAGGGACCACCACGATCAGGTCGGCATCCTGACCGAGCTTTGTGTGGGGAATGGGCGACGTTTCGTCCCAAAGCGAGGTCTGCGCCGGCTCCGAGGCGAGCGCCGAGAACGTCACGGCCCCGACGAACCGCGTGGCGTCCTCGGTGAGTACCGGCGTCACGTGCACGCCGGCGTCGACCAGGCGTCGGCACACCTCGACCGCCTTGTAGGCGGCGATGCCTCCCGTGACGCCCAGCACGACGTGGGGCGAGCGTCCGGACGGATCGTCGGATCGAAGGTCTTCGGCCATCGGCGGTGCCCGCCGCGCCTCTCAGTGCGCCTCAGCTCGCGGTCGGGTCCTCGTCCCCGACGTCGCTGACTCCGAGGAGATCCGCCTCCTCGCTCCCTTGATCTTGGCCGAGGAGGCCCGCCTCGGCGGCGTCGGCCATCGCGGCGGCAAGCGCAGCCTCTTCTTCGGGGTCGGGCCGAATGAAGGTCGCCTTACCCGCAGCGATTTCCTCGAAGGCAATGGAGACGGGCTTGCCCGACACCGAAGCCACCTGGGGTGGAACGACCTTGCCCAATCCCTCGCCGAGGCTGTTGTAGTACGAGTTCACCTGTCGAGCGCGGGCGGAACCCAACGCGACCAGGGTGAACTTCGAGTCCACCTTTTCCAAGAGCTCTTCGATAGGTGGGTCCATGAGCGTGTGGCGGCCTTGGGCCATCAGGATTCCTCCGGGTCCGGGTTCGGACTCACGTTCGAGGCGCGATCGGCAGCCGAACGGGTCCGCTCAACTATAGCCGTCAGCTCGGCCACAGCTTGGTGCAGGTCCTCGTTGACCACCGTGTGGTGGGCGATCCGTGCCCCTCGCTCGATTTCGGACCGCCCGAGCTCGACGCGCCGTCGGACGTGCTCTTCGTTGTCGCCGCGGGCAGCGAGGCGGGTCGCCTGCGCCTCCGCTGACGGAGGCAGCAGCATGATCACCGTCGCGTCGGGTCGTTGGGTGAGGACCTGTTCAGCTCCTTGCACGTCTATCTCGAGAAGCACGTCTGCTCCGGGCGGGGGCTCGGGGATGGGCGTCCCCATGAGGTTGTCCAGGAATTCCGCCCATTCGAAGAACCCACCTTCGGCGATCGCATCTTCGAAGCTCTCACGGTCGACGAAGACATACGCCCCGCTCTCACGCTCGCCGGCCCGAGGGGGTCGCGTCGTCCAGCTCCTGCTCAGCCAGATGGTCGCGTCCTGCGCGGCGAGTGCCGCCGCCACCGTGCCCTTGCCGGCCCCGCCAGGGCCGATGAGCACGAAGATGTGCGGCTCAGCGGGCAGTCTCTTTGAGCAGCGCGTCGCGCTGCTTGGCACCGAGCCCCTGTAGTCGGCGGCTGTCGCTGATGCCGACGGTCTCCATCAGGCGCCGTGCCTTCACCTTGCCCAGGCCGGGCAGCGACTCGAGCACGGAGACCACCTTCATCTTCCCGACGGTCTCGTTGTGGTCCGCCTGGGTGAGGAGATCTGCCAGCGACAACGACCCCATCTTGAGCTTGTCCTTGACCTCGGCCCGCTCACGGCGAACCTTGGCAGCCTTTTCGAGCGCAGCGGCGCGCTGTTCGGGAGTAAGTGCGGGAGGTTGCGGCATGGCGAGACCATAGCGCCTCTGCCAGGGCCTTTCACACCAAATTCCCTACTCAGCGCATGACGGGCAGCAGCGTCGACAGCTCGCGGACGAGAGACTGGGCCTCGCGTCGCACGCTCTCGGGATCGGGCCCGGCCGTCAAGAGCGCGCGAGAACTGCTGGGCAACAGAGTCCGGGGATCGCACCCGCGCAACCGCTCGGCGACGTCTGCTGCCCCCGCTCCTTGTGCCCCGAGCCCAGGCGCAAGAATAACGCCGCTGAGCTGGGACAATGGAAAGGTTGACGGCTCAAGGGTGGCCCCGATGACGGCGCCGACGGTGCCGGCTGGGATCTCGCCGGACGCGTTGAGCGCGGCGATCTCGCTGAGCAACATGTCCTCCACGGGCGTCCCTTGGGCCGTCATCGCTTGCTGCAGCATGCGCCCTTCGGGATTCGAGCTGCGAGCAACGACCAGCACCCCCCGTCCGGTCTTCGCCGCGAGCCGAACCATTGGTGCCAATGCGCCGAGCCCGAGGTACGCATGGACCGTCACCGCGTCGGCGGCGAGCGAGCTGTCTTCGCCGAGCCAGGCATCGCCGTAGGCCTGCGCGGTGGATTCAATGTCCCCGCGCTTGGCATCGACGATCACGAGCAGTCCCGCCGCGGACGCGCGCGTGATGAGACGTTCGAGCTCCGCCATGCCGGCCGAGCCATGGCGCTCGAAGAACGCCGACTGCGGTTTGACCACGCCAACCGTCCCCGCGAAAGCATCGATGCAGATCTCGCAGAAGGCGCGCAGCCCGTTGGCGTCGTCGGGCAAACCCCATGCGGTCAGCAATGCACCGGATGGGTCGATGCCGGCACAGAACGGTCCGGTCGCCTCGATCGCAGAGGCCACTCGATCGCGAAAGGACTCAGCCATGACCCTCTCCGTTCCCACTCGAACGTGTACCCGCCTCTCCCGCCGGGACGGGCTGCTGACCGAGCGGCCGACGCGAGCGCGCGCCCTCGACGGGCCCCGCCGAGTCGTTCTGGGATGCCCGGGCGGGTGCCCCGGCGCGGATGTCCGCGATGGTGGTGCGGTGCGCCTCACACCAGCGCGCCAGCTCGCGCAGGACCTTCCAGGGCGCGCGGGGGTCGCGGAAGGTGGCCGTCCCCACCTGGACGGCGTCCGCACCGGCCCGTAGCAGCTCAAGGGCGTCGCGGCCTGAGGCGACACCGCCCACCCCGACGATGGGAGTGTCGGGAAACGCCCTCCGGCAGTCCCACACGGCCCGGACCGCCACCGGGTGCACCGCCGCTCCCGAGAGCCCACCCCCTCCCGCGCCGAGCACCGGCCGGCCCGACTCGGGGTCGAGAGCGAGAGCGAGAAGCGTGTTGACCAGGGTCAGTCCGTCCGCACCGCCTTGAAGGGCGCCCGCCGCGATCTCCACGAGGTCCGGCACGTTGGGGCTGAGCTTGGCCCACCGGGGTAGCCCGCACGCGGTCGCCGCCATCACCCGGGACGTGGTCTCGGCCGAGCGGGCGAACATGCGCGACCCGTCCTCGAGGTTGGGACAGCTCACGTTGACCTCCAGTGAGACGATGCCGCTCCCCTGCTCCGAGGACGCGGCCCGCGCCGCCATCTCGGCGGCCCGAGCGAAGTCGGACACCGTCTGGCCCCAGATGCTCACGACGACCGCTGCCCCGGACGCGTGGAGAGACGGCAGGGCGTCGTTGGACCAGGCGGCCAGACCGGGACCCTGCAAGCCGACGCTGTTCAGCATGCTCGCCCCCACCTCGCGGACCCGGGGAGCGGGATTCCCCGGCCAGGCCTCTGCGGCGAGGGACTTGACGACCACCGCCCCCAGCTCGTCCAGTCGTCCGTACGCCGCGAGCTCGGTGCCGTATCCGGATGTGCCCGACGCCGTCATGATCGGATTGCGCAACTCGACATCGCCCACTCGGGTCGCGAGGGCGCTGGAACTCACCGGCCCGCCCTCTCGCTCGCGCCACGGCTCGCCGTCCCGCTCGCCCCTTCACTCAGCCCCGCCTGCAGGTCTTGGAGCGGCCGCACCTCGAGAGCGTGCGCACGTGCGTCCGCCATGCCTCCGGCCGCGGCGCGGGCCGCGGCGAGCGTCGTGAGGCACGGCACGTGGTACGTGACGGCAGCGGTCCGGATGTGCTGGCCGTCGGCGCGAGGCCCGAGGCCGCGCGGGGTGTTCACGACCAACTGCACCTTGCCCTGCGCGATCAAATCCACCGCGTCGGAAGCGACGCCCTCCTCCCCCACTTTGGCCACCAAGGTGTCGACCGTCACGCCCTGAGCGCGCAGGTAGCCAGCCGTCCCCAGCGTTGCTGCGATGGAGAACCCGAGGTCGTTGAACGCACGCGCCACTTCGAGGCCGGCCGGCTTGTCCCGGTCGGCGAGCGACAAGAACACGGTGCCCGACTCGGGCAACCGTGTGCCGGCCGCCATCTGGCTCTTCGCGAAGGCCAAGCCGAACGTGACGTCGACTCCCATCACCTCACCTGTCGAGCGCATCTCGGGCCCGAGCAGCGTGTCCACGCCCGGGAAGCGGTCGAACGGCAGCACTGCCTCCTTGACGCTGACGTGATCGAGAACGGGCACCTGGCCGCGCACGCCGGCCGGGATGAGCCCCTCCTCGCGTAGATCGTCGAGCGTCTGGCCAACCATCACCCGTGCGGCCACCATCGCGAGCGGGACGCCAGTCGCCTTGGCCACGAACGGCACCGTTCGGCTCGCGCGTGGATTGGCTTCGAGGACATAGACCTGCGCGTCCTTCACCGCATACTGCACATTGATCAGGCCGCACACCTCGAGCGAGTCCGCCAACGACCTGGTGTGGCGGTCGAGCGTCGCCAGCACCTCGTCGCTCAGGGACTGCGGCGGCAGGGCGCAGGCGGAGTCGCCAGAGTGCACTCCGGCCTCCTCGACGTGCTCCATGACGCCCGCAACGAGGATCTCGCCCGTGCGGTCGCGCACCGCGTCGACATCGATCTCGACGGCGTCCTCCAAGAAGCGGTCCACCAGAACGGGGCGTTCCGCGGTGACGCCGCCTTCGCGGGCGAGCGCGCCGGTCGTCAGCGAGTGCATCACTCTCCGCACGCCCTCCTCGTCGTAGACGATCTCCATGGCCCGACCGCCCAACACGTAACTCGGCCGGAGCAGCACCGGGAACCCGATGCGTCCCGCGACCACCAGGGCCTCAGCCGTGTCGGTCGCGGTGCCCCCGGGCGGCTGGGGGATGCCGAGCGCGCCGCACAACGCGTTCCAACGCTCCCGGTCCTCGGCCAGGTCGATGGACGCCGGACTCGTCCCGAGCACGAGCTCGGGAGGCAACGAGCCGGCCAACTTGAGCGGGGTTTGCCCGCCCAGGGTGACGATCACGCCGGCCAGCCGCCCGCCCGCCGCCTGCTCGGCCCACAGCACGTTGGCCACGTCCTCCGCCGTGAGCGGCTCGAAGTACAGACGGTCCGAGGTGTCGTAGTCGGTCGACACGGTTTCGGGGTTGCAGTTCACCATCACCGTCTCGTAGCCGGCGTTGCGCAGCGACATGGAGGCGTGGACGCAGCAATAGTCGAACTCAATCCCTTGCCCGATCCGGTTGGGGCCCGAGCCCAGGATGACCACGCGCTCGCGGTCGGAAGGGCGGACCTCGTCCTCCTCTTCGTAGGTCGCGTAGTGGTACGGCGTGAACGCCTCGAACTCGGCCGCGCAGGTGTCCACGGTCTTGAAGGTGGCGCGCACGCCCTCTGACAGCCGCTGGCGCGCGATGGCGGCCTCCGTGGTCCCACGCAAGTAGGCGAGCTGCGCGTCCGAGAACCCGAGGCGCTTGGCCCGCCGCAAGTCCGCGCCGTCCAGCGTGGCTGCGGTCGTGAGGCGCGCCCGTTCGGCCGAGATGCGCCCGAGTTGGCGGACGAACCAGGGGTCGATGCCGGTGCGCTCCACCACCGCCTCGACCGTCGCGCCACGGCGCAGCGCCGCCTCGACCTCGAAGATGCGGTCGGGCGTCGGCACACCGATCCGGTCCAGCAGCTCGTGGTCGCCCACCGCGTCGAGAGCCGCCTCGGCGGGGTCGGCGTTCAGTCCGGCCCTCCCCTGCTCGAGCGAGCGCAGTGCCTTCTGGAGCGACTCGCAGAACGTCCGGCCGATCGCCATCACCTCGCCGACCGATTGCATCTTGGTACCCAGCTTGCTCCCGGCGCCGGGCAGCTTCTCGAACGCCCAGCGGGGCACCTTTGTCACCACGTAGTCGATGGTCGGCTCAAAGGAGGCGGGCGTCTTCTCGGTGATGTCGTTGGGGATCTCGTTGAGCAAGTACCCCACCGCCAGACGGGCTGCGATCTTCGCGATCGGGAATCCCGTTGCCTTCGACGCCAAGGCGGATGAGCGCGAGACCCGGGGGTTCATCTCGATGATGACCCGCCGTCCCGTCGCGGGGTCGACCGCGAACTGGACGTTCGACCCCCCCGTCTCGACGCCGACTCGACGCAGGCAGGCGAAGGCGTCGTCGCGCATCGCCTGGTACTCGACGTCGGTGAGGGTCTGTGTGGGCGCCACGGTGATGGAGTCGCCGGTGTGGACGCCCATCGGGTCGAGGTTCTCGATGGAGCAGACGACGACGCAGTTGTCTGCGCCGTCGCGCATGACCTCGAGCTCGTACTCCTTCCAGCCCGCAATCGACTGTTCCACGAGGATCCGGCTGACCGGGCTGGCGTCGAGGCCCTGCGCGGCGAGCTGCACGAACCGCTCGGCGTTCTCGGCGATCCCGGTTCCTTTCCCCCCGAGGATGTAGCTCGGCCGCACCATGACGGGGAAGCCGATGGAGGCGGCGATCTCCTCCGCCTCGCGCAGGGAATGGGCGAAGCCCGAGCGTGGCACCTCGAGCCCGATTTCCTCCATGGCCGCCTTGAACCGGTCACGGTCCTCGGCCGTCGCAATGGCATCGGGCCGTGCGCCGATCACTTCGACGTCGTAGCGCTCGAGGACACCCCCTTCTACGAGGCGCATCGTGAGGTTGAGCGCCGTCTGCCCGCCCAGCGTCGGGAGCAGCGCGTCAGGACGCTCCTTCTCGATGATCGCCGCCAGCACGTCGGGATCGAGCGGCTCGACGTAGGTCCGGTCGGCCATGCCGGGGTCGGTCATGATCGTGGCCGGGTTCGAGTTGGCCAGGATCACCCGGTACCCCTCCTGGACCAGCACGCGGCAGGCCTGGGTGCCCGAATAGTCGAACTCACAGGCCTGACCGATGACGATCGGCCCGGAGCCGATGACGAGGATCGAGCGCAGGTCGTCGCGTCGTGGCACTGCGGCCTCCTGCTCCCGCCGCCCTCAGCGCGTCCCTGCCCCGCCGGACCGAGCGGCGGAGGGATGCTCGAGCATGAGTTCGCGAAAGCGCGCGAACAGGTAGCGCGCGTCGTGCGGCCCGGGCGCCGCCTCAGGGTGGTACTGCACCGAGAAGGCGGCGGCCTTCAGGGACCGGAACCCTTCGACGACTCCGTCGTTGAGGTTGACGTGCGTCGTCTCGGCGTCTGGGACGGAGCCGGCGGCCACTGCGTAGTTGTGGTTCTGGCTGGTGATCTCGACCGTGCCCGTCGGAAGGTGCTGCACCGGGTGGTTGGCGCCATGGTGGCCGAAGGGCAACTTGTACGTCGCACCTCCCAGTGCGGCCGCCAGGATCTGGTGTCCCAGGCAGATTCCGAAAATCGGCACCCGGCCCACGAGGTCGGCCACCGCTGCGGTAGGCCCCGGCAGTGCAGCCGGGTCACCCGGGCCGTTGGAGAGGAAGACCCCGTCGGGTCCGAGCGCGAGCACGTCGCTCGCCGGTGTGCCGGCGGGCACGACGGTCACTGGACCAAGCGAGGCAAGCAACCGCACCATGGTGGCTTTGACGCCGAAGTCGTAGGCCACGATCCGCAACGTGCCCCCGTTCGTGGCCGGGTGAGTCGCCGGAGTGCTGGCCGTGACGCCGGACACCAGGTCCCGCCCGTCGGTGCCCGGGGCGGCCGCCGCGGCCGAGCGGAGCTCGCCCTCCGATGCCGTCCCGAACGCGCACGGCACCGCGCCGGCGACGCGCACGTGGCGGGCCAGCCGGCGGGTGTCGACGCCCGTCATCGCAGGCACGCCGTGGCGGCGCAGAAACGGCTCGAGGGCCTCGGTGGCGCGCCAGTTGGAGGGCTGGTCGGCCAGGTCGCACACGATGATCCCGCGGCAATGGGGCGCCGGCGCCTCGTCGTCACGCGCATTGGTGCCGTAGTTGCCGATGTGGGTACTCGTGAAGGCGATTACTTGACCGGCGTAGGAAGGGTCGGTGATCACCTCCTGATAGCCGCTCATGGCGGTGTTGAACACCAGCTCACCCGTGGTCACGGGAACCGCGGCACCGGCGATCTCACCCGTGAACACGGTTCCGTCGGCGGTGACGAGGAGCGCCGGGGGTCGCTCGCCCCTGAGGGTCGGCGCGGTGGTCATCGCTGCGCCACGGCGTCGATCACGACCGGCTCGCCCCGGAGCACGGTGTGGCGCACCGCACCGGTGAAGGTGCGGCCGGCATACGGGGTGTTGCGGCTGCGGCTGGCCAGCCGCGCCGGGTCGACCACCGTCGACGCAGCGGGATCGAACACGCACAGGTTCGCCGCGGCGCCGACTTCCAAGGGACCTCCATGCGCGCTGTGCCCGGCCGGACGCGAATCGGTCCCGGTGAGTCGCGCGATCTCGGCCGGTCGTGTGCTCATCAACGCGAAGACGCGCTCGGGCCCGAGCAGGGGGGAAAGCACCTCCCATGCGAGCGGGAACGCGGTCTGGAGCCCGAGCATCCCCGGCGACGCCTGGTCGAAAGGCAGGTCCTTGGACTCCGGTGCGTGCGGGGCGTGGTCGGTCGCCACCGCGTCGATGGACCCGTCGCAGAGCCCCGCGACCACTGCTTCGACGTCACCCTCGGTACGCAAAGGAGGGTGCACCTTGAAGACGGGGTCGTAGCCCGCAACCAAGTCGTGCGTCAGCAGCATGTGATGGGGCGCAGCCTCCGCGGTCACGGGGAGCCCCTCGGCCTTGGCGCGACGAACGAGGTCGACCGAGCCTGCAGTGGACAGATGAAGGAAGTGCACGGGGGCGCCGGTGAGGCGCACCAGTGCGATGTCACGCGCCACCATCGTTTCCTCGGCGGCGGCCGGGATGCCGGGGAGCCCGAGCCAGCTGGACCAGGAGCCTTCGTGCATGGCGCCCCTGCCGGCCAAGGCGGCGTCTTCGCAGTGCTGGGCCAGAGTGACGCCAAGTCCCTTCGCGTAGTCGAGTGCGCGTCGCATGAGCGTCCCGTCTTGCACGCCCGCGCCGTCATCGGTGAACAGCGTCACCCCGAGATCCGCCAGCTCGCCGAGGGGTGCCAAGGAGGCGCCCGCCCGCCCGACGGTGATGGCGCCGGCCACGGCCACCTCCGCCGGGCAGCCCGCGGCGAGGGAAAGGACCTCGCGGGCAACAGCCGCCGAATCGATCGGAGGCTCAGTGTTCGGCATTGCGACGACGGCGGTGTAGCCGCCGAGTGCAGCGGCGCGGGTGCCCGACTCGACCGTCTCGGCCTCCTCTCGTCCCGGCTGGCGGAGGTGGGCGTGCAGGTCGACGAGCCCAGGTCCCACGAGGCAGCCGCCGGCGTCGAGAACCGTCGCCCCGGTCGGGGCGTCGATGGCACGCGCCAGGCCGGTGACGGTCGCTCCGGAGATGGCGACATCGAGGCGTTCCACACCCTGTGGCCCGACAACGCTCCCGCCCTGAATGACCAAGGTCATTTGTGTGCCCCGAGACGCGGCCGCGTTCCCATCAGACACCAGCGGACCCTTCGACCAGGATCTCGCCCCCGAGGAGGAGGAAGAGGATGGCCATGCGCACTGCGACTCCGTTGCTCACCTGCTGGGTCACGACGGTCTGAGGCAGGTCGGCGACGTCGGAGGCGATCTCGACGCCGCGCACCATGGGCCCGGGGTGGGTGACGATGGCGTCCTCTCGGAGGCGCTCCACTCGACGAGCGGTGAGACCCCAGTGGGCCGTGTACTCGCGGAGGCTCGGGACGTGGGACCCGCTTCCCCGCTCTGCTTGGAGCCGGAGCAGCGAGACCACGTCGGCGTCGCCGAGCGCCTTGTCGAGATCGGATGCCACCGAGACGGGCCAGCCCTCGAGCGAGGGCGGCATCAGGCTGCCGGGAGCCGCGAGCGTGACCTGGGCACCGAGAGCGGTGTACGCGAGCACCTCGGAGCGGGCCACGCGGCTGTGCCGCACATCACCCACGATGAGCACGCGCAGCCCGTCGAAGCACTCGATGCCGAGCTCGTCGGGCGCCAGGCCACTACGTTCGGCGATCACTTGGCGGACCGTGAAACAGTCCAACAGTGCCTGGCTCGGGTGCTCATGCCAGCCGTCGCCCGCGTTGACGACCCGGGCCCGGCGAACCCACCGCGCCACCTGCTGGGGCGCGCCGGAGGAGGAGTGGCGGATGATGACCGCGTCGATGCCCATGGCCTCGACCGTCTCGACCGTGTCGCGCAGGCTCTCGCCCTTCTTCACCGAGGAGGTGGCGACCGGAAGCGACAGCACGTCGGCCGAGAGTCGTTTGGCCGCAGTCTCGAACGAGAGCCGGGTCCGGGTGGACTCCTCGAAGAAGAGCGTTGCCACCACCCTGCCGCGCAGTGTCGGGACCTTGGGAACCGAGCGGCGCTCCACCTCCGCGAAGGCTTCAGCGACGCGCAGGACCTCTGCGATGCCGTCCGGGCCGTAGTCCGCCACCGACAGGAGGTGCGGCGGGAGCGTCGGGCGCGTGGCCCGCATGATCTGTGAGGGGGGCGAAGCGGGACTGACGGCCCCTGCGGTGGGAGCCATGCGGGGGGACGACGTTCTGGTTGTGGGTCCGGATGCGCGTGGGGATGTGGGTGCTTTGCCTGCGGTCATGGTGACTTGTCCTCGAGGGTGCCGATCCAGACGCCGTTCTCACCGACATCCACCATCTCTTCGCGGCGGGTCGGGAGGTTCTTGCCGACATAGTCGGGCCGGATGGGCAGCTCCCGGTGGCCCCGGTCGATCATGACGGAGAGCTGGATCGCCCTGGCCCGGCCGAAGTCGTTGAGCGCGTTGAGCGCGGCTCTGATCGTGCGTCCCGTGAAGAGCACGTCGTCGACGAGGACCACGGCCCGGCCGGCGAGGTCGCAGGGAATTTGGGTGACGGCCTCGGGGAGAACGGGGCGCAGACCGATGTCATCGCGGTAGAAGGCCACGTCGAGGGTGCCGAGCGGCAGATCTGTCCCCTCGATACTGCGCAGGGTTTCGGCCATGCGGGTCGCCAGGGGGACCCCCCCGGTCTGGAGACCGATCAGGACGACGTCTTCGAGGCCGCCGTTGCGCTCGACGATCTCGTGCGACATCCGAGTGAGAGCCCGCGACACGTCGGCGGCACTGAGGACTTGGGAATGGGCAACGAACACACCCCCTAGGGGCCGCGTGTGACTGCGCTCGCGTTCGGCCACTCTTCCTCCTGCCGTGTGAGCCTCACTGGACCCACTTCACGGTCGGGAGACAACCCTAGCGCGCCGACATGACGACGCGGCCTTGGCGCTGGGTGATTGAGCAATCCGGGTAGTGCGCTCGGGCGGCGGGGGTCACGCCGGTCAGGCCGGTCAGCCCCTCGGGTCTCATCAGCCCCCTGGGGTCTCATCGACCCCGTCAGATCTCATCGACCCCGTCAGGTCTCAGACGCCCCGGGCGGATGCAGGTCGGAGGCGATCGTGGAGAGGATCCCATTGACGAAGGCGCCCGACTCGTCGGTCGAGTACTCCTTCACCAGCTCCACCGCCTCGTCGATCACCACTGCCACCGGTGGGCCGGCGGGGTCGAGTAGCTCCGCCACCGCGAGACGGAGCACGAGGCGGTCGACGACTGCCATGCGCTCCAGCGGCCACCCGACGGAAGCGCCCGCGATGCGGCGCTCGGCGTCCTCACGGGTCGCCACGGCAGCCTCGAGGAGTTTGCGGACGTAGGGGTCGGGCGGCACGGGCAAGCCGTCGACGACGTCGAGGGGGTTCACGCGCTTCAACTCGGCCTCGTAGAGGAGGGACAGGGCCCGCTCCCTCTGCTGGTGTCGGGGAGCCGTCTCGCCGGGAGGCATCGGGTTTGCCTCGGCCTCGGGGTCCGGGCGGGAGGGCGAGGCGGACGGGCCGTCAGGCCCTGGTCAAGTAGGTGGCGGACCGGGTGTCGACCTTGATCCCGTCGCCGATGTTCACGAAGAGCGGCACCTGCACCACGAGACCCGTCTGGAGCGTCGCCGGCTTGCGCGCGCCCGAGACCCGGTCGCCCTGAATGCCCGGTTCGGTCTCGGTCACTGTCAGCACGACGGAGGCCGGGAGATCCACGCCGACGATCTCGCCGTTGTACATCTGCAGGTTGGCCTCGTCGCCTTCCTTGAGGTAGTTCGGCGCGTCGCCGAGCGCGGCGGGCGGGGCGGCCATCTGCTCGTAGCTCGTCGTGTCCATGAACACGAAGTCGGTCCCGTCGCGGTAGAGGAACTGCATGTCCCGTTTGTCGATGATCGCCTGCTCGAGCTTCTCGTCGGCTCTGTACGTGCGCTCTATCACCGCGCCGCTGCGGACGTTCTTCAGTTTGGTGCGCACGAACGCGCCGCCCTTGCCCGGCTTGACGTGCTGAAACTCGATGACGCTGAACAGACCCTCGGGAAGGTCCAGGCTCATGCCGTTCTTCAGATCATTGGTCGAGACTGCCATGGATGTCCTTTGTGAAGTGGGTCAAGGGACGCGCACCGTCCTCGGTCACGACCAAGGTGTCCTCCACGCGAACACCGCCGTGCCCGGGAACGTAGACGCCGGGCTCGACCGTGACGACGAAGCCGGGGGCGAGGGTCGCGGTGCCGAGCTGGGACACGGTGGGGGCTTCGTGGATATCGAGACCGACGCCGTGGCCCGTGCCGTGCTCGAACCGGTCCGCCCAGCCCGCATCCGCAATGATGCTGCGGCACACGTCGTCCACCTCCTTGGCTGAGATACCGGGGCGAACGGCAGCGGCCCCTTGTCGCTGCGACTCGCCGACGACCTCGAAGATGCGAGCCAGCTCGCCTTGGGGGTCTTCGCCGACGCAGAACGTGCGCGTCATGTCGGACCGGTATCCCTCGAAGGTGGCGCCGAAGTCGACGACGACGGGGTCGCCGCGGTCGATGCGGCGGGAGCCGGGATGATGGTGCGGCTTCGCGGAGTTCTCAGCGGCGGCGACGATCGTCTCGAACGCGGTGCTCTCGGCTCCGCCCCTTCTCATGGCCGTATCGAGCTCGAGGGCGAAATGCTCCTCGGTGACGCCCTGGCTCAGGAGGGGGAGAACCTCGAAGAGCGCAGCGTCCGCGATGGCGGCGGCCCGCTCCATGCGTGCGATCTCGGCCCCGTCTTTGACCTCGCGGAGGGCCTCGACCGCGTTGGAGGTGGGGACGAGCCAGTCGGTGGCGGGTGTGGTGCGCCCGATCCCGTTCCCGTTCCCGTCTCCCTCGAGGAGCTCGGCCCACACCCGCTGAGCGGACCAGGTCACGTTGTCCGCCTCGAGGCCGATCTTGGTCAGTGGCGCCAGGACGGCCTGGGCGGCCTTGCGCTGTTCGGCCGCGGGACCGATCACGATCTCGACCTGCTTGGCGGCGTCCGCCCGGTCGACCTGTTCGGCCGACTGGGTGCGGTAGCGGCCGTCCGTCGTGAGGAGCGCAGTGTCACGGGTGACGGTGAGGATTCCCGCCGATCCCGTGAAGCCGGTCAGGTAACGGACGTTGGCGAGCGTGGTGACGACGAGGGCGTCGATCCCGTGGTCGTCGAACGAGGCGCGCAGGCGATCGAGACGCCCGGTGACGGTGAGCGGCGGCAGCGGCTGGGTGGACGCGGCGTAGGGGTTGGAGTTGGGCTTGGCTCCGGGCCCGGGGCGAGCCGTCGCGGGCGTCCCCGAGGGTGCAGTCGTGGTCATGGCGCTCCCTTCAGCAGTGCGGCGGCGGCGTCGATGGCGAGCTCGTAGCCGAGCCCGCCGAAGCCCGCGATGACGCCGTCGGAGACGGACGCCAGCACGGATGTGTGCCGGAATGGCTCCCGGGCGGCCGGGTTGGAGAGGTGCAACTCTATGACGGGCCCGTCAAAAGCCGCCACGGCGTCACGGAGCGACCACGAAGTGTGGCTCAAGGCACCGGCGTTGATCACGAGCGCGTCGGCCTTACCTCGAGCCGCGTGCACCGCATCGATGAGCTCGCCCTCATGGTTGGTCTGGGTGTGCTCGAGCTCGAGCCCGTTGCGAGCCGCCGCCTTTCCGGCCCGGGCCACGTGGTCGGCCAGCGACTCCCGCCCGTAGACGGAGGGCTCTCGCTGACCCAGCAGGTCCAGGTTCGGCCCCGACAGCAACCAGACGAGGCTCACGCGTCCGCACCCATGTCCGTCAGGGTAGCGACCACGTCTGCCTCGGCTACACCGTGGACAGCCTCGATGCCGTCCGGGCCATCGAGGACGAACGTGAGGTCCTGCTGTGCCTTCTTGTCTCGGCCCATGAACGCGACCAGCTCCTTGGCTCGGGCGCCGGATGGCAGGTCTGTCGGCAGGTCATAGCTCCCGATCACCTGCCGGTGTTCGGCCACCCGCGTTTCGTCGATACGACCGAGACGCTGCGCCAGGAGCGCTGCGAACAGCAACCCGACTGCGACCGCCTCGCCGTGACGGAGGTCCCAGTCGTCGTGGCCGCCGGACAGGGCAGCGCCCTCGAGCGCATGAGCGAGCGTGTGGCCGTAGTTGAGGATGGCGCGCCGGCCGCCCTCACGCTCGTCCTCGGCCACGACCGCCGCCTTGATACCGACGCAGCGAGCGACTTGCTCCTCGATCGGCTGGTCGGCTGTAGGAGCATCGCCGAGGAAGGCGTACTTGGCGATCTCGCCCCGGCCGCAGGCCCATTCCCTCGGAGGCAGTGTGGTCAGCGTCTCGGTGTCGCACAGGACAGCGTTGGGTTGCCAGAAGGCGCCGACGAGGTTCTTGCCCTCGGGCAAGTTGACGCCCGTCTTGCCGCCGATGGCCGCGTCGACCTGGGCGAGCAGCGACGTGGCCACGTTCACGTATGCGGTGCCCCGCTGGTAGCTGGCCGCGGCGAACCCGGCCACATCGGTGACGATGCCGCCGCCCACCGCCACGACCGCGTCGGCGCGTGACAGACCGCGTTGCGCAAAACGGCGGGCGAGGCCCTCGACTGTGGCCAGAGTCTTGGCGTCCTCCCGGTCGGGGATCAACGAGACCTCGAACGGGACGCCCGGGTCGAAGCCCTTCAGCCAGCCCGCATCGAGGATCGCCTGCTGGGTGACGACCGCAGCGGACTTGGCGGTCTCGGGGAGGAAGCGCACCACCTCGTGACGCGTTCCAGGGCCGACCAACACGGGGTACGAGCGCTCGCCCAAGTCGACGGAGAGGGCGCGCATGCGGATTCCGGTGTCCTCTTCTCCCGCCCGTCCCGTCCTAGGCCGCGCCGCTCGGCGTCGAAGGATCGGGGCGGGTTGGGGCCGAGGTGGGGGAACCGGAACTGGCGTCGTGGGCCGGCTGTGCGACTCTCGCCTCTGCCTCCACCGCTTCTGGGTCCACCGCTTCGAGGATGCGATCGACGACCGCGCCCGGCGTGAGCTGGTCGACATCGATCACGACGTGCGCGACCTCAGCGTAGAACGGTGCCCGCTCTGCGAAAAGCCGTACCAGGGCCCCGGGCGGGTCGTTGCCCAGCAGCGGGCGGCCTCTGCCGTCACCCACCCGACGTGCATTCGTCTCGGGTCGCGCCCGCAGCCACACCACGGTGCCGCTCTCCCGCAGGAGCCGACGGTTGTCCGCGCTCAGGACCGAGCCTCCCGCGGCAGAGACCACGACCGGCTCCTCCATGGTGCAGGCCCGAGCGAGCACATCCGCCTCGGCGCGGCGGAACGCCGCTTCCCCGTCCCGATTCATCAGTTCCGGAACGGTCAAGCCCGTCGTCGCCTCGACGTCCTCGTCGGAGTCCCGGTACGCCCAGCCCAGCTGTCTCGCCAGGAGATGGCCCACGGTCGACTTGCCGGAACCCATCATGCCGACAAGCAGGATGTGGTTTCGGGTCGTCATCCTTCGGCGGCGCCCGCGCCGATCGTCCCTCCGACGGCGGACGATGGCGTCGAGCCGAGCGAAGCGAGAAAGCCGTTGCGGTTGCGCACGAGCTCGGCGAGCGAGTCCCCACCGAACTTCCGCAGCGCCTCGGTCGCGAGCACGAGTGCCATCATCGACTCCGCGACGACGCCCATCGCCGGCACGGCGGTGACGTCCGTGCGCTCGCGGAAGCTGAGGGTCGACTCCTTGGTCACGACGTCAACGGTCTCCAACACCGGGCGGTTGAGCGTGGCGAGCGGCTTCATGGCGACCCGCACGACAATCAGCGAGCCGTTGGACATCCCACCCTCTATCCCACCGGCACGGTCGGTGGGCCGCACGTACTGGCGATCGGACTCGTCGTAGCGGATGGCGTCGTGAGCCTCGGAGCCACGCCGCGACGCGTTGTCCCATCCCTCGCCGATCTCGACCGCTTTGACCGCCTGGATCGACATGAGCGCCTGCGCCAGGTTGGCATCGAGCTTCCGGTCCCAGTGCACGTGGCTGCCGAGACCGACGGGGACGCCGTAGGCGAGGATCTCTGCGACCCCGCCCAGCGAGTCGCCTTCCTTCGCGGCGGCCTTGACCGCGGTGATCATGGCCGCCTCTGCCTGGGGATCGAAGCAGCGGACTGTGCTTTCGTCCACCCGCTCCAGGTCTGCCGGCCCCGGGCGAGGGCTGTCGGGTCCCGTCGTGGCGTCGCCCAAGGCGACGATGTGGCTGACGACGGAGATGCCCAGCTGCCTCAGCAGGAGCTTGGCCAACGTGCCCGCGGCGACGCGCGCCGCCGTCTCGCGGGCCGAGGCCCGTTCGAGCACGTCGCGGGCATCCTCGAAGCCGTACTTGAGCATGCCCGGCAGGTCGGCATGCCCGGGCCGCGGCTGCGTGAGGATCCTCTCAGGTGTGCCCGGCTCAGGCGACATCTCCTCGGTCCACTTGGGCCACTCGGTGTTGGCGATCTCGATGGCGACCGGCGAGCCCAGGGTCCGACCGTGCCTGATGCCGCCGAGCAGCGTGATCTCGTCCGCCTCGAAGCGCATGCGCGGCCCTCGGCCGTAGCCCAGGCGGCGCCGAGCCAACTCGTCCGCGATGTCGGACGCCTCGACGGGGAGCCCGGCCGGGAGTCCCTCTACGACGACGACGAGGGCGCGCCCGTGTGACTCGCCCGCGGTCAGGAAGCGAAGCACGGTGCCACGCTACCGGACGCCCGAAGAGGCCCCTGGGCTGTGACCGGGTCGATCAGTGGCGATCGGGCAGTTGCGATTCGATTCGGCAAGGGCCGGTTCCGCTCGGGCAATGGCGATACGGCAAGCGGCGATCGGGTGGATCAGTAGAAGGGGTTCTCGCCGCTGTCGTGGTCGGTGACGTCGAGAATTCGGGTGAGCTCTGGGACCTCCTCGAGCAAGGCCGACTCGATCCCCTGCCGCAACGTCATTTGCGACATGGCGCAGCCCTGACACCCGCCCGAGAGCCGGAGGTAGGCGGTGCCGTCGTCCTCGTTCAGGGCCACCAGGTCGGCGCGGCCGCCGTGGCTGGCAATGGCAGGATTCACCGATTGCTCGAGCACGCCAATCACGCGCCGAGCGAGGGTGCCCGTCACGCCCTGGGCGAGGACCTCAGGCGGCACGCTGGGTGCGGCCTCCTCGGGCGCCGGCGAGTTGGGATTGACCAGGACGAGGCCGCCTCCTCCTTCATCCGACCATTCCAGGCGTGCCCCTCGAAGGCGCTCGATGCTTCGGGCGGGCACGATGAGCTCGATCTCCTCCTGCTGGACGCGCTCGTCGACGTCGTCTGCATCGGAACTGGCCTGGAAATAGAGGTCGTAGACGAAAGAGCCGGCCTGCACGCCACTTACCTCGAGCCAGAGAGCCATTGGGGCCTGCTCGGCTGGCGGGCCGATGGGCGCACTCTCGGCCTCTCCCCTGCTCTCGCTCGAGGCGTTCTCCCTCGAGGCCTCGCCGCCCTGGCTCAGCATCTCTTGATCCAGGGCCTCTTTCACCACCTTGTACGCCTCGGGCGTGAGCGTGACGATCGGGTTGGCCTGGAGATCCTCGGTTGTTGCTGCCATGCTCCAAAGTCTACGGGACGAGGGGTGCGGGGTGGTCCAGTCCCGTTCTCTCCCTTTTCTCTCCCTTTCTCTCGCCAGGAAGTGCCCGATTTGTTTCGTCTTTTTGGTTCTCGTGTCATCTTCGTGTCGTCGTTTCGGGTTTCTCGCTGGTGACAGGGCCCCTGGGCTAGAACCCGAGGCGGGGCGCCTCGTCAGCAGGGGTTGCCATGACGCATTCGGCCAGATGGCGCGGGCCCCAGGTGCCGCCGGATGGCCTCTGTCCGCCTCGCTGGGAAGACCTCTGATTTCCAAATGGGTCTGAGATCAATTAGGCCGCTACGAGATCCCGTGCGGCGGGCCTCGTAGCTCCCCTCCCCGGCCGGCCTACTCACTCCACCCCGGCAGCATCGTGGCTCCGTTCGACTTTCGTCGGGCGTCTCGTTCTCTTTGTTGTCTGCTGCTCTTCGCTGTCCCTTTGTCTGTCCTCTATCTGTCCCCTCTGTTGTCTGCAGATTGATCGATGACCCGTCTTTGGTCGTCCGCTTTGATTTCGATCCGCCATGTCCGCGGCGGTGCGACCGACAGGCTGTATCGTCCTCGTGGTGGCCAAATTGCCGACGGACTCGCATGAGTGGATCAGCTTCGAAGATGAGGACGAGGAGAGGACCTGGATCTTCGACGCAACGTTTCTCATGAGCAATTGGACGTGCATCTACGGCAACGGTTGCCAGGGTGTCTTAACGGGTCCCAGTCCTGAGCTCGCTCAGGGGTGTTGCAGTTACGGCGCCCATCTGGTCGACCGCAAGGACGCACGTCGCGTCGAGAAGAACGCTGCAACCCTTACTCCGGAGGAGTGGCAGTTCCACGGGCTCAAGAAAGAGGTCATCCACAAGAACAAGCACGGCGAGACGGTGACCAAGCTCGTGGATGACGCCTGCATCTTTCTCAACCGCCCGGGGTTTCCGGCTGGTCCGGGGTGTGCCTTCCATATCGCCGCGTTGAATCGGGGCGTCAACCCGCTCACCCTCAAGCCCGAGGTCTGCTGGCAACTTCCTCTGAGGCGTGAGGACCACGTCGACGACGAGCAGGGCCACGTCACGACCACGATCCGTCAGTGGGATCGTCGCCACTGGGGCAAAGGCGGGCGAGAGTTCCACTGGTGGTGCACCGAAGCACCCGACGCTTTCGTCGGAACCAAGCCCGTCTATCGGGAGATGCAGGCGGAACTCACGGAAATGGTTGGCGCCAAGGTGTACGACCGGCTGGTTGCCCTGTTGCGGGAGCAGGACCGTCTACGAGGCAAGGGAGTCCCGCTCCCCCATCCCGCTGTCCGGCGGAGCTCCCGCCGATAGGCGGCACCGCCCCCCCAAACGGACCCTTTTCACGAACCGAACCCGACCGACGCCATCCACCGCCCCCTACCGTGACACTCACGGAGATGGTCGGAATGCCGCAGAGAATGAAGGGGTCGCGCCGCGAGTCCTTCGCCGGCCGCGGTTATCGCCAGCTTGGCTCAGGGCACATGGGTGCCAAAGTGCTCGACCACAGTCCTAGGTGGCCGCGAAGTCCGCTAGGTCCGAGTTTCGAAGTCCGGCGTCGTCTTCAGAATTCGAAGAGACGAACCTCACAAGGCTCAATCGTTGAGCGGGTCTTCCTCTGAGTATGAGGGTGTCGGAATAGAGCCGAGGATGCGGTCGTACTTGTCCTCTTCAGCCATGCACCAGGACGCATGGACGTCGTCCGGCTCAGCCCCACACTCGACGCACCGCCCGGTGGACTCCGTCGATGACCGCTTCAGGCTGCGCGCTTCTTCGAAGCGCCGGTGGCGTCCTTTTTTCACGAGAACTCCTTGTCAAACCCGGTCCGCCCGCTCGCGTCCCGCCCGCGGCCGGATCGAACGGGCCAAACTCGGCCGCCAAACCAGTGTAGTGGTTTCGAGCCTCCGCCACTTCCGACCCCTGGTCAG
This sequence comes from Acidimicrobiales bacterium, assembly GCA_051985685.1. Lineage (GTDB taxonomy): Bacteria > Actinomycetota > Acidimicrobiia > Acidimicrobiales > RAAP-2 > Bog-473. Next base: position 20,392 of record JBPYFR010000222.1, read on the forward strand.
ATACCCAATTTCGCGGCCGCAGTCGCCCTGGCCTCAAAACCCCGAATGTCGGTAATGCCGTCTGGACCGACCCGGAGCACTTGCCACCGCTCGCGCCCGTCGTTGAGCCGCATCCCGACGAGAAGTGCCGTTCCGTGAGCGAGGACTTCGGTGACTTCTGCGCTGCGGCCGTCGGCTTGCCCCTTCTCGTAGCACTTGAGCACTTGGGCACGGTTCTGGCACGGTGGATTGGAGTCCCCCGGTGCTCCCCAGTTGACTTCAGGGCTCAACAACCCACCCAGTTCCTCGAGGTCGCCCGCGTCGAGCGCTCCCCGGACCCGGTCCGCGATCGAGACGCCGGTCATCGCAGGCTTGATTGGTGATTGGTCGGCATCCCCTCCCACGCAGGCAGTGTAAGCATCTGCTCTGGGCGAACATCTACGCTGGCCGCCGTGGCCGACTCGTTCGACCCAGCGGAGATGGTCGCCCGATTCCGGCAGCGAGCCGAGGCCGTTCGCACCCGTGGGATGCCGCCACTTGAGGGGCCCGAGCGCCAACGCTTCCGCGAGCAGGCACAACGAGACTTCTCCGACTTCGCCATGATCGGTGATGCCGAGGTCGAGCTGGTCGACGGGATCCTGACGCTCCGAATCGACTTGCGTCCCCAAGACAGCCGCAAGAGCAGCTGAGACACCATCAGACTCCGCAAACGCCCGCTGCGGGACGGGAGTTGGCGCCGATCGAAGCTGGGCCAATGAAAGGCTGAGGCCCAACGAGAAAGGCAGAGGCCGCAGCGAGAAGGCTGAGGCCCAACGAGAAGGCTGAGGCCCAACGAGAGGGCTGAAGCCCAGCGGGCCGGTGAAAGGGACGGCTCAGCCGCCGTAATGCATCCGCGTGTCTTCCATCCGCAGAACGTCGGAAGGCTCGCCGCCCACTTCGGTGACCTCACCGACGCAGAGCGTGTGGCTCCCAAGTTCTTCACTCCGTTCCAGGCTGCACACCAGGTACCCGGCGGCGGCCGACAGAACGGGGATCCGGTGGGGTCCAGCCTCTGTGACGGCATGACCGGACATGGCAGTCACCGTGCCATCGTCCGAGCGGACGACATCCGTCACTGGCTTGACAAAACGGCGCACGATCTCCCGGTCGGTGCGTTCCAGGAGTGAGATCGTGAACCCGCCGCCCTCGGCAACCAGGCCTGCGGTCACCGAATCCCGCTCGAGCGCGACAGCAACCAGTTTCGGCTCCACGCACACCTGCACGACGAGATTGGCCGTCATGAGGTTCACCGCGTCCGCCGCGCGGCTACCGACGAGATAGAGCCCCGTCGGAAGCGCCCACAGAACCCGGCGGCGGTGCTGATCGAATTCGTCGTCGTTTTCGCGGCGTCGGGGCATTTCCGGTTGGGGTGACGCCCCCGGGGTTGGATCGCTCACCCGAAGATCCCACCCGTCGAGTTGTTCGTTGTCGTGGTGGTGGACACAGGCTTTCCGACGATCGCCCGTATGCGCTGGAGCACCTCGTTGTAGAGCGCCTCCGCCTTGATGGAGTTGCGCTCCGACTGACGGAGGAGGGTGCTGTTCGTCGCACCGGCGTCGTAGCACTGGTTGGCCGCCGTCCCTTCGAGCCCGTACGCCTTGGTGAGGAGGTCGGTCACCTCGGGATCGGGCGACGGCAGCTCGCCGTTGGCCATCTGGGCGTCGTTGAGCAGCGTCCCGCAGGCCGCGTGAACCGCACCGGTCCCATTGGCCACGTCCTTGGGCACTCGTGCATTGTCGGCCTTGAGGGTACCGATGTCCTGGCCCAAGCTGGTTCCGTCGACCCAGACGGACATCCTGTGGGGGGCCGAGCCCTGTTGATCGGCACCTGCGCACGAGGTCAGGCCCAAAGCGGAAACGAGGCCTACGACCAAGAGTGCGCCGACTCGGTGTCGGGAGTCCATTCGTCGTGCCATGCGGCTAGCAGGGACTTCGTAGAACGGTCCCGGCGGGGACTTCGGGGTGCAACATCGGGGAGAGCGACAGAAGCGACAGAATTGGCAACAGAGCAGGCGACAAACGAACAACAAATGATGCCACTGATGTGCTCATTTGTGGGGTCAGGTGGTCCGAATGACGCGAACCTCACGCTTACCCTTGCGGAGCACCACGTAGCGGTCGTGCAGTAGGTCGCCAGGTACGAAGCTGCGGTCGCCGTCGGTTTGCTGCACGTTGTTGACGTAGGCGCCACCTTGGTCGACGGTGCGGCGGGCCTCGCTGTTGGATGTGGCCAATCCGGAGAGCTTCAACATGTCCACGAGCGTGAGGCCGTCCAGAAGTTCCGTTCTCGAGAGGTCCGTCGACGGTGCGTCCTCGGTGGCGGCCAGCAACATCTCCTCACTGAGTTCGGCGATCTCATGGCTGAAGAGGGCGGCTGAGGCTTTCTCACACTTGGCGACCTCGTCGTCGCCGTGCACCATCGCAACGACGCTTCTCGCGAGGGCCTTCTGGGCGGATCGGCGCTCAGGGTGGGCCGCCGTTTCCGAGTCCAGAGCTTCGATCTCTGCATGTTCCAAAAAGGTCAGGTACCGGATGAGCTGGCCGATTTGCTCGTCGGGTGTGTTGAGGAAGAATTGGTACATGGTGAACGGGCTGGTGCGGCGCGCATCGAGCCAGATGGTGCCCGCCTCGGTCTTGCCGTACTTGGTTCCGTCCGGCTTGAGGATCAGAGGCGTCGTGAAGCCCCACACCTCGTCACCACAGGACTTGCGGATGAGCTCGATGCCCATCGTGATGTTGCCCCACTGGTCGCTGCCCCCGAACTGCAAGTCGCACCCGTAGTCCAGGTGGAGGCGGAGGAAGTCGTACGCCTGCAAGAGCATGTAACTGAACTCGGTGTAGGAGATCCCTTGCTCGGGCCGGTCGAAGCGGGCCTTGACCGACTCCTTGCCGACCATCTGGTTGACGGTGAAGTGCTTCCCGACGTCGCGCAGGTACTCGAGGGTGGAGAGGCGGCTGAGCCAATCGGCGTTGTTGAGGAGGAGGGCGTGATCCATATCGAGGAACTGGCCCAGCTGGGGTCGGATGCCCTCGAGGTAGCCCTCGACCGTCTCCAGCGAGACCAGCGGGCGCTCCTCCTGCTTGCCGCCGGGGTCGCCGATCATGCCCGTACCCCCACCGGCGAGGGAGATAGGCCGGTGGCCCGCCTCCTGGAACCGGCGCAGGGTGCATAGCTGGAGCAGGTTGCCGTGGTGGAGGCTGTCGTCGGAAGGGTCGAAGCCCGCGTAGACGGTCACGCCTGGCTGATCGAGCCTCTTCGGGAGATCGGGGTCGGTCATCTGGTGGATCAGGCCGCGGAAGGCGAGGTCTTCCGAGAGCGTGGGCATGCGTCGACTTTGCCATACGCAGGTAGGTTGATCGGCCGCATGGTCGTCTCCGAGAGGGCGCTGCCGATGGAGGGTGCGCTACCGCCTGACTTGCAGGGGACGCTGTTCCGGGTGGGGCCGGCTGGGCCTCGGATGGGATCGAGCCGGGGTGGCGGGACGACTCGGAGCGGAGAGCGGGATGACGCCGAAGCCGTCGACCCCGGCGAGTTCGAAGCGGGTGGTGGTGGTGTTAGTGGTGATGATGATGAGCTTGACGGTGACGACCTCCCGCGAGAGGACCGCCCGGGCGCGCTGCACGCGGTCGAACTACGGGACGGCGGGGCCGTGTCCTACCTCTCGCGAGGATCCGAAGCGGATGCCGGGGTGTTCTGGCACGCCGGATCGGTGTTGGCGCTCCCAGAGACGGGCCTGCCGCTCCGCTACACCCGGTTCTTGGAGCAGCAGGAGTTCAGCGGAAGCTTGAAGGTGCCCGTCGCGTCGCATGCTCGTCGGGTCGCGGCCGACGGAGGGCGCGTGTTGTTCACGGTCGACGACGGGAGCTTGGGGGGCGGGGGCACCGTAGGGGCCGGCGTCGAGGCTGAGGAGGAGGGCATTTGGCTCCTCGTCGGTGAGTGGGATGCCGCGGGTGGCTTCCTCAGCGCCCAGTCTGTGAGCCTGGATCGGGCGACTTGGCAGCACGACATAGGGGTCACCCAGGGACATGTCGTGTTCATCGAGTCCCCGACCTCCCCGCTGCAGGGTGTGTCGGCGTCTCCCGTACCCTTCGCGTGGATACCGGGCGCCGAGGGTTGGCTGGGCGTCCTCGAGCGCGGTGGGGACGGTGAGGACGTGCGCTGGTTCCGCTTCGACCCCGCGTTGGTGACGCATGTCCTCGGAGCATGGGAGGAGCGTGTCGGACCTGCTGCTTCGGACGTTGAGATCGTTCTGTACGTCTGTCGATACGAGGTCCCGGAGCCCGGTCAACCCGTCGATTTGACGGCATCGGTCCTCGGGGCGGACGGAATCGGCATGACGCCGATCGGCGGAAGCCTGGCCGTGCTCGAACGGTGGCGGATCACCGGCGACCGGTTGGAGCGGGCGCTGGTTGACGAGCGGCGGGTCGAGTATCCACGCATGGACGCGACCTGCGAAGGCTGGCCGTTCCGCTACGGCTACTGCGTCGAAACCGCGTGGGCGAACGATGGGGCAGCCACGGGCCCCAGCGTGGCTGCGC
>JBPYFR010000223.1:0-27323 GCA_051985685.1 Acidimicrobiales bacterium
TCCGCCGCCGAGATCTCCTCCCTCTCCTCGACGCTCCAGGAATTGCACGAGCGCGTCACAGCCCTGGCGGAGTCTGCGCTCGCCCGCGGCGACGAGGAGGCGGCGCACGAGCTCATCGCGGTCGAGCGCAGCCTGGGCGGCGCGCTGCGGCGCCTGCGCCGCTTCTCCCAGGAATCGGCCCGCTGAGGGCTCGGCCCCGCGGTGGTCAGACCGCGTAGAGCACGAGGTCGTGCCCGAGCAGGGTGGCGGCCGTCCTCAACACGGCCTGACGCTGTGCCACCACGGCGCAGTTGCGGCGCTCGGCGAGCTCGACCACGGAGACCGCAGCCATGTCCGAGGTGTCGCACCGGGCTGCGATCTCGCCGGATCGACGGGCCGCGTCGTCGGTGAAGGGGTCGACCTCCGTCCCCGCCAGGAGCTCGCCGATGCGATCGCTGCGCGCCTCGGTGCGGTAGCCCTCGGCGACCGCGACCGCGGGGATGAGCGGGACGATCCCGTTCGAGAGGGCCGCTCGGTGCAGCGCCCACATCATGCGGTCGCCTCGCGCCGCTGCGTGCAGCGCACCGAGTCCATAGGCGAGACCCTCCCGGCGAGCCGCGCTCACCGGCGCCGGACCCGAGAGGCCACCCCCGACACTCCAGAGCGAAGCCGGGCCAACAGCGCCTCTCCGGCGGCGAGCTCCTCGGCGCTCAGCGATCCTGTCTCGCCCTCCCACGCGGCCACGCCGCGCAGACCCTGGCGGACCCGCAGTTGTTTCTCGGCTGCCGTCGTCAGCCACGCGCTGAACGACACCCCGTCCTGTCTTGCCGCCTCCTCCACCGCTGCCGCCACCTCGTCGTCCAAGGAGACGGAGCGCTTGGTCACCATGCTCCGAGGGTAACACCTCAAGTAATACCAACAGGCCGCGACGCGAAAGCGGCGGCCAAGTGCTCAGACGCCAATGCCGGCCCGAGGGCCGGCATTGGCCGAGTCGGCCAGGAGGCGGATCCCGGCATCGACTCCTTTGGAACCAGGTGGCGGGAACCGGTTCCAAAAATTGATGGTAGCGCAAACAAGTTCTGATCGGTCGCTCCGCGCGGGGCCGGCGAGCAGGCAACTCGGGCGCTGGTCGACCAACGACGCGCAGACCGCCATCACCCGTCGCCCATATAGCCACGGTCACCGGGCATGGGTTGTACCTTGACGCCCTCGGCGGTGAGGAACTGACGGATCTGAGACGCATGCTCGACAACATGCAGCGGGATGCCGCCGACGATCACCCCGAACAGCATGCCGTGGTATCGATGGGCCTTTGGGAGTGGTCGAGCAGCCATATCTTCGATGAGAGCATCGAAGGTGTGGCGGACGCGGCCACGGCCCCAATCGACGTACTCAAGAAGCTCCGGCTTCGTGAACACACGGTTGGGAAGTGTGTAGGTGTGGTCGTCGAATGGTGGTGGCGGTGCCCACGGCTCGAAACCGCCACTCAGGTCGTAGTCAAGGCAGTTCAGCGCGTGGTACGCGAGAAACCAGGGCGCTGAACCATGCAACCCACCGAGTGGCTCCGTACCCGTGGGCGCCTCGTCCGGCCACAAGTCCTTCTGCCACAGGTCGTCCGGGCAGTCGAGCAGCGCCGCCTCCATCAGCCGAAGAGCCTGCTCGAAGTTCTGGGCCATTCCCTGAACAAATACGCTCGACACGCCGACGAGACTACGACCGGGGCGGCCTCACCCGCCCGAACTCCCGCAGCCCGGTGGGTCACCCCCAAATTGCGACGCGACGTCAGAGGAAGGCCGACGGACAGAAGTCGGAGAGCACGCACTGGTCACAGCGCGGTTTTCGTGCCACGCAGACGCCGCGGCCGTGCAGGATCATGCGCAGGCTAAAGGCGCCCCGCTCGGCCGCGGGGACCATCGAGTTGAGCTCCAGCTCGACCTTCACTGCGTCGTCCCGTTGCTTGGGCTCCAAACGATCGGTGAGTCCGAGCCGCCCGCTCAGGCGGAGCACGTGGGTGTCGACCGGGAGCCCCGGCAGACCGAAGGCGACGCTGCGCACGACGTTGCCCGTCTTGCGTCCGACCCCGGGGATGGTGACCAGGTCCGACAGGTCTGGCGGAACTTGGCCGTCGAACCGCTCGACCAGCGCCGTCGCCATGCCGATCAGGCTGCGCGTCTTCGAGCGGAAGAAGCCGGAGGCGCGCACGAGCTCCTCCACGTCCTCGGGGTTGGCCGTCGCCAGGGCCGCCGGGTCCGGGTAGGCCGCGAACAGCGCGGGGGTGAGCGTGTTGACGGTCGCGTCCGTGGACTGCGCGGAGAGGATCGTCGCCACCAGGAGCTGGAACGGGTTCTCGAAGTCGAGCGCACACAGTTCCTTGGCGGAACCCGGGTACAGCTCGGCCAGCCGTTCGACCACCAGCCGGGCCCGACCCCGCGGTGTCCTCGGCTTGCCCACCGGATCAACGTACCCTTGGCCGCCGTGGACGTCGTGGCGCTGAACGACCTCGACCGCACCCGCCGCCGGGCGCTCGGCGCGCTGCTGGCGCGGGCGGAGGCCGCCGACGAGCATCCCCCGCTCCCGGAACCGCAGTCTCTCGCCATCGTCCGCCCCCGCGGCACGGACCCGGAGATCCGCGCCGTCCTCTCCGAGCGCGAGGACACGGTGGTCGGGTTCGCGCTCCTTAGCCCGGCCCGGGACGGAACGACCGTGCTGCACGTGGTCACCGACCCCTTCGAACGGTCTCGGGACGACGGCGAGCTCGTGTCCCGGCTCGTGAGCCGCGCCGTCGCCGAGGCCCCGGCGTCGGGTGCCCTGCATTTGTGGGCCATGCAGGCGGGCCCGGCCGACGACGCGCTGGCCCGGCGGCACGGCTTCACCCCGGAGCGCGATCTGCTGCAGATGCGGGTGCCCCTTCCCCTCCCGCCCGCGGTCGTCGATGCGACTCGGCCCGTCGTCACCCGCCCGTTCGTACCCGGTCAAGACGACGAGGCATGGCTCTGGACGAACAACCGGGCCTTCGCCGGTCATCCCGAGCAGGGGTCGTGGACGCTCGACCAACTGCGCGACCGGCTGGCCGCGGACTGGGTCGACCTCGACGGGTTCCTCGTGGCCGACGACCCCGACGGTGTGGGCCTGCTCGGTTCGTGCTGGACGAAGATCCACCAAGACCGAACTCCGATCCTCGGCGAGATCTACATCATCGCGGTCGACCCCGCGCACCACGGTCACGGCTGGGGCCGGGCCCTGACGGTGGCCGGGCTCCAATTCATGGCGGGGAGCGGCGTGCCCGTCGGCATGCTCTACGCCGACGCCACGAACGTGTCGGCGGTGGCCCTCTATCGCGCGCTCGGGTTCACCGTCGACCACGTCGACCGGTCATACCGGCGCGACGGGCCGGTCAGCTGACGCCGGTCCCGATGGCGCGGCCGACGCCGTAGGTCACACCGGCCGCGACGGCGGTCACCCCGAGCTGGCGCAGCGCCGAGGCGACCAGCGGGCGCTCGGTGAACGTCGCCAACACCGCGCCAACCACGAGCGACGCCACCGCACCGAGGATGATCGAGGCCACGAGCGCGGCCGTCCCCGAGCCGATGAGCCACGGCACGAGGGGGATGAACGCGCCGAACGCGAAGGTGACGAACGACGCGGCCGCCGCCTGCCAGGGTGAGCCGAGGGTGTTGGTGGAGATGCCGAGCTCCTCCCTGGCGTGCGTCTCCAACGCCAGGTCGGGGTCCTGCATGACCTCGCTCACCATGTCGTCGGCCACCGCGGGGTCGATCCCCCGCCGCACGTACATGCCGTGCAGCTCGGCCGCCTCGCCCTTGGGATGCCGCTCGAGGGCACTGCGCTCGACGTCCAGCTCGCGCTCCATCAGCTCGCGCTGGGCCTGCATGGAGAGGTATTCGCCGGCCGCCATGGAGAACGAGCCGGCGATCAGTCCGGCCACCCCCGCCAGGCGCACGATGGACCCGCCCGGGCTGGCCCCCGCCATGCCGAGCACCAGCGAGACGTTCGTCACGAGGCCGTCGCTCACGCCGAACACCGCGGCCCTGGGCCCGCCGCTGCCGATGTTGCGGTGGTGTTCGGGGGGGACGTGATCGTGCTCGTGCGGTGCGGTCACGCCCGCCAGCGTAGTGAGCCACCCGGCGCGGGTAGCGTGCCAGTCCAGACCGCAACACGAACCACGAGGAGCCCACCATGACCACCATCGTCGACGGCGTCGACGCGTTCCAGGAGCTCGTCGGCAATGAGCTCGGCCACACCGAGTGGCAGCCGGTGACGCAGGAGCGGGTGAACCTCTTCGCCGACGCGACGGACGACCACCAGTGGATCCACGTCGACCCCGAGCGGGCCAAGGACGGGCCCTTCGGGGGCGCCATCGCCCACGGGTATCTGACCCTCTCCCTCGCACCCGTGCTCCTGAACAAGCTGCTCCGCGTGGACAAGATGAAGTTCGGGGTGAACTACGGATGCAACAAGGTCCGGTTCCCCTCTCCCGTGCCCGTCGGCTCCGACCTGCGCATGGGCGTCACCGTGGCCGGCGTCGAGGACGTCCAAGGCGGCGTGCAGGTCACCTACGACCTCGTTATGGAGGTCCGCGACGCTCCCAAGCCGGCCTGCGTCGCCCAGGTGGTCTACCGCTACTACCGCTGAGCCGCGTCGTGGCGCGACCCCGGCCGGCGGCGCCGGACCCGGCGGCGCCCCTGCCGACAGGCTTCGAGAAGACAGCGCGCGTCCGCGCCATGTTCGACCTCATCGCGCCGCGCTACGACCTCATGAACCGGCTCATGACCTTCGGCCTGGACATGGCCTGGCGGCGCAACACGGTCGCCGCCCTCGCGCTCCCCGAAGGGGCGCGCGTGCTGGACCTCGCTTGCGGCACCGGCGACCTCTCTCGACTCGGGTCGCAGCGCGGCTACCGCATGGCGGGTGCGGACCTGAGCGCGGGCATGCTCGGCGCGAACGCGGCGCCCGCGCCCGTGTTCGAGGCGGACGCGCGGCACCTGCCCCTCGCGGACGGCACTTTCGACGGGGTCGTCTGCGGCTACGCCTTGCGCAATTTCAGCGACCTGCCCGGCGCGCTGGCTGAGGCGGCCCGGATCCTTCGGCCCGGCGGCCGCCTGGCCGTCCTTGAGGTCGACGCGCCCGCGTCGCGGCTCCTGCGCGCCGGCTACGACGTATGGTTCAACCGGGTCGTCCCGATCCTGGGCGGTGCCATCTCCGATCGCGACGCCTACGAGTACCTGCCGCGGTCGGTGGCCTATCTGCCGCCCGCGCCCCAACTGCGGCGGATGCTGCTGCGGGCGGGATTCTCGGCGATCGGGATCCGTCCCCTCGCGGGCGGGCTCAGCCAGTTGATCGTCGCCACGCGCGCGGGCGTGCCGTGACGGTAGAGCTCCACGCGCGCACCGTGCCGCTCGAGTACGGGCCGGATGCGCTGCAGTTCGACGGCGGTCCGACGGTGCTCTTCGACCGCCCCGGCCTCACCTTGGTCGGATGGGGCACCGCGCGGCTGGTCGGGGCCTCCCAGGTTGGCTCGGTCCTCTCGTCCATCCCGTGCGACGACGCGGTCCGGTGCCCGGGCTCGGGCGTCGTCGCCCTCGGCGCCCTCCCCTTCCTCGACGCGATGGCGGGTCACCTCGTCGTCCCCCGCTTCACCATGGGCATCGCAACCGATGCGGACGGCGTCACACGCCGGTGGGCCACCGTGGTCGGGGCCGCCGACGTCCCGCTCCCGAAGACCGGCGAGCTGTTCGACGCCGTCATCTGGCAGTACGGCACCACGCCCGACCGCGACGACGACCATGCGCCCGGCCCGGGCGTGACCGCGCTCTCCTCCACCCTCCCCGCTCCGGCCTATCGCACGTTGGTGGCGCGCACGGTGGCGCATCTGGCCGCACCAGGGTCCGCTCTCCGCAAGGTCGTCCTCTCTCGATCGGTCGCGCTCGACCTCAGTGCCCCCCTTCCGCTGTCGGTCGTCCTGCGGCGCCTCCGAGCCGGCGAGCCGACGTGCGCTGTGTTCTCCATGCCCCTGCCCGACGGGATCTTCTTCGGGGCCAGCCCGGAGCTGCTCATCGCGCGCCGCGGCCTGAGTGTGTCCTGCCTGCCGCTGGCGGGCACGGTCCCCCGAGGGGACACCGCGCGCGCCGACGCCGACGCGCAGGGGCGCCTCGCTGGTTCGGCGAAGGACCGCGAGGAGCACCGCTACGTGGTCGACGACATCGTCGCCGCGCTCCGCCCTCTGTGTGAGGAGCTCACCGTCCCGGCGCACCCGTCGCTCGTGGCCTTCCGCTCGGTCGCCCACCTCGGCACGCGGATCACGGGGCGTCTCGCCCACCCCGTGTCGGTGTTGGCGTTGGTGGAGCGCCTCCACCCCACCCCCGCTGTCGCGGGCACGCCGCGGATCGACGCGCTGCGCGCCATCGCCGAGGGCGAACCAGACGACCGCGGGTACTGGGGCGGGCCGGTGGGCTGGGTCGACGCCGCGGGGCAGGGCGAGTGGATGATCGGCATCCGCAGCGCGCGCCTCGACGGCGAGGGCACCGAGCTCACCTTGCGCGCCGGCTCGGGGATCGTCTCCGGCTCCGATCCGGACGCCGAGACGGCCGAGACGAATGTCAAGCTGGCGACCGTGCTCGACGCGATCGTGCCCGGTGCGTCAGCGCAGCTGCGGTGAGGGCTCCCGCACCGGCTCCGGGGCGCGGGACGGCGGCCCGGTCCGGGCCAGCGGGATCTTGACGACGACCGTCGCGCCCCGGCCGGGGGTTGACGCGACCTCGGCCGTCCCACCCAGCGCTTCGGCGATGGCCCGCACGATGGCGAGGCCCAACCCGGTGCCCGCACCCGAGCGTGACTTGTCGCCCTGGTAGAAGCGGTCGAACACCCGGCCGGCCTCCTCGGACGGGATGCCGGGCCCATTGTCGGAGACCTCGATGTACCCGGTGTTCCCGTCGATTCCGGTGCGCACGCGCACCTGCGTGCCCTCCGGGGTGTGCGCCAGCGCGTTGCGCACAAGGTTGTGCGCCACCTGCGCCAGCCGCTCGCCGTCGCCGAGCACGATGACGGGATCGCCGCGCTCGAGCTGGAGATCGTGGCCGTGTGCCACGGCGTTCGAGTCGCCCACCGCGTCGGCACAGAGGCGCTGGAGGTCCACCGCCTCCGACTTGAGCGGCCGTCCCTGGTCGAGCTCGGCCAGGAGCAACAGGTCCTCGACGAGGCCGCCCATCCGCGCCGCCTCGTCCTCAATCCGCTTCAGGGCCCGGCGCGTGCTCGCCTCGTCGCGGAACCCGCCCCGGCGGAGGAGCTCGGCGTAGCCCCGGATGGAGGTGAGCGGCGTCCGCAGCTCGTGGGAGGCGTCGGCCACGAACTGACGCAGACGGTCCTCGGACTGCGACTTCTCGGAGAACGCGCCCTCAATCTGGGTCAGCATCTCGTTGAGGGCGACGCCGAGGCGGCCGACCTCGGTGCCCGGCCGGTATTCGGGCACGCGCCGCGTCAGGTCGCCCGATGCGATGGCGTCCGCCGTGCCCGCCATCTGGTGCAGCGGACGCAGCCCGCGCCGCACCACCAGCCACACGAGGGCACCCATCGCCACGAGTACGGCCAGGGTGGCGATCAGCTCCACCCTCCGGAGCGAACCGAGCGTGTCGTTGGTCGGGTTCATCGACAGGGCGGTGACGAGGGTGCCCTGGGGGACCGTCACCGCCATCGCCCGGTACCTCCCGTCGGGATCACCGGTGCTGCCCAAATTGACGGCGGCCGCGTCGGGCCGGAACGTGCCTGCGTACCGACCGACGTGGCGGTGGTCGATGGCGGGCACGTGCTGCACCGGGATGGATGTGGTGAGGATCGGTGCCGGGTCGGGCTGGGTCGGCGACCCGGAGGGGCGCTGAAGGATCACGTGACCCCTGCTGTCGACCAGCGTGAGGTACACGTTCGTCGACACGCGGCGCGACAGGCTCTCCTCGGACACCGGGAGGTGCCGGTCCGCAGCGAAGGTGAAGTAGTTGAAGGCGACCGCCTCGGCCTGGGACACCGTGTCGTCGGCCTGGCCGTAGAGAAACGTCTTCACGTACGCGAAGGTCACGACGTCCGCCACCACCAGACCCGCCACCAGCAGCAGCGCCACCAGGGCGACGAGCCGCCGCTGGAAGCTCATCCTTCTCGGGGCAGGCGCAGCGTGTAGCCGACCCGCCTGATCGTGTGGATCAGCGCCGGTTCGGTGGCGTCAACCTTCTTGCGAAGGTAGCTGATGTAGGTCTCGACGATGTTGGGATCGCCTTGGAATTCGAAGCCCCATACGTTGTCCAACAGCTCCGACTTCGAGATCACCCGCCGCGCGTTCTCCAGGAGGTGCTGCAGCAAATTGAACTCGGTCGCGGTCAGGTCGATCGCGTGTTCGCCGCGCCATACCTCATGAGTGTCCACGTTCATCGTGAGATCGGCGAACTGCAGGATGGCGTTGTCGGCTGCGATCACCTCGCCGGCGCGGCGCAAGATGGCTCCGACCCGCGCCATCAACTCCTCGATGCTGAAGGGCTTGGTGACGTAGTCGTCCCCCATGCTCAGCCCCTCGACCTTGTCCGGTACGGCGTCGCGTGCGGTGAGAAAAACGATCGGCACCTGCTCGCCCTGGTTGCGCAGACGCCGGCACACCTCGGTCCCGTCGAAGTCGGGCAGCATGACGTCGAGCATCACGAGATTGGGGCGGAAGGTGCGCACCTGTTCCAGCGCCTCCGCCCCGGTGGCGGCGACGCCGACGTGGTAGCCCTCGAACGACAGCGCCGCAGACAGCAGCTCTGCGATGTTCGGTTCGTCGTCGACGACAAGGATCCTCGCCGGTGGCGCCTCGACCGTCACGACACCGCGCTCACGCCGATCCCACCGGGTCCTCTGCGGCCGGCTCGGACAGCGGGTGGTCGGCGGACGCGGCGCTCTCGGTGGTCGGAGCGCTCTCGGTCGTCTCGACCGGATCCGTGCGCCGTCGCGAGGGGCGTACCGCGCGCGCGAGCCGGCCTAGCCCCCACCAAGTCACCAGAGCCAGCGCCTCCACGACGATCACCGAGGACATCTTCGACTCGCCGGCCTCCCGGTCGACGAAGCTGATCGGCACCTCGGTGATGCGGGCGCCGTGCTGCTTGGCCCGATACGTCATCTCGATCTGGAACCCGTAGCCCTCGGCCCGGATCCGCTCGAGGTCCAGTCTGCGCAAGATGCCGGCCGAGTACGCCCTGTACCCCGCCGTCGAGTCGGCCACACCCAGCCCCAGCACGAGTGACGCGTAGACATTGCCGCCGCGCGACAACAGGTGACGATGCCAAGCCCAGTTCGGGATGGAACCGCCCTCGATGTACCGCGAGCCGATGGACACGTCGAACCCCTGCTCGAGCGGCGCGACGACGCTCGGCAGCGCGGCGGGATCGTGCGAGAAGTCGGCGTCGATCTCAATGAAGGCGTCGTAGCCCCGTTCGAGCCCCCACGCGAAGCCGGCCCGGTACGCGCTGCCGAGGCCGGACTTTTCCGAGCGGCGGAGCAGGTGGAGGTCGGGCAGGTCCTCGGCCGCCGCGGCAACCAGCTCGGCCGTGCCGTCGGGACTCCCGTCGTCGACCACCAGCATTCCCGCCTCGGGCAGGCACTCGCGGATGCGGCCCAGCATGCGCTCGATGTTCTCCGATTCGTTGTACGTGGGGATGACAACGAGCGGTCGCATGGGGCGCATTCTAGGGTGGCCGGCCGCGACGGCCCCGGCGGGCGTCGGTGGGGCGGCCCGCGCCGGTTCCCGCTTCCAACCAGGGTGTTCAGGGCCAGGGTGTTCAGGTGGTCGGCTCCCCGGCGGCGACCGATTCGGCCTCCGGAGGCGGCTCCCCCGCGGCGCCGGGCCCCCGCCGCAACTCGCGCACGATCACCTGCACCATTCCACCGATCGGAATCCCGATGAGCGCGCCGACGAACGTCCCGAGACCCCCGCCGACCCTCCCACCGAGGGTCGCGCCCACGAGCACCGCCAGCAGCACCCAGAACGGGTTCAGCCGCACCGTCTTGCTCATGACGATCGGGTTCAGGACGTGATTCTCGATCTGCTGGTACACGAGGAACACGACGAGCATGACGATCCCGGCGGGTATCGAGTGGATGGCAGCGATGATCACGACCGGCACACCGGCCAAGAGCCCCCCGACCAGCGGCAGCAAGTCGACGACGGCGACCCACACGCCGAGGAGGACAGCGAAGGGCACTCCGAGGATCACCAGCGTGATCCCCACGATGACGCCGGCGATCACCGACGTGAGCGCGTTGCCCAGCATGTAGCCGGTGACCGATTGCACGGCATCTTCGACCACGCGCCGAACCCGCTCGCTCGTCTCGGGCCTGAACATCTGGAGGAATCCATGCCAGAGGCGAGGCGCCTCGAGCATGGAGAAGAAGGTGAGCACGGCGATCGTCGTAATAGTGACGAGGGACGAGACGGCAGCGGCGCCGACAGAGAACGCGGTGGCCGGCTTCAGCACCTTCTCCAGCTGCGACGTGAGCTTGGCCGATCCCTCCGAGAGGTACTTCTGCAGGTGGAGCCGGTAGACGAGCCGGCCCAACGGGCCGTGGCCGTGTTTCGCCTCGCGGATCAGCGTCGGGACCTGGTGACCGAAGTGCACCGCCGCGGTCACGAGCGGCTCGACGAACAGGTAGACCAGGCCGAGGAGGACGAGCACGCCCAGGAGGAACACGGTCAAGGTGGCCCCGCCGTGCGTCATCCCGAGCCGCCGGCGAAGCAAGCGGATTGCTGGGGTCAAGAGGAGCGTGAAGAAGAAGGCGATCAAGACGAAGAGCAGGATCCTCCGCAGAACCCAGAGCCCGACGATCAGAGCGGCGTTGAGGTCGAGCAGCCCGATCACGACCGCGGCTGCCACCACGATCGTCGCGAGCGGGACTCCCCGCCGCTCCGCACTCCCCGAAAGCTTCGATCGCCAGGTACCGGGAGGCTCGTCGGCCATGGGACACCAGCTTGACACTTCCACCCCCCCAAGAGGCGCTTTCTCGACAGGGGGACGTGCAAGCATGAAGACGATGGACCAGGTCGAGAAGGAGGAGCGCGGGGAGGTTCCCTCGCCGGGCCCGAAGCGTCGCTGGCTGCCGCGCAACGTGAAGATCGCGCTGATGGTCCTCCTGCTCTTCTTCGTGGGCGAGTACATCCTTCTCCCCGAGTTCGCCAGCGCCCGAAGGGAGTTCAATCACCTCAGTCACCTGAACTTCCTCTGGCTGATCCTCGGGACGCTGTTGGAGGTGGCCGCCCTGGTGGCATACGCCGAAGTGACCCACACCGTGCTCTCTCCGGGCGCGCCGCCCCGGTTCCGGATCTTCCGCATCAACATGTGGGCCCTTGCCATCAGCCACACCCTCCCGGGAGGCACCGTCCCGGGGACCGCCGCGAGCTACCGGCTCCTGACCGAGTCGAACGTGCCGGGAAGCACGGCCGCGTTCGGGTTGGCCGCGCAAGGCATCGGTTCCGCCGTCGTGCTCAACGCGATCTTCTGGCTCGCGCTGCTGATCTCCATCCCTCTGCAGGGCTACAACCCGGCGTACGGGTTCGCGGCGATCCTGGGCGTCCTCCTGCTGGCGATCTTCGCCGCGCTGGTCTTCTTCCTCACGAGGGGCGAGCGGCAGGCGGCCGTCTTCCTGGGTCGGGTGGCTGACCGTCTGCCCTTCGTACGGGCGGAGACGGTGACCTCGTTGGTGCAGAAGGTGGCCGACCGGATGAAGATCCTCTTCTCCAGCTCGGAGCTGCTGACGCGGGCGGGGATCTGGGCTGCCGCCAACTGGCTGCTCGACGCCGCCTCGCTGTGGGTCTTCCTGCTCGCCTTCGGCGCGCCTGTCTCGCCCATCGATGTGCTGGTCGCCTACGGACTCGCCAACATCCTGGCCGTCATCCCCATCACCCCGAGCGGCCTGGGCGTCGTGGAACTGACCATTGTCGCGGTCCTGAAAGGGTTCGGCGTCCCCGGTGGTGTCGCGGCGGCGGGCGTCCTGAGCTGGCGCCTCGTGAACTTCTGGCTGCCCATCCCCTTCGGCGGGGTGTCCTACCTCTCCTTGCGTCTCGCCCGCTCGAGGGCGACAGCAGAGGCGGAGGCGGGCGCGGGGGCCAACGCGGTCACGCCCTGACCTCAAGCGCTCCTGTGCGCGCCGGCCGGCCTTCTCTGAGCGACCGCTGGGTCGCCGCCCAGCGCGTCCGGCTCGGACGGACCCGGCCCTCGACGCCCGGCGCTGATCTCGCAGGGGAGCGCCGCCTCCAGCGCGACGTGGCCAGGAACTTCGCGAACTTCGCGATACCGATCGGGCGCAGAGCCGGCATTGCGGTGCGGACCAGGGCGGTCGACGACGAGGTGGCACGAGCCATCGGACGCGGCACCGATCAGGTGGTCCTTCTCGGGGCCGGCTACGACGGGCGGGCCATCCGGTTCCGCGGCGCGGCCCGGTGGTACGAGGTCGATCACTCCCGCGCCCTGGCGGACAAGCGCGCGCGCCTCGCTGCCGCTGGGATCGAGCCGTGCGACGTGACCTACGTGGCGACAGATCCCTTAGCCACCGATCTCGGGGACGCGCTCACGACGGCCGGCCACGACCCGACACGCGCCTCCCTCTTCGTGTGCGACGGGTGGTTCGTCCAACTGACGCTCGAGCTGGTGGCGTCGGTGTGCCGCACGGTGCGAGACCGCGCCCCGGACGGGACGGTGCTGGTCGCCACCTTCCGCGTCGCCCCAGAGGTGGTCGGCCTCGCCCGGGCCCTCCGCACTGCCTCGAGCCCCCTCTTCAAGATGGCTGGTATGGCACGGGGCAACGAGCTCCGTCCCGGCGACCCCGACAAGCTCATGGTCGTGACCGGGTGGCGACCGGTGCGCTCGGTCGCGTCAACCGGCAACCCACTCGACCCCGGATCGCGGCTCCAAGTGCTCTCGTCCGTGCCGGGCCCGCGACCCCTCGCCTGAGGCCTCAGGCGCCCGACGGCGCGATCGCGCGCCGCGGGAAACGACGCTCGACCGGCGAACGCCAGACCCGCACCCCCGCCGCGGCGATCAGCACGATGAAGAGCAGCACGTAGGAATCGGACAGCGGGATGAGCCAGCCCCGGCCGGCGAAGATGATCCCAGGACCGTGCGGTGCCCACCAGGGTGGCGCGGACCAGAACAGCACGGCGACCGCGAGCGCCCACCATTCCCCGTGACGGGGACGGTCGTCGGCCAGGGCCAGCCACGCGATGAGCAGACCCACCCAAATGAAGTGGTGCGACCACGAGACGGGATTGGCCAGCGACTCCGTGGCCTCCACGACGAGCAGGCCCAGCACCGGCGAGCGCCGCCGGTACGCGACGGCCGCGATGGCCACCCCCAGCGCCCCCACCGTCGCGACGATCAGGAACGTCGTCGGTGTCGTCACGATGCGTCCGGCCATCCGCTCGAACGCGCCGATCAATCCCTGGTTGCCGATCCACGACAGCATCCCCGCCCGGCTCGGATCCTTGATGTAATGCGTCCAGTACGACCACGAGTTCGCCGGCGAGACCGCGACCGCGACGAGGGCAGCGGCAGAGAACGAGCCGATGGCCCGCAGGCCCGAGCGCCCTTGGCGGGTCAGGAACAGGTACGGGATCAGGATGGCCGGCGTCACCTTGATGGCCGCGGCCAGCCCCACGAGCACCCCGCGGGGCAGCGGGAGGTCGAGGGTCATGTCCGCGACCACCATGAGCGCCAGGATGATGTTCACCTGCCCGAGCAGGAACGTCTGGCGGACCGGGTCGAGCATGATCACCGGCACCAGGAGCGCGAGCGACCACCACAACACCGTTCGCTTCTCCATCGATGCGCACACCGCCCGCAAGCACACGACGATGAGCGCAAGCACGGCCGCGAGGTTCAGCCACGAGAAGGCGACCTCGCAGACGCGCACGGGCAGATGCGCGAACGGCGAGAACAGCAACGCCGAGAAGGGTGGATAGGTGAACCCGAGGTGGTCGGGCGGATAGGTGACGGTGAAGAGGTCACTCGCGTGCGCGTGGGCACCGCCAAGCAGATAGGTGCTGAGGTCGACCTGCGGGTGCACGACGGCCAGGATGGTGACGCCGGTGAAGGCCACGGCCGCGGACAGCACGGGCCAACCCCACCCGCGCGCCGATGCGATCGCGCGCATCGACCCCGAGAGTGAAGCGGTGGCCATGTACATCTATCGTACCGGCGCGTGTGCCGGCGATGAACGTTCTCTAGACCGGCGATCGTGCGTCGTCGCCTTCGGCGACGCGGAGGTCCGAGTCGAGCCGGCGGCGGGCCCGCTGCCTGGCCAGCTCCTTCAGCTGTTCCTGCGAGCTCACGCCGTGTTCGTTGGGCACCCGGCGCCAGCGCCGGTCCGACCCGAGCTCCCAGGCGTTGGTGTCGTCGGCCATGACCAGATCGAGCACCTCGAAAAGCCGGGCCTGCAGTCCGTGGTCGTGCACCGGCACCACGACCTCGATGCGACGGTCGAGGTTGCGCCCCATGAGGTCCGCCGAACCGATGTAGAGCTTCAAGGGGAGGCCGGGTCCGGCCGCCGGATCGGCAGGGGCGCCGCCGAAGCGGTAGATCCTCGAATGCTCCAGGAAGCTTCCGACGATGGAACGGACGCGGATGTGCTCGGAGAGCTCGGGGATGCCCGGGCGCAGGCGACAAAGGCCGCGCACGGCGAGGTCGATCTCCACGCCGGCGCCGGAAGCCCGGTAGAGCGCGTCGATCATGGCGGCGTCGGTCAGCCCGTTCAGCTTCATGACGATGCGGCCCTCGGGGCCCGCCTCGGCCTGCTCCTCGATCATCGCGGTGATCTGCTTGCGCACCGTGACCGGCGACACCAGGATCTGCCGGTAGTCGCCGTGGCGCGAGAAGCCGGTGAGGTAATTGAAGAGCTCGACCACGTCGGCGCCGATCTCGGGGTCGGACGTGAGTAGCCCGATGTCCTCGTAGATGCGCGCCGTCTTGGAGTTGTAGTTGCCCGTGCCGACGTGGCAGTAGGTGCGGACACCATCCTCTTCGCGGCGCAGCACGAGCGCGGTCTTCGAGTGCGTCTTCAGGCCGACGATGCCGTAGACCACGTGGACGCCCACCTCTTCGAGCGCTCGGGCCCAGCCGATGTTGGCCTCCTCGTCGAATCGAGCCTTGAGCTCGACGATGGCGGCCACCTCTTTGCCGTTCTCCCTCGCCTCGATCAGCGACTGCACGATCGGGCTGTCCCCACCGGTGCGGTAGAGCGTCTGCTTGATACCGAGCACGGCGGGGTCACCGGCAGCCTGTGCGACGAAGGCCTCGACGGAAGTGGCAAAGGAGTCGTACGGGTGGTGCACCAGCACGTCGCGTTCGCGCAACATGGCGAAGAGCTCGGTCGGCTCGTTGGCCGCGGTGGCCAGCCGGGGCGGCGTCATGGGCGTCCACGTTTCCCCGTGCAAGTCGGGCCGGTCGAGCGCGTACACACCCCATAACCCGCTCAAGTCCAACGGTGCCGCCACCCGGAACACGCCGTCGCGCCCGACCTCGAGCTCGCTGGCGAGCAGATCGACGATCTCCTGTCCGGTGTCCGCCTCGATCTCGAGGCGCAGCGCCTTGCCGAAGCGGCGGCGTCGCAGCTCCATCTCGATCGCGACGAGCAGGTCGTCGGCTTCGTCCTCCTCGAGGGCCAAGTCGGCGTTGCGCGTGACCCGGAACGCGTGGTGATGGCCGATCGTCATGCCCGGGAACAGGGAATCCAGGTGGGCCGCGATGACCTGCTCGAGCGGGACGAAGCGTTCCCCGTCGGGCATGACGACGAACCGGGGCAAGACGGGAGGGACCTTCACCCGCGCGATGCGTCGTTCGCCGGTGACCGGATCGTGAGCCTCGACCACGAGGTTGAGGGACAGGTTCGAGATGTAGGGGAAGGGATGGCCCGGGTCGACGGCCAGCGGCGTGAGGACGGGAAAGATCTGGCGTTCGAAGACGTCCACCATGTGCTCGCGATCGTCGTCATCGAGCGACGACCAGCTGGAGAGGCGGATGCCGGCTTCGGCCAACGCCGGGACGATCTGGTTCAAGAAGATGTGATCCTGGCGCCGCACCAGCTCTTCGACCCAGCCCCGGATCATGACGAGCTGCTCACCGGGCCTCAGCCCGTCGACGGAGCGGGTGCGCACCCCTGCCGCGACCTGGTCCTCGAGCGCGGCCACCCTGATCTGGTAGAACTCGTCGAGCAGCTCGGAGAAGATGGCCAGGAACTTCGTGCGCTCCATGAGGGGCTGCCCGTCGTCTTCGGCCAGGTCCAGCAGTCGGGCACCGAAATCGAGGCGGGACTGCTCCCGGTTGGTGAAGCGCTGATAGCCGAAGGCCTCGATCTGCTGGTACGTCGGCGGCGTGACCGGTTCGGGCCCGGGGTGCTCGACGACGGCGGCCCCTCGATCGTTGCCCGAGTCCGCCGGCGGCTGCAGCTTGGTTCCGGCGGCCGTTGCCCGACCTGGAGGCTCCGATTGGGGTTGACGCTGAGGCTCGGTCTGTGTCATGGACGCTGAGGCTCGGTCTGTGTCATGGACGAGGCGACGGCCAGGACCCTCGGCGATGGGCCCATGCGTCACCCTCGATCCTACCCCTCCCCACTACGATGCGGCCCGGTGCCCCCGCCAGCCCGCCGCAGGTCTTTGCCCCGTTACAAGTTCGGGCCCAAGCCGAAGAGGCGCACGGAACTGGGGCTGCTGCTCTTCGGCACGGGGTTGATCGTCGCGCTCTACGTCATCGCCTCGTTGGGCCAGAAATCCAAGATCCCCGACAACATCGGGGCCTTCCTCGGCATCGTTGTCGGACTCGCCCTTCTCGCGCACCTGGCCAACCGGTGGCTCGCACCCGACGCCAACCCGGTCATCCTCCCGCTCGCCGCGCTGCTCAACGGCCTGGGCTACGTCATCATCGCCCGCTGGAACCCCCCTGAGGCGAAGATTCAGGCGGGCTGGGCCGCTATGGGCATTGGCCTCTACGTGTTGACCCTGCTCGTGGTCCGCTACTCACGCGACCTCGAGCGCTATCGCTACCTCCTGCTCCTTTTGGCCGGCGCACTCCTGGTGGCGCCTCTCTTCTTCTCTCCCATTGGTGGGGCTCGCCTGTGGGTCCACGTCGGCGGCATCTCGTTCCAGCCGGTGGAGTTCTCGAAGATCCTTCTCTGCATCTTCTTCGCCTCCTATTTCGCGGAAAACAAGGAGCTGCTCTCCATCCCGACCGCGCAGATCGGCAACCGGCTCTTCCTCGACCCTCGGCCCCTTCTCCCGATCCTCGTGGCCTGGGGTGCCGCCATGGCCATCATCGGGCTGGAGGACGACATCGGGTTCGCGGCCCTTCTTTTCGTCCTCTTCATCGGACTGTTGTGGATCGCCACCGGGCGCGTCGGATACCTGGTCCTTGGGCTGGTGCTCTTCGGCGTGGGCGCCTTCGTGGCGGCGCGCTACTTCGGCCAAGTGCACTTTCGGGTCGAGCAGTGGCAGAACCCGTGGCCGTCCCAGACGAGCGTTGCCCCCGGCCAGCTGGCCCAGGCCTGGTTCGGCATGGGCACGGGTGGCGTCGGCGGGACCGGCCTGGGCTTCGACCACCTCGCCGGCAACATCCCCGAGCTCACGAGCGACATGATCTTCGCGGGCATCGGAACCGAGCTTGGCCTGGTCGGCGGTGTGGCCGTCGTGATGGCCTTCATCCTGTTGGTGGGCGCCGGCTTCCGCGTGGCACAGACGGCTCGCTCCGACTTCTCCCGGCTGATGGCGACCGGCTTGACGCTCATCGTGGGCTTCCAGGCCTTCTTCATCATGGCCGGTGTGGTACGCCTGTTGCCCTTTACCGGCGTCACCCTCCCGTTCGTGGCGTATGGCGGCTCGTCGTTGTTGGCCAACTACATCCTCATCGCGTTGCTCCTGCGAATCTCGGACGAAGGCGCCAAGGCTCAGCGAGAGATGCTCGCCGTCGGCGCAGCGGCCGGCCCCGGCGAGCGACCCATGGTGCCGGCGCGCTGACGACGGAGCCCCTGGCCGCCCGTAGCCGCCCGCAGCCGCCCGCTCGGTAGCGCAATCTGACCGTCGGCGCGATGGTGGCTCAGCGCGCGAGCGGCAGCTCTCCGCCCTCGGCGGCCTCACGCTCCGCCGTGTCGGGGCGCCCCCGGACCAGGACGATGATGATGAGGGCGAGGGCGGCGCCCGCGACCGGTCCGACCACGTAGACCCACCAACCGGTGAAGTCCCAGGCCGCGATGTCGGGCCCCAGAGAGCGGGCCGGGTTCATGGAGGCGCCGCTGATCGGGCTCGCGAACAGGCCCAGCAGGGCGACCGTCGAGCCCACGGCGAGCGCTGCATTATGGCCGATGCTGCGGTAGCCGGTGGCGGTGTTGAGGATCACGGTGACCAGAATCATCGTGAGCACGATCTCCATGACCAGCGACCGCCAGTCACCCCCTGGCTTGGAAATCGGATAGGTGCCGCCCGCTGCGACATGGCTGAACATGCCCTGGAGGAACAACCCCGCGCAGATCGCGCCGGCGAACTGGGCCGCGAAGTACGGCAAGACCCACGCAGGCTTGAAGACCCTCCGCCCGGTGAACGCGAGCGTGACCGCCGGGTTGATGTGGAGGCCCGACAGCGGGCCGAGCGCGTAGATCATCGCCATCACGACCGCACCCGGCGCGATCACTGCGGCCGTCCGACTGATCGGGCCGCCGCCGGTGTAGTGGTTGATCACACCGGAGCCGGCGGCCACCGTCACGAGGACGAACGTCCCCAAAGAACTCGATGATCACCCGGATCCAGAGAGGCCGATGTCTGAGCGTGTCCTCCGAGAACCGCATCATGAAGCGGTGGCCGAGAATCGTGTCCCGGTGCAGGTCCATCTCCTGCGTGGTCACCGGCTGTGCAGCCTGCCGGTCTGGCGTCATCGGATCGCCCCCCGTGGCTCACGCGGACTCGAGAACCTCGTGAGCTTTCCGAATGCTAGAACCGGCGTTCCCCAGCTCCGCGGATCCCGCCGCTGGCCTCAGGGCGACGACCCGGGTGCCGACCCGCCCGCCACCTCGTAGGACCACAGCTCCGAGCTCACCGACACCGGCCCGCCGTGGGGCGAGGGCCGATCGGCTCCGGCGTGGCCGTGGGCGAAGGCCGGTGACGCGACCCACTTCTGAAACGATTCCTCGTCTCGCCAGCGGGTGACGACGAGCCACTGCACGCGGTTGTCGGTGGGTCGGAGCAGCTCGAAGCCCTCGAAGCCCTCTTGGTCGTCGACGGCGCCGGCGCGCGCGGCGAACCGGCGCGCCAGCTCGTCTCCGGCGTTCTCGGGCACGGTGATGGCGTTGATCTTGATGACCGTCATGACCCGATCTGATCAGATCGCGCGGCGGTCGCGCGCCCAAGGCGCTGTCGAGGCCGTCGGTCCCTTCTCGGTCGGGTCAAATCGGCGCAACGTCGCCGGTCTCCTCCAGGAGACGCTCGTCGGCCAGAATCGGCGCGGGCACCGGCATGCGCAACGCCAGCACGATGCCGTCGGAGGGACGGCAGTCGACCTGCTCACGGCCGCCTGGGGTCATGAGGTCGATCTCGGCGAGGTACGTCCCCTCCTCCCGGCCCACCAAGCGCACGGCGACCACCTCGATCCGGGCCCGCTGCAACACGTGCATGAATAGCTCGTGGGTCATGGGTCGGCGCACGTTGATCTGGCGCAGGGCCTGAGCCATGGCCGTCCCCTCGGTCATCCCGACCGGGAAGACGAGCGTCCGCATGGGCGGCTCCGACTCCACCAGTGTCACCGACGGGTACTGCGACGGGAGGTCGATCGAGACGTCCTCCACGTCCATGACACGGAATGTGGCCGAGGCCGCGGTGTCCGTTGGTTCGGTGTCAGATGCCTCGGTGTCCGATGCCTCAGTTTCCGATGAGTTGATGTCCGATGTGTTTGGCTCCGATGCCGCGGCGTCGGAGGTCGGTATGTCGGAGGCAGGGGTCTGCGAGACGGCCGGGCCCGAGGGCGCCGCCTCGGGCTGCAAGTCGGTCAACGGTATCTCCGGCGCGCGTTGACACTGAGGGTCAACCCGATCGCACAGAAGAAAACGATCACCGCGGTGCCGCCATAACTGACGAACGGCAGCGGGATGCCGGTGATGGGCATGATGCCCATCGTCATGCCCGCGTTCTGGAACACGCTGAAGGCGATGAACGCGAACAGACCGGCGCAGATGAGGCGCCCGAAGATGTCCCGAGCAACGATCGCGGTGTGCAGCACCCTCCAAGCGATGATCCCCAGGAGCGAGAGCACACCCACCGCACCGACGAATCCGAGCTGCTCTGCCACCGCCGTGAAGATGAAGTCGGTCTGCTGCTCGGGCACGTAGCCGAGGTTGGTCTGCGCACCGTGCCCGATGCCTGCGCCGAACAGACCGCCCGAACCGATGGCGTTCTTCGCCTCCTGCAGGTTGTAGATGGCGGATTGCACGTAGGGGTTGTTGCTCTTAGTGCTCGGATTCAAGAAGGTGGTCAGCCGGGCGACCTGGTAGTGGTGCAGGAACCCACCCTTGACCGCGACGAGCACGACCAGAACTGTGCCGATGAGCAACATGACGAGGATGCGGATGGGCAGTCCGGCGACAGCCAGCATCACCAGCAGCACGATCACCATGATCATGGCCGTCCCCAGGTCGGGCTGGATGAGGACCAGCACGATCGGGATGCCCGCCATGATGAGGAGCCGGATGACGTCGCGCCAGGCGAGTCCGTCCTCTTCGCGTCGCGCGCAATAGGAGGCCACGGACAAGATCAGCGCCAGCACGGCGAACTCGGACGGCTGGAGCTGCAGTGGGCCGACGCTGAACCAACGCGCCGCCCCTTGAGCGCTGCTCCCGACGGCGTACACACCGAGAAGAGCCACCACGATCAGCCAATACACCAGCGTGGTCAGCGGCTCCAGGCGACGGTAGTCCCAGACCGCGAACGCGACCATGGTGATGCACCCCAGCACGACGAAAAGGCCCTGCTTCTTGAGGAACGTCCTGGGGTCGTCCCCCTGTGCCAGCAACGTGCCGCGCGTCGCCGTGTAGACCATGATGACGCCGAGCACCGCCACGGTCAGCGTGGCCAAAATGAGCAAGACGTCGATGGCGGGCCCCTTGCGGCGGGCGGCAACGCTTGTTCGGGCCAGTGTGGTCATAGCACTGATTCGGGGACAGAATACCGGCCATGACCCCACCCCCCTTGGCGCCGCTCCCTGTCCTGGTGGCCGCGGTGACCGAGGGCGGGGGCTGGCTCTACCACCTCTTGGTCAAGTTGGGCGTCAGTCCAGACACGGCGTCCACGGTCACCGACCTCATCATCCGCCCGCTCGCGATCCTGTTCGTGGTGGGGGTGGCACTCCTCTTGGCCTGGTTGGGCGCCAGGGTGATCCGGCGGACGCTGGAGCGCATCGCCAACCAAACCGCGTACCGGTCGCGGTCGTCGAGGGCGGGAGCCCGGGTACACACCATGTCGGGGATAGTGGCCAACATCTGGCGAGCGTTCGTGTTCGTGGTAGCCGCCGCCATCGTCCTCGGGATGCTCGGCATCAACCTGACGCCACTGCTCGCCAGCGCCGCCATCGTCGGCGCCACCCTTGGCTTCGGGCTGCAGCAGATCGTGCGCGACTACTTCTCCGGTGTGATCATGACCATGGAAGACCAGTACAACGTGGGCGACTCCATCACGGTGGACGGGGTGACGGGCGTCGTCGAGGAGGTCACGATGCGGTTGACCCGTTTCCGCGGCGTCGACGGCACCGTGTACGTCATACCCAACGGGGACATCCGCCTGATCGGCAA
Source organism: Acidimicrobiales bacterium (assembly GCA_051985685.1). Taxonomy (GTDB): domain Bacteria; phylum Actinomycetota; class Acidimicrobiia; order Acidimicrobiales; family RAAP-2; genus Bog-473. Next base: position 21,814 of record JBPYFR010000223.1, read on the forward strand.
CCTCTCGCGGGGCTGGGCCCGTGCCGTCGTCGACCTGAACCTGCCCGGTGGCGCGGCCGCGAATCTCGACTCGGTCCGTCAGCTCGTGGGCGACGCGGCCCACCGGGTAGCAGAGAGCCCTGCGTTCGCCGGTCACATCACCGAGCCACCGCGGCTCGTCGGCATCGAAAATGCCGACGCGTCCACGATCACGCTGCGCGTCATGCTCCTCACCGTGCCGTCCCAGCGTGACGCGCTCACCTGCGCATTGCGCGAGGAAGCCGTCGCTGCGCTCGCCCGCGCCGGCCTCTGGCCGGCCGGAGTCGCTTCCTGAACCTGACGGGGGGCGCCGATCGGAGCCGACGGCCGATCGCCCAGAACGACTTCAGCGGCCCGGCGGCAGCGCTCTCTCCCCCGCCTCCCACATCGCCGCCACCGGTGCCTCGAAACCGGTCCAGAGCGCCACTTGTGCGGCGGCCTGGTGCACCAGCATGCCCAGCCCGTCGAGCGTCCTCGCACCGGCGTCGGCCGCCACGGCGAGCCAGCGCGTGGGTCGGGGCGAGTAGACCAGGTCGGCCGCTACCTGACCGGCTCGCAACGACTCGGGAGCCACAAACCATTGCGCCTCGCCGCGCCCTGCTTCGGCGAATCCGGTCATCCCGACCGGCGTCGCGTTGACCACCAAGTCCGCCCCCGCCACGGCCTCACGCAACGCGCCCTCGCCTTGGGCCGGGTCCACCACCGAGCCGGCCGCACCCGCCAGCTCGGCGGCCTCCACCGCCCGTCCAGGCGTCCGGTTGACGACGACCACCTGTCGGGCACCGGCGTCGGCCAGCGCCAGCACGACGGCCCGCGCCGCCCCACCCGCTCCCACCACCAGGCAACGGCGGCCCGCAGGGTCGAAGCGCGCGCCCCGCGCCAGCGACGCAATGAAGCCCTCCCCGTCTGTGTTGGCGCCGAGGAGGATGCCTCGCTGGTTGGTCACACAGTTCACGGCGCCCAGGCGACGGGCCACCGGGCTCGATTCATCCACGAGTGCGGCGACGGCGGCCTTGTGCGGCATTGTGACCGACAGGCCCGCGATGTCGGCCCGTCGCATCTCGTCCAAGGCGCCGGCAGCCCGTCCGGGCGGCACCTCGAACGCGAAGGAACGCCAGGCGTCACGCAGACCCATGGCCGCAAACGCGGCGTCGTGCAGAAGCGGGGAGAGCGAGTGTGCGACGGGGCTCCCGATGACCCCCACCAGCCTTACGTCAGGGCCGACCAGGTCCCGCGCCCCGGCCATGGTGGTCGGCGGCGGGCGGTGGTGCTCGTCAGAGCCCACGTGACTTCGCCAACTGTTCGTTCGCCTGCTGTTGGGCGAGCGTGTCGGAGAAGGCGAGCGTGCCGTCCTTCGAGACCAGGACGAAGTAGAGCCACGCGCCGGGCGGGGGGTGGACGGCCGCCGACAGCGCGTCGGTCGAAGGCATACAGATCGGCGTCGGCGGCAATCCAACGGTGAGGTAGGTGTTGTAAGGGGACTGGACTTTCAGGTCCTGAGCCGTGACCGGCCCGCCGTCCCGACCGAGCGCGTACAGAACCGTCGAGTCCATCTGAAGGGCGATTCCCCGCGCCAGGCGGTTGTAGATCACCCGCGCCACCTTGGGCATGTTCTTGGGGTAGTAGCCCTCCTTCTCCACGACCGACGCCACGGTGATCACCTCATAGGGCGTCATCCCCTGCGCCGCGGCCGAGGCCGTGCTCAATCCGGCGGCCTGCGCGTCGTGGTCGAACCGCTGCACCATCTGCCGCAGAACGGTCGTGTCGGATTCCCCCGGGAAGACCGGATAAGTCCCGGTGCCGAGCATCCCCTCCAGGTTGTTCGACCCCGGCGGCGAGAAGACGGAGTGCACGGCTCCGCTGGACGCGGCCGCTTCGAAACCCCCCGCGGCATGCCCGGGTAGACCGTCCACCCTCAGGGCGATCTCGCGCAGGGTGTACCCCGGGCCCACCACGACGGGAAAGACGTTGGGCCCCGCCGCCAGGGCCGCGCGCACTTCGGAAAACGCCATGTTCTCGTGCAGTGCGTAGCTCCCGGGGACCACTTGGGGCGTGCCGTGGATCACATCCGAGACGCGAAAGGCCAGGGAGCTCCCGATCACTTTGTTCGCGCTCAACGAGGAGACGATTGAGTCGAAGGACTCGCCCTTCTCGACGGTGACCACCACCTGTGGGCCCTCCGGCCCGAGGGCCCGCGACTCCAACTGGTACCAGAGCGTGAAGGCGAGGACGATGACCAGCAGGATCGCCCCGACGAAGGCGACCGTGCGGCGCCGGAGCAGCACGCGGGCGCCTCTCCTTTCGCGGCCGGCCCCTCTCGATGTCGCCTTGGCATCCTCTGCCCCGAGATCGTCGAACCGATGCTCGTCCGTGCGCGTTGCTTCGCCGGAGCCCGGTCGCTCGACATCGTGGGGCTGGCGCGGGTCGCTCACGCCCGGTCCAACCACGCCTGGAGCAACACCATGGCCGCCGCAGTATCGATGACCGAACGGGAAGCTTTGCCGGTGCGCCCCGCTGCGCGCAGGTTGCGCTGCGCCTCGACTGTGGTGAGGCGCTCGTCCGCCGTCTCGACCGTGACGCCGAGGGGCTCCAGTTCTTGACGCAGCGCGGCCACCTCATCGAGCGCCGCCCGCGCCGCCGCGCCGACGTCGCCCGAGAGGTTGAGCGGCAGCCCGACGACCACTGTCGACGCTTCGACCTCGCGTACCGCGTGCACCACCGCGGTTCGATCCCGAACGGCGTCACCGGTGCGCTCGATCGTCCCCCAGGGGCTCGCGATGGTGCGCCGGCTGTCGCTGAACGCAACACCGATGCGCCGTCCCCCGAGATCCAACGCAGCCACACGGCCATGGCCGCGGCTGCGCTCGCGCTCGGGGTCGCCGGGCGCCACCGGCCCGGACCCGTTCTCGCTCACGCGGAGAGCAGTCGCCGGGCCTCGTCCAGCGCGGCGTCGATCTGCGACGGGTCCTTCCCCCCGGCCAGCGCCACCTCGGCCGATCCGCCGCCGCCACCGCCCACCAGAGCGCCCAACGTCCGGACCACCTGCACCGCGTCCGGTGTCCCGCCGGTGGCGACTGCGATCGCGACCTTCGATCCGTCCGGCGAGCCGGCCAAGACGACCGCACCGACGCCGTCGTGGCGCAGGACCGCCTGCGCCAACGACCGCAGCTCATTCGGCTCCACCTTGTCCCGCCGCGCCACCACCAAGCCATCGGCCGCGCCGGCGCTCTTTGCAAGCGTTGACGCCTCGACCTCGCTCGACTGCTGGCGCAGTGCCGAGAGCTGCCTCTCCGTCTCACGCTGACGCTCCGTCACCCGGCCGATGGCGGCCAGCAGCTCTTCGGGCTCGGTGCGAAGCAGCTCCGAGGCGGAACGGACGAGCCGTTCGCGCTCGATTGCCCGCGCCAGCGACGCTTTCCCCGTGAGGGCGAAGAGTCGCCGGGTGTTGGACCCGATTGACCCCTCCGACAGCAACGTGATCGGCCCGATCTGACCAAGGGAGTCGACGTGCGTGCCGCCGCAGAACTCGAGTGACACGGGCCCCGCCTGCACGACGCGCACCGACGCGCCGTACTTGTCGCCGAAGAACGCGATAGCCCCCATCCTCTCGGCCTCCTCACGCGTGGTCTCCGTCGTCTCGACGGGCACGTCGGTCAGGACCGCGTCGTTGGCGCGTGCGAACACCTCTTCCAGCTCGGCCGCCGTCGGCTGGGCGTGGTGGGAGAAGTCGAAGCGCAGATAGTCCGGCGCCACGAGTGACCCCTGCTGGCGCACGTGGTCGCCCAGCACGGATCGCAGCGCTGCATGGAGAAGGTGGGTCGCGGTGTGGTTGCGCCGGATCGCCTCCCGGCGCTCGCCGTCGATCGTGGCGAGAGCGTCTTGTCCGGCCGCGAGCTCGCCGCTCACCCGCGCCTTGTGCGCGATCAACCCCGGCGCGGCGTACTGGGTGTCGTAGACGTCGGCGATGCCTGATTCGGTGACGATGGTGCCGGTGTCGCCGATCTGGCCACCGCCTTCTGCGTAGAAGGGGGTCCGGTCCAGGAAGATCTCGACCGGAGGGCCGGATTCGTCTCCCACCTTCCCTTCGTCCCCAACGGCTCCCTCGCCTTGGAGCACCGCGACCACGCGCGCCGGCACCTCGTAGTTCTCCAGGCCGCGCCCGACGAACGGCGTGGGGCCCTCGCGTTCGAGCAGGCTGCGGTACGCGGCCTCGTCCCCGGCCCGCGTCATCTTCGCCGCGGCGCGGGCCCGTTCCCGCTGTTCAGCCATGGCGGCGTCGAAGCCGGCGCGGTCCACCTCCACGCCCGCGTCGCGAGCCAGCTCCTCGGTCAGTTCGATCGGAAAGCCATGGGTGTCGTGCAGGGTGAAGGCCACATCGCCTCCCAACACCTTCTCCCCGGTGCCGAACGCCTCCTCCAACCGGCTCAGCCCCGCGCTCAGCGTGCGATCGAACCCGGCCTCTTCGCGCGCGACGACGTTGACCACCAGATCCTGTTGGGCGCGCAAGGACGGATAGGCCTCGCCCAGCACTTCGGTCGCCGCGTGCACGAGTGTCGGGGCGATTGGCTTCTCGACGCCGAGCCGCCGGACCGCCATCACCGCGCGGCGGACCACCCGACGCAGGACGTAGCCCCGCCCCTCGTTGGCGGGCAAGACCCCGTCGGCGACCAACATCGACATGGCTCGGCCGTGGTCGGCCAGGACCCGCAGCGCGATGTCGCTGCGCTCATCGGTCCCGTAGGCGGTGTCAACGACGGAGGCCGCCGCGTCGATGATCGGGGAGAACAGCTCGGTGTCGAAGATGGAGTCGTGCCCCTCGAGGACTGGCAGGATCCGCTCGAAGCCGGCCCCGGTGTCGATGCTCTTGCGCGGGAGCTCGGTCAGGGTGCCCTCGGCGTCGCGGTTGTACTGCATGAAGACGAGGTTCCAGATCTCGACGAAACGGTCGCTCCCACCGTGCTTGGGTCCGCCCTCGTGCCCATAAGCCTCGCCCTTGTCCAAGAAGATCTCCGAGTCGGGTCCGCACGGACCGGTCTCGCCCATGGCCCAGAAGTTGTCCTCGTCACCCATGCGCTGAATGCGCTCCGGCCGCACCTTGACCTGGTCGATCCAGATCTGCTCGGCCTCGTGGTCGCTCTCGTGCACCGTGACCCAGAGGCGGTCGCCGTCGAAGCCGAAGACCTCCGTGAGCAGCTCCCAGGCCAGCGGGATCGCCTCGGCCTTGAAGTAATCGCCGAAGCTGAAGTTGCCCAGCATCTCGAAGAAGGTGCAGTGATACGTGTCAGTTCCGATGTGGTCGATGTCCGCGGTCCGGAAGCACTTCTGAATGGACGTTGCCCGCTTCCAGGGTGCCGGTTCCTCGCCAGACAGATAGGGCTTGAACGGCACCATCCCCGCGATGGTGAAGAGCACCGACGGGTCGTGCGGGATCAGGCTGGCCGAGGGCACGATCACGTGGCCCCGGTCGGCGAAGAAGCGCGTGAAGGCCGCCC
>JBPYFR010000224.1:0-15614 GCA_051985685.1 Acidimicrobiales bacterium
CGGAGCGGGCTGCGCCCAGTGAGGTTCAGGTGGTCGTCCACCACCATGATGGAGCCGGTGGTCAGGTCGTCGCGGATCCCGCCGGCGGCGGTGGTGAGGATGACGGTCGAGCAGCCGGACGCAATGCCGGTCCGCAAAGGGTGGACGACCTCGGCCGGGGCCAACCCTTCGTACAGATGGCAGCGTCCGCCGAGGACCAGCACCCGGTGGTTCTCGATGCAGACCGACCAACCCTGGGCGTGGTGTCCCGTGGCCGCGTAGGGCGGGAAGAAGGGGAGTGTGTCGAGCGGAAGGGAGGGGCCGTCGGCGCCGAGGATCTCACCGGCACCCGACAGCCCGGTGCCCAGCACGACGAGCACGTCGTGGTGGTCGATGCCGATACGCCGGGCCAGCTCGCGGGCACTGCGGGTCGCCCGGTCGAGGTCGTCGCTCATCGGGGGCATGGTAGAGGCGGTTTGCGCCAGGCCGCATAACATCGGCCGGGATGCCCCACATGACAGCTCCCGTGCCTACGCACCCGCTCGACCCTCTGACCGGCGAGGAGATCAAAGCGGCGCGCGACATCGTGCGCGCCTGCGGGCGGGCCTCCGTGCCACCGGAGGCATTGCTGTTCGCGTACATCGGCCTGCGGGAGCCGCCCAAGGAGGTCGTGCGGGCGGCAGACCAGGGGGAGTCCGAGGGCCCGCCGGAGCGCGCCGTGCGCATGGTGCTCCTCGAGGGGCCGGAGGCGGACGTCATTGAGGTGGAGGTCTCTCTCACGCGAGGGGAGGTGGAGCGCTGGGAGGTGGTGCACGATGTCCGGCCTCCGCTACAGATCGAAGAATCGGTCCGCGTCATCACCGCACTCCACGAGAGCGCCGAGTGGAATGCCGCGCTCGACCGGCGGGGCGTGGTCGACCGTTCGCTCGTGCAGATCGACCCTTGGCCCGCCGGGAACTTCGGGCTGGCCCACGAGGAGCGCAGGCGCATCGTGCGCTGCTTGGCCTACCTGCGCGAGTCGCCCGACGACAACGGCTACGCCCGACCGCTCGAAGGACTGCTGGCCTTCGTCGACATGGGACGGGGCGAAGTCCTGGAGGTCGCGGACTACGGCCTGGTGCCGTTGCCGCCCAAGTCCGGCAGCTACTACCCGGAGCACAACGGCCCCCTGCGCGCCGACCTGAAGCCGTTGACCATCACCCAGCCCGAAGGCCCGAGCTTCAGCCTGGACAGCAACCTGGTGCGCTGGCAGAAGTGGTCGTTCCGCGTCGGCATGGACCCCCTGGAGGGTCTGGTCCTCTGGACGGTGGGCTACGAAGACGGCGGCCGGGTCCGTCCGATCCTGTACCGCGCCTCTGTGAGCGAGATGGTGGTGCCCTACGGTCATCCCAGTCCGATGCACGCGTGGAAGAACGCGTTCGACGCGGGCGAATGGGGCCTCGGGCGCTTGGCCAATTCGCTGACTCTAGGTTGTGACTGCCTGGGCGAGATCGTCTACCTGGACAACGTCTTCGCCGACGAGCGGGGGAAGCCGCACACGCGCGAGAACGCGATCTGCATGCACGAGGAGGACTACGGCATCCTCTGGAAGCACACTGACATGGTGTCCGGCCGGGCCGAGGTGCGACGATCGCGACGCCTCGTGGTCAGCTGCATCTCGACGGTGGGCAACTACGAGTACGGCTTCTACTGGTACTTCTACCTCGACGGTTCACTCCAGTTCGAGGTGAAGCTCACGGGCATCATGTCCCCGATGGCGGTGGGCGAGGAGGGTCCCGGCGACCACGCCAGCATGGTCGCGCCAGGTCTGGCGGCTCCGTACCACCAACATCTTTTCAACGTCCGCTTGGACATGGAGGTCGACGGCATTGAGAACGCGGTGTACGAGGTCGACGCCGTCGGGATGGGGCCGCCAGGCACGCCGGGAAGTCCGTTGGGCAATGCGATCGCGACCTCGGTCACCCTGCTGGAGTCCGAGCGCCGGGCCCAGCGCGACATCGACCCGGCGCGCAGCCGAACCTGGCGCATCGCCAACCGGTCCTGCCTCAATGCGGTCGGGGAGCCGACGGCCTACAAGCTGCTCCCCACCGCGACGCCGACGCTGCTGGCCGACCCCGGGTCCATGGTGGCCGGGCGCGCGGCGTTCACAACTCACAACCTGTGGGTCACACCGTTCGCCGACGACGAGCGCCGGGCCGCCGGTGACTACCCGAACCAGCATGCCGGCGGGGCCGGCCTGCCCGCGTGGACGGCGCGGGACCGGCCGCTCGTCGACACGGACGTCGTGCTCTGGCACACCTTCGGCGTGACCCACGTGCCGCGGCCCGAGGATTGGCCGGTGATGCCGGTGGAGTACACCGGCTTCTGGCTCATCCCGTTCGGCTTCTTCGACCGCAACCCCGCGCTCGACGTGCCCCCGTCGGCCGACGGGCATTGCGATGCCTGAGCGCGGCGCGCACTCGCCGCAGGAGTACCACCCACCGGTCGAGGAGTACCTCGAGACCATGCTCGCCCTAGACGAGGAGGGCGTGCCTGTGATTCAGGCCAGGATCGCCGAACGGCTCGGCCGGTCCGCCCCGTCGGTGTCGGAGATGCTCGACCGCCTGATCGACGACGGCTACGTGTCCCGCGAGGGCCGCCGGCTCTCGCTGACCGAGAGCGGTCGAGGGCTGGCCGAGAAGGTGGTGCGCAAGCACCGCCTCGCCGAGAGGCTGCTGGTGGACGTCATCGGGCTCGAATGGCACAAGGTGCACCGGGAGGCCGGGCGCTGGGAGCACGTGATATCCGACGACGTCGAGGCCCGTCTGGTCGAGTTGCTCGGCGATCCCGCCACCTGTCCCCACGGGAACCCGATCCCCGGGTCACACTCCACCGTGCCGGCCGTGCAAACGCGGCCGCTCGCCGAAGTCGCAGAGGGGGAGCGGGTGCGCCTCCTCCGGGTCAGCGAGGAGGTCGAGCTCAACCTGGGGTCGCTCACTCTGCTCGACGAGAGCGGCTTCGTCCCCGGCGCCGTCGCCCGTGTCGAAGGACGCGACGGCGACGGGAACCTGGATGTGACCGTGGAAGGCGCGTCGGCGATCCGGTTGCCGCGAGACCTTTCGGACCGCCTGTTCGTCGGCGCACCGTGACCCTCCGCCTCGTGGCGGACGCCGTCTTCACGATCGACGCCGACGACCGCTTGCTGCTGCCGGGCGCCGTCGAAATGGACGGAGGCGTCATCACCTGGGTCGGGGATCCCTGGCAGGAACCGCCGGCCCCGGGCACCGAGGTGCGTGAGCTCGGCGGCTTGCTCATGCCCGGCCTTGTCAATTGTCACGCTCACTCGCCGATGACCCTGGTGCGCAGCGCGGGGGACGGGCTCCCGCTCGACCGCTGGTTGAGCGAGTCCGTGTGGCCCCGCGAGGCCAGGCTCAGCGACGACGACGTGTACTGGGGCATGACGCTCGGCGCGGCCGAGCTCCTCGGCAACGGCGTCACGACGACCTGCGAGCAGTACCGGCATCCCGCACCGGTCATCGAGGCGCTGGTCGACGCCGGCATCCGCGGCGTCTTCACACCGGGCATCTTCGACGTGCCCGGCGAAGACGGCACGGACGACACCTGGGAGGCACTCCTGGACGAAGCCTGCCGGTTCTTCGACGAGATGGACGGACGGGAAGGAAGGGTGCACCTCGGGTTCGGCCCGCACGCGGTGTACACCGTGCCCCCGGAGGGCCTGGCGCAGATCGCGCGGGAGGCGCAGCGGCGCCAGGCGCTGCTCCAGATCCACTTGTCCGAGACCGAGGCCGAGTGCGAGCTCGTCTCGGTCCGCCACGGCATGAGCGCGCCGGCGTTGCTGGCATCGGTCGGCGCGCTCGACGGCCGGGTGCTCGCCGCGCACGCCGTTTGGCTGGACGACTCCGATCGCACGCTCGTCGCCGACCACGACGTTGCGGTGGCCCATTGTCCCGGCTCCAATGGCAAGCTCGGCGCCGGAGTGGCCCCGTTGCGCGAGCTGCTCGCGCTCGGCGTCCGGGTCGGACTCGGGACCGACGGACCTGCCTCCAACGACGATCTCCACCTGTGGGACGAGATGCGGCTCGCCGCGGTGCTCGCACGCGCCACCGCGTCGGATCCGGCGGTTCTCAGCTCCGCCGAGGCGCTGCGGCTCGCGACTCGCGCTGGCGGCGAGGCGCTCGGTCTTCCGGTGGGCGCGCTCGAAGCCGGCCGGCCGGCCGACGTCGTTCGCCTCCGTACGGACGACGCCCGCTTCGTCCCCTCCGTCACAGACCGGGAGTTGCTGGGTCACCTCGTCTGGGCCGGCGCCGGCTACCTCGTGACCGACGTTTGGGTCGCCGGAGAGCGTGTCGTCGATGCGGGTCGCTGCACGATGATCGACGGCGAACGGGCGCGTACCGAGGTCGGACAGCGGGCCAGGCGCCTCCTCGCCGCTGTGTAGCGCCCAGGAGTTACCCCGTGTTCGATCACTCTGCGGACCTCTACGACGCCATTTACGACGCGGTCGGCAAGGACTATCGGGCTGAGACCATCGCCGTGCTCGACCGGGTGCGCGCCGTTCGGGGATCAGACCCGAGGACCCTCCTCGACGTGGCCTGTGGCACCGGTCGCCACCTCGAGTACTTCTCGGCCGCGGCCCGTTGCGCGGGCCTCGACCTGGAGCCCGAGCTCCTTGCGATCGCCACCCGACGGTGCCCCGAGGTTCGGTTCGTCCGAGGCGACATGACCAACTTCGACCTCGGAGAGACCTTCGACGCCATTACCTGCCTGTTCTCGTCGATCGGTTACGCCCGCACGAAACCGAGGCTGCGCCGCGCGATTGGCGCGATGGCCGGCCACCTGGGGCCCGGTGGTGTCCTGATCGTGGAGCCATGGTTCCAGCCCGATGGATTCCGAGACGGGGTCGTCCAGGTCATAGAGACCCATCTCGGAGAGACCCGAGTCGTGCGGATGATGCGCTCATGGCGGGAAGGAGATCTCTCGGTCCTCGAGGCCCACTATCTGGTGGGTCGTTCGACGGGCATCACCCACTTCACGGAACGGCATGAGCTCGGGTTGTTCAGCCTCGCCGACTACGTGGATGCATTCGAGGCGGCCGGGCTGCACACCCAGACCGAGGAGACCGGGTTGATCGGTCGGGGGCTCGTCATCGGGTGTCGTTCGGATTGATTGACACTGCTCTCGCTGCCGCGAACGAATTACTCGGTGGCCAGGATCATCTGGACCGCCTCCAGGATCGTGACGCCCGGTCTTCCGGTCACTCCGGAGTCGGGGCTCCGTACGAGGATTGCCCGGAGGCCGACTTGTTGGGCTCCGAGAACGTCTGCGTGTTCGTTGTCGCCCACCATCCACGCCGAGTCGGGGGACGTGCCGTTCAGCGCGAGGTGGAACGCCTCGGGGTGGGGCTTCTCGTAGCCGATCGAGGCGGACGAGTGAACGTCGTCGAGGAGGGGTGCCAGTCCGAGGCCCTCGACGATGTCGGGGAGCTCAGGGACGTGGTTCGACAGGATGGCGGTATGCCAGCCAGCCTCTCTCAACGTCGACAGGGCGACGGGTGCCTCCGGGAACACCTCGAAGCGATTGGGATCGCAGTAGCGCCGCCGGGTCTCGCGGACGGCCTCATCGAAGAGATCGCCCGGGAGGCGCACCCCCGAGAACGCCGTTTCCAGGACCGGTCGAAGCTGATCCCACCAGGCATCGGGATCGGACAGCTCAGGATGCGAGCGCTCGGGTCGATGCCATGGGAAGCCATCACGCAGGTACGGGCGGAGCTGATCGGCGCGCACCGTGCCGCTCGGCCAGACCGATTGCAGCGCGTCCGCAAGACACTGGCTCCACAACCCCGGGCGGTGTGCGAGCGTCCCGTCGAAGTCGAAGATCACAAGTCCAGAAGTCATCGCCTCTATTTCTTTCGGCCGTAGCCAAGCACAGATGGTTCTAGCTCCCAGTGACGCGGCCATCGCCTGACTTCGAACAGGCGGGTCTCCCTTCCGCGCGAGACCAACGGTCCGACCGAGCTCACGTAGGCTTTTCCGCCATGCCCGGGTTCGTCGACCAGGCCCAATTGCACGCCCGCGCCGGTGATGGCGGCGCGGGCGCAGTGTCGTGGCGGCGCGAGGCGCATGTCGACCGGGGCGGGCCCGACGGTGGGGACGGGGGTCGCGGGGGCGACGTGTGGGTGGTGGCCTCGGTCAACGAGTCGTCGCTCCTCGGCTTCAAGGACCACCCGTTCCGGCGGGCCACGGACGGCACGCACGGTTCCGGCCAGCGGCGGCACGGCGCGCAGGGGAAGGACGTGGAGGTCCGGGTCCCCGTCGGGACGCAGGTGCGCGAGCTGAAGGGCGCTGTCGTGTGCGACCTGGCTGCAGACGGCGCCCGGGCGCTGGTGGCCGAGGGCGGCCAGGGGGGAAGGGGGAACGCGCGCTTCCTGTCGAACCGCCGCCGAGCCCCCGCGTTCGCGGAGCAGGGCGAGAAGGGGCAGGAGCGCTGGCTCGACCTGGAGCTCAAGCTCATGGCCGACGTGGCCCTGGTGGGATTCCCCAACGCCGGGAAGTCGACCCTCATCGCGACGGTGTCCGCGGCCAAGCCGAAGATCGCGGACTACCCCTTCACGACGCTCGAACCGCATCTCGGTGTGGTCCGTGCCGGCGGGCCACGGGACGGGACCGAGTTCGTCTTGGCCGATGTCCCGGGCCTGGTCGAGGGCGCCGCCGCGGGCAAGGGACTCGGGCACCGGTTCCTGCGCCACATAGAGCGGGCCCGAGTCCTCGTCGTCCTCTTGGACCTTGCCGCACCGCTCTTGGGCGGCGACACCCCGTCGTTCCAGCACCGGGTGCTGCTCAACGAGCTCGGTTCGTACCGCCCCGAGTTGCTGGAGCGTCCGCGGCTCGTCGTCGGCAACAAGGTGGACATCGGGAGTGACGACGAGCGCCTCTGCGACACGGTGATCTCGGCCGCGACCGGGGCCGGAGTGCGCGGCCTGGTCGACCGGCTCGCGGCGTTGGTCGCCGAGGCACGATCGGCGACCGTCGCGGCGCGGGCGAGCGAGGTGGTGGTCCACCGCCCGGCGCCCGAAGGCGTCGACGTGCAGCGGGCCGGGCCGGGCGCCTGGGTGGTTCTCGGCCGGGCCGCCGAGCGTGCGGTCGCCTTCTCGGACCTCACCGACGACGGGGCGCAGGCCGAGGCCGTGCGGCGCCTGCGCCGTCTCGGTGTGGACCGCGCGCTGGCGCGCGCGGGTGCCCGTGACGGCGATGAGGTCACGGTGGGAGCCATGACGTTCACCTGGGGCGAGGACGCGCCGTGATCGTGGTGGTGAAGCTCGGATCGTCGTCGGTCACGGCGGACACGGTCCGGCGGTTGTGCGACGAGATTGCAGCGGCGCGACTAGGCGGCCACACCGTGGTGGTCGTGACGTCGGGAGCCATCGCGGCGGGATGGGCGGCGCTCGCACGCGGGGACCGGCGTCCCTCCGACCCCGCCGTGCTGCAGGCGGTGTCCGCTGTCGGCCAGCACCGCCTCATGCGGCTGTGGCAGGACGGGCTCGACCCGCATAGCGCGCTCGCGGGCCAGGTGCTGCTGGCGCCGCTCGACTTCGTGCATCGGACGCAATACCTGCACGCGCGGGGGACGTTGCGTCACCTGGTGGACCTCGGCGTCGTGCCCATCGTGAACGAGAACGACGCGGTGGCGGACGAGGAGATCCGCTTCGGCGACAACGACCGCTTGGCCGCGCTGGTGGCCCACCTGGTCGGGGCGCAGCTGCTCGTGCTGCTCACCGACGCACCGGGCCTCCTCACTGCCGACCCCCGCCGGAACGCCGAAGCCTCCCTGATTGAGGAGGTGGTCGAGATCGACCACGAGCTGGAGCGGTTGGCCGGTGGCGCGGGCAGCGCGGCGGGCAGCGGTGGCATGGCCTCCAAGCTGGCGGCGGCCAAGATCGCCACCTGGTCGGGCGTCGAGACGGTGATCGCCGACGCCGGCCGGCCCGGCGTGCTCAGTGCGGCGTTGGCCGGCGAACCGGGTGCCGGGACCGTGTTCCGGGCCCGGTCGGCGCGCCTGTCGGCCCGCAAGCTGTGGATCGCGTTCGCGCTCGGGTCCTCAGGCAGTCTCGTCGTCGACGAGGGGGCGCGCACCGCGCTCATCGAGCGCGGGCGCTCGCTCCTGGCGGCCGGCGTCACCGAGGTCGACGGTGGTTTCAGGGCGCAGGACGCCGTCGAGATCGCCGGTCCCGACGGCGACGTCTTCGCCAAGGGCCTGGTCCGTCTGCCCGCCGACTCGGCGCCCGAATGGATGGGCCGGCGCAGCCGGGTCGTCGTCCATCGGGATGACCTGGTGCTTGTACGCTGAGGCGATGACCTCGCCCGCTTTGGAGCAGCTCGCGGGCCGGGTTAAGGCGGCGGCGCGCCTGGTGGCACAGTCTCCGAGCACGGTGCGGGACGATGTGCTGCGGGTGGGAGCCGACCTGCTCGAAGAGGAGTGGGCCGCCCTGGTCGAGGCCAACCGGATCGACCTGGAAGAGGCAGAGAGGGCGGGGATGGCGCCGGCGGCGCTGGACCGCCTGCGCCTGACCGAGTGGCGCGTGCGGGCCATGGCGGGCGGGCTGCGCAAGGTGGCGGCCTTGCCCGACCCCGTTGGCGAGGTGGTGGAGGGTTGGGTCCGGCCCAACGGACTGCGGGTGTCGCGGGTGCGCGTGCCCCTCGGCGTCGTCGGCGTGATTTACGAGAACCGGCCCAACGTGACGAGCGACGCCGCCGGGCTGTGCCTCAAGGCCGGTAACGCCGCCTTCCTGCGGGGCTCGTCCTCGGCGCTGGCGTCGAACCGTGCCATCGTGGCGCTCTTGGAGCGGGCCGCGGTCAAAGCCGGGCTCCCCGAGGACGCTGTCGCGCTCGTGGAGGACGTGTCGCACGAGACCGCCCTCGCGTTCATGCGGCTGCGCACCTTCATCGACTGCCTCGTCCCCCGCGGCGGGCCGGCATTGATTCAGTCGTTGGTGGAACACGCGACGGTGCCCTACGTGCTCGACGGCGACGGGAACTGCCACTTGTACGTCGACGGCGCAGCCGATTTGACCATGGCGCACGAGATGGCCTTGAACGCGAAGACGCACCGCTTCGGAGTGTGCAATGCGGTCGAGACCATCCTCGTGCATGCGGCGGTGGCGGACGCATTCCTTCCCCGCTTGGCGGCCTCGCTGGAAGCCGCGGGCGTAGAGATCCGGGCCGACGCCCGCGTGCGTGCGATCGTGTCGGAGGCGGTACCGGTGACCGAGAGCGACTTCGCGACCGAATTCCTGGGGCCGGTGGTCGCGATCGGGATGGTCGACGACGCCAGCGATGCGATTGCGCACATCGCGCGCTACAGCTCCGGCCATTCCGAGGCCATCGTCACCTCGGACGTGGGCACGGCGGACCGGTTCGTGACGGAGGTGGACGCCGCGGCGGTGCTCGTCAACGCGTCCACGCGCTTCATCGACGGCGAGGAGCTCGGGCTGGGGGCGGAGGTCGGGATCTCCACCCAGAAACTGCACGCCCGGGGCCCAATGGGCGTGCGCGAACTGACGACGGTGAAGTGGGTCGTCCGCGGCGACGGACAGGTCCGCACGTGAGCGGAAACGGGAGCGCCAGGCTTGGGTTGCCGGAAGGCGGTCCGCCCCGGTTCGAGTCGTTGGACGCCGTGCGGGGCGGCCTCGCCCGGGTCGGCTACCTGGCCGACGAGTCGATCGCCGGCGTCGTGTACCTGGCCGACCGCCTGTCCAAGCCCGTGCTGGTGGAGGGGCCGGCGGGCACGGGCAAGACGCAGCTGGCCAAGTCGGTGGCCGACCTGACGGGGGCGCGGCTCATTCGGCTCCAGTGCTACGAGGGCCTCGACGAGTCCAAGGCGCTCTACGAGTGGAACTATCGGAAGCAGCTGCTGCGGATCCAGGCCGGCGAGCATGGCAAAGGCGAGACCGAAGGCCCGTCGTGGAAGGAGCTGGAAGAGGACATCTTCTCCGAGGACTTCCTGCTGACCCGCCCGCTGCTCGAGGCGATCCGGGCCACCGAGCCCGTGGTGCTGCTCGTCGACGAGGTGGACCGCGTCGAGCTCGAGACGGAGGCGCTCCTGCTCGAGATCCTCTCGGAGTACCAGGTGTCGATCCCCGAGCTCGGCACGGTGCGGGCGATGCAGCTGCCGATGGTGTTCCTCACCTCCAACAACACGCGCGAGCTGTCCGAGGCGCTCAAGCGGCGCTGCCTCTACCTGCATCTCGACTACCCCGACCTCGAGCGCGAGCGCGACATCGTGCGGGTCAAGGTGCCCGGCATCAGCGACGAGCTGGCCGACCAGGTGGCGAGGATCGTGCGCTCACTGCGCACGATCGAGCTGCGCAAGGCGCCGTCGGTGTCCGAGACACTCGACTGGGCCCGCACGCTCGTGTTGCTCGGGGTGCAGACGATCGACGCCAACGGGGCGAAGGACACGCTGCACGTCTTGTTGAAGTATCAAGGCGACATCGAGCGGGCCGCGAAGGAACTGCTCTCCGCGTCGGCCGACTGATGGCCGGCTGATGCTCGACCTGCTCGCGGGGTTCGTCACCGAGCTGCGCCGGTCCGGGCTGCCCGTGTCGTTGACGGAGCACCTGGACGCCGCCGAGGCTGTCAAACACATCCCCCTCGAGGACCGTGAGGGCCTCAAGTACGCGTTGGCGGCGACGCTGGTGAAGTCCTCGTCGCACTGGCGCGCCTTCGAGACCGCGTTCGAGGTGTTCTTTGCGCTGCGAACGGGTCCCGGCGAGGGCGAGGGTGCCGAGAGCGAGGAGCTCGGCGAGGAGGACGCGGAGCGGGAGCAGGACGCGAGGGGCCAGGGCGGCCAGCAGGGGCAAGGACGTTCGTGGCGGGGCGGCGGCGCCGGCGAGAACATGACGCCCGAGGAGCTGGCCGAGCTCTTGTTCAAATCGCTGCTCTCCGCCGACACGGCACTCATGAACGTGGTGGCACGCAACGCGGTGGACCGCTACGCGGGGATGGAGCCGGGACGTCCCGTCGGCGGGACCTATTACCTCTATCGCACGCTGCGCAACCTCGACCTCGAGGGAGTGTTGGAGAAGCTGATGTCCCAGGCGCAGACCGGCGCGGCAGGGGGCTCGCTGACCGAGCTCGAGGAGCGCCTGGCCCAAGACGAGTTCAAGGCGCGTCTGGAGAAGTTCCGCCGCGCCGTCGAGACGGAGATCCGGCGCCGGCTCGTCGAGGACAGAGGAGTCGAGGCGCTGGCGCGCTCGGTGCGCAAGCCACTCCCAGAGGACATCGACGTCATGCACGCGACCCGCGACGAGCTCGCCATGCTGCACCGGATCTTGCACCCGCTCTCGCGGAAGCTGGCCGTGCGGCTCGCCCGCAAGCGCCGGCACGGGCGCAAGGGCCCGCTCGACTTCCGGGCCACCATGCGGCGCTCGCTCTCGACGGGTGGCGTACCGGTGGAGCCGCGTTTCCGTCACCCCCGACCGGCCAAGCCCGAGATCTTCGTGATCGCGGACATTTCGGGCTCGGTGGCGAGCTTCGCCCGCTTCACTCTGCACCTGGTGTACGCCATCAGCGCGCAGTTCTCCAAGGTGCGCAGCTTCGTCTTCGTCGACGGGATAGACGAGGTGACGCGCTTCTTCGAGGGCGTCGTCGACCCGGCTGAGGCGGTCTTCCGCATCAACACCGAGGCGGATGTGATCTGGGTGGACGGGCATTCCGACTACGGGCACGCGCTCACCGAGTTCCACCGGCGCTGGGGCGACCAGGTGACGTCGCGCTCGAGCATCTTGATCCTGGGCGACGCGCGCAACAACTACCACGCCTCGCAATCGTGGGTGTTGGAGGACCTTCAGGCCCGCGCTCGCCACGTCTACTGGCTCAACCCCGAGCCGCGCGACTACTGGGGGTCGGGCGACTCCATCCTGGCGGAGTACGGCGCCCACTGCGACGACGTGGTGGAGTGCCGCACGCTGCGCCAGCTCGAGCACTTCGTCGGCAACATGGCGTGAGCGGTCCGGCCGCCGGCGCGGAAGCCCACTCGGGGGTGTTGCGGGTGTTCCCGCCCGTTCCGGGCGCGACGCGCATCGTGCTGATCCGCCACGGCGAGGCCGAGTGCAACCTGAACCGGGTGGTCGGTGGCGTGAAGGGCTGCACCGGGCTCACCGACCGCGGGCGCTTCCAGGTGGCCGCCCTGGCCGACCGCCTCTACGAGACGGGCGAGCTTCGGGGCGCGACGACGCTGTACTCGTCCGTGCTGCCGCGGGCGGTGGAGACGGCGGAGCGCCTGCGGCCCGTGGTGGGCCCGGGGCCCAAAGCGTTGGGACCGGTGGTCGAGCGGTGCGACCTGTGCGAGCTGCATCCCGGCGCGAGCGACGGCATGTCCTGGGAGCGGGTCGTGGAGGAACTGGGCGTCCCCGACTGGGACCAGGACCCCGACGTCCCCATCGCGGCGGGTGGAGAGAGCTGGTCCGGCTTCATCGCGCGGGCGTCCGACGCCGTGCGCGCAGTGGTTCGGCGCCATCCGGGCGAGCTCGTGGTGGCGGTGGTGCACGCCGGAGTGATCGAGGCCTCCATGATCTCGTTCCTGGGCGTGCCGTCAGACGTGTACCGCCGGGGCTGGGTGCACATCGGGCACGCGTCCATGACCGAGTGGGCGTGGGTCCCATCGGAGGACCGCTGGATCCTGATGCGCTTCAACGACGCCTGCGGGATCCCACTCGGCTGAGCGCCTCGGTGCCGCACGCCCGACGCCCGTCGGGCACTTCTCGGCTGAGCACGCACCATTGCGTTCGGGTTAAGGTTGCATCATTCGGCAACCTGGCGGGCGGCCTTTCTCAGGGCTACCATGCCGGCGCCAAGGACCACGAGTAACTGCTGGGGCGGGGGGATTGCCGATGATCGTTCAACGTCGAACCGTGTGCGCGCGTTCGCAGGCCGCACTGATTCCACTGTTGGGCGCGGTGACCTCGATCGCACTAGGTGCCTTGGTCCTGCCGGCGGAATCGGCCGCTGGGGCCTCGCCGGCGAGCACAGCACCGCCCAGCACGCGCGTCCTGTTCCCCTCGAGCGGCGCCACGATCATGGGCGGCACGTATCTCAACGCTTTCGCCTCGAGTCCCGTCGGCATCGCCTCGGTCCACTTCGAGGTGAGTGGAGACGAGGGTCTCGTTTCCCACAAGGTCGTCAGCTCTGCGCTTCCCACGCCCTTTGGGTGGTTCGGAGCCTGGGACGCGACTGACGTGCCCAACGGGCGCTACACCCTCCAGAGCGTTGCCACCGACCCGTCGGGGAAGTCGACGACCAGCACCGGCATCGCCGTGACCGTCGACAACGACCGGCTGCGCACCACGGTCTGCCTTCCTTCGAACGGGGCCTCGCTCGCGAAGTCGCCGGCCCTCCTCGACGCGTGGACAGTTGGCAAGGTCGACGTCACGAAGGTGCAATACATCGTGAGTGGCAGATCACCCTCCGACGATCGCGGACGACGCGAGACGAGCAGCGGTTCGTTACGCGGCAATGTCGTGGCAACCGCCACCCAGACCGGAGTCGGGTGGATGGCTCTTTGGAACATCACCGCTCTCCCGAGCGGGACCTACAAGCTCCGGAGCGTTGCCACCGATCGCCGCGGCGCAACAGCCACGAGCGATGGCGTCAAGGTCACGGTGGTGAATACCAGGATTGACGGCCACACGAGCGAAGCGGCAGGGGGGATGCGGCTCGAGTCGGACCTCGCGTCGAGTGGGTGCGGCCACCCATCCACTGACGTGGACGGACGGCAGGACTCTCACCATCACGGCCAGCAATCCGGCGATGGCCGAGGCCGGGGCAGAGGCAGAGGCTAGGCGGGCCGTTAGCGCCGAAACCTAGGATAGGTACGCGTCCGCAAGCTTGGATGGCGCGCAGGCGAGCCAGGCGTCGACGACCGCGTCGCGCAACGGCTTCTTCGTGACGGCGCGCAGCTGAACGAGGACGGCGGCGTAACCGTCGAAATGAGAGATGGTGAAGAAGCCCCTCGAGTGCATGGCCAACATCGCCTCCTTCTCCTGGAGGTCGGCCACGCGCAGTGCGAGGATCGGACCGTCCGGTGGAACCGCGTCGCCGAAGCGCTTGAGGTCGGCCTTGGTGAACGGCCGCTCCCAGGCGAACGCCTTGTCGGCGACGTACCAAGTCCGGTGGCCGCGGCGCGCACCCTCGGTCACCTCGGGAAGCTCTGCCACGATCTTCTCCACGTCGCTCAAGGCAGCCATGGGGTGGACGCTACCGGTAGGGTGCATGAGGCGCGTGGTGTCTGGAGAGGAGTGGGCCCATGTACAGGACTGTCGTGGTCGGAACGGACGGCTCGGACACAGCGGACAAGGCCGTTCAGGCGGCGTCGGAGATCGCACGCTCGTGGGGATCCGAACTGCACATCGTGACGGCCTTCCGGCCGGGAGCCGCTTCCGCAGGCATGGCCGCAGCGAGCGGCGCAGCGCTCGTCGACACCGGCGCCGGGCACGCCATCGCGGAGGAGGCCGCCAAGCAGGTCGGCCACAAGGCGATCGAGACCTGGGGGAGTGGTCTCGATGTCGAGGCTCATGGTGCGCCGGGTGACGCAGAGGACGTGATCCTCGAGACGGCGGTCGCCGTCGGGGCCGACTTGATCGTGGTGGGAAGCAAAGGCATGCGCGGCGCCCGGCGGTATCTCGGGAGCGTTCCGAACTCGGTGGCCCACGGCGCCCACTGTGCCGTGCTGGTGGTGAAGACGGATTAGCCGGACGGGACGATCCCGGGTCATCGAGCGGTTCTTCGAGTTTCTTTCGGCCCGCGACTGGACCTCGCTGGGCGGGGTGCTGACCCCGGCGGTGGAGCGCGTCGGCCCGTTCGGGGACGGAGTCGTTGGGCGGGACGGGTACCTCGAGTTCCTCGCCGGCGCCGTGCCGCCCGTCTACCGCAACGACATCCATCGCATCACCTATGCGGCGGACGGCCGGTCGGGGTTCGCCCTGGTGACCGAGCACCTCACCTACCCGGATCGCGAACTGCACCTGGAAGAGGCGTACGCATTCGTGTTCGACGACGCGGGCCTGGTTTCCCGGGTGGAGGTCTTCTGGCAAACGCCCGCCGACGACCCCGGCGTCCGTGGATGGAGAGCCGCGGCGCCGTGAGCTCGTGACGTCGGGCAGGGCGGCCGACTCCTGATCCCGGTGTCGAGTGGAGACGCGCGGATAACTTCACCCGCATGAAACCCCCCGGTCCGCTCCTCGCCGCAGGGCGAGACGCGGACATCTTCGAGTTCGGGCCGGGGCTCGTGTTGCGCCGTTCTCGAGAGGGACGCTCCATGGCGCACGAGGCGCGCACGATGGCGTACCTCCACGAGAAGGGCTTTCCGGTCCCGGCGATCGAAGACGTGAGCGAGGACGGCTTCGATCTCGTCATGCAGCGAATCGACGGCCCGTCCATGGTGGACGCCATCGCGAAAGCGCCCTGGACCGTGCGCCGGCAAGCACGGACGCTGGCCGAGCTGCACCTCCGCCTCCACGAGATCAGGGCGCCCGACTTCCTCCCGCCGGCACCGGTCGGCACTGGAGAGATGGTCGTCCATATGGACCTCCATCCCCTCAACGTCATCGTGAGCCCGAAGGGACCGGTCGTCATCGACTGGAC
>JBPYFR010000225.1:0-6470 GCA_051985685.1 Acidimicrobiales bacterium
CACACGGTCAACGGCTCTGCGCTGGGCTGGTCTCGCGTCTGGGCGGCGCTGATTGAGGGCGGGCGCCAGGAGGATGGGACCGTGATGCTGCCGGAAGCGCTGGCGCCGTATCTCGGGGGCGAGCTCTTGATCAAAGCGCCGTGAGGGTCGTCAGCGGGGTGAGGGTCGTGAGTGCCGTGAGTGCCGTGAGTGCCGTGAGTGCCGTGAGGGTAACGGTGGCCCGGGGATTGGGGCTGGGCTCGGCTTTGGGCTTTCTCACTCCGCGGGGAGTTTCTCTCAAAACTATCCACCGATCTGTTTATAGATTTGAGAGAACTATCGGGTTCCTGCCTCCTCCTTGTGGGTGGGGCGGCGAAGAACCATGACCTCTCCAGGGGGCGGGGCCGAGGAGTTCGGCTTCGAGCAGGCGGTGGAGGCCATCGCCATGGAGAGCGGGCGGCTCGCTGCGGCGGTGGTGGCTTCCGATCTCGATGCGATCGTGCCCTCCACGCCCCAGTGGTCTGTGCGCGACCTGGCCCACCACATTGGCACCGTCCAGACCTACTGGGGCGAGAACGTGAAGGCCAGGAACCCAGAGGAGATGACGAGTCGAGCGTCGAACCCGTTTCCGGAGGACGTCGACCTGCAGGCATGGCTGGGCAGCTGCACCTACTCGCTGTTGCACGCGCTGCGCGACGCGGGACCAGACGCTCCGTGTTGGACCTGGTGGCCGAACCCAAAGACGTCGGGAGCCGTGGCACGGCACCAGGCCCAGGAGGTCGCGGTCCACCGATGGGACGCGGACCTGGCAGCGACGGGGGCCCCCGGACCGTTGCGCCCCGATCTGGCTGCGGACGGAGTGCCGGAGTTCATTGAGATCATGATCGGATCGGGCGCCGCCGTCCTGACGGGAGAGGTGACGCTGACCGCCACCGACACGGGGGACAGCTGGCGGGTCGGCACAGCCGATGTCCCGGGCCGGGTGAGGACGGCCGAGGTGCAAACCACGGCATCAGATCTCGTCCTGATCCTGTACCGGCGTCTGGCCGTCCCGGATGAATTGGTCGACGGGGATCCGATACTGATGGCGTCGCTCCTCTCGCTGGCGAACACCTCGTGAGTCAACTCACGTTCCTCGGGACCGGGAACTTCCTGGCCCCGCCGGGGAGGTACTGGAACGCCTTCGTTCTCGACGGCAACGTTCTGGTGGAGCCGTCACCGACGGCGCTGCCTCATCTGCGCCGGTGCGGATTCGCTCTTGAGGCGATCGAGGTCGTCGTCATCTCGCACTTCCACGCCGACCACTGCTTCGGCTGGCCGTTCCTGCTCCAGGCGCTGGCCGAAGGCGGGGGAGGCCGGACTCTCCACGTGGTCGGGCCGGCGGGGCTCGAACGCCACTTGGCCGACATGAACGAGCTGGGAGCGGTCACTTCGGTGACGCGGATGGCGCAGGATCAGCTTGACCTGCGTTTCGTGGAGGTGGACGGTGCTTGGCAAGACGCCGGTCCGTTGCGGTTCCGGGCCGTGGAGGTCGAGCACGTTCCCTACCTCCGCTGCTTCGGGTACCTCTTCGACCGGGGCGACCGGGTGATCGGCTACTCGGGCGACGTACGACCGTGCGCGGGCCTGACCGAGCTGGCGCGGGACTCCGACGCTCTGGTCGTCGAGTGCAACGGGCACCATCCAGAGCCGCGGAGCCACATGGACGAGGGCACCGTGCGCGATTTGGCGTCGCAGCACCCGGACCTCCACATCGTGGTGACCCATCTCGGTGAACAGGTCGACGTCGCGAAGTTGTCCGGGATCACAGTCCCTTCGGACTTCGAGGTGCTGAGCCTCTGAGCGTCAGCGTCTAAGGATCTGCTCGGGCCGCGTGGCGGTCAGCCGCCGGCGCTGGCGAACCGGTAGCCGACCCCGCGCACCGTCGTGATGAGAACCGGCTGCGAGGGATCGGCCTCAATGCGCGAGCGGAGGCGCTTGATGTGCACGTCGAGCGTCTTGGTGTCGCCGATGTAGTCGGTCCCCCACACGCGGTCGATAAGCACGTCCCTGGTGAGGACGCGACCAGAGTTCTCCACGAGCAACCGCAGCAACTCGAACTCCTTGCGGCGAAGGTGCACCTCGTCGCCGCGGACGAAGACCCGCCGCTGGTCGAAATCCACCTTGATCCCGTTCGACTCCCACGTGCCGTCGCTCCCGAATTCGATCGCCGCAGTGTCCATTCCTTCGGGGCCGCCTGGCGCACGCCGCAGCACGGCGCGCATGCGCGCCACCAGCTCCCGCAAGCGGTAGGGCTTGGTGACGTAGTCGTCTGCGCCAACCTCGAGCGCGACCACTGTGTCGATCTCTGTGCCCTTCGCGGTCACCATGATGATGGGGACCTGGGACTTGGTCCGAATCATGCGGCAGACGTCGATGCCCGACATCTTGGGCAGCAGGAGATCGAGCAGCAGGAGGTCCGGGTTCGTCTGTTCGAAGAGCTGGACCGCTTCGACGCCATCCCGGGCGACTGTGACGCGAAAGCCCTCGTTCGACAGCCCTATCACCAAGGCTTCAACGAAGGACTCTTCGTCCTCGGCCAGCAGGACCTTCGCCGGGCCTTCGCCGGGCGCGGCACGAGCGCTCCGCTTGCCCCCCGACTTGGCTGAGCTTCCTTTGCTCATGCGATCCGCTCCTGTTGGACCGGCAGGACGAGGGAGAAGGTCGAGCCCTCGCCTTCACGGGACTCTACGTCGACCCACCCCTGGTGGTTGTTCGCGACGTGGCGGACGATCGACAGTCCCAGTCCGGTGCCGCCAGTGTCCCGACTGCGCCCGTGGTCGACCCGGTAGAAGCGTTCGAAGATCCGGTCCAGGTCGCGGGTCGGGATGCCGACCCCGTGGTCCTGCACCGAGATCCGCACGCTGTCACGCTCTTCTATGCGCCAGTTCGCGTTGGACGAAGAGCTTTCGGCCGGCGCGGCCGCAGTCTCGGCCTCGGTGAGCGGGGGCTCAGGTACGGCGCTCTCGCTAGCAGTCGCCGGGCCGCCAACAGGGCTCTCTTGTCCGGACCTCTGGTCTTGTTCCGGCCTCTCTTGTCCCGGTCTCTCCTGTTCGGGCCTCGCCTGATCCGGTCTCTCCGGCGGCAGCTTGTCTTGGTCGAGGACCCCCGGAGTGAAGACCGGCTCCACCGTGCCCTCCGCGTCGCCGGCGGACGTAGACGTCTCCCCGGCGTCGCCACCGGCTTCGTCGCCGTTCCCGCTCTCGCGTGGAGCCTGGTGCGGGCCGGTTTCGTGGAGGGACGGTTGGACGTTGGGGTGGGAGCTCACCCGTTGGACCATGCCCGAGACGGCCACCTTGGAGTTGTCGTAGGAGTACGTGATGGCGTTCTCCAGCAGCGCGTGCATGGCCGAGACGAGCTGGCGGCGGTCGCCCATGACGGCCACGGGGGGCGACGGCTCGTGGAGCACGATCTCAATGCCACGCTGGTCGGCGGTCGCCCGGACCCGCTCGATGGCGTCGGCCATGACGAGGTTCACCAGCACCGGCTCGCGCGGCGGCGCCTCCTCCGACTCGATCCGCGACAGGTCGAGCAGGTCGTCGATGATGCGGCTCACCCGGAACGCCTCATTGTGGATGCGGCCCGCCAAGCGTTGGGCCACCTCGGGGTCGGGCTCGGAGACCAGCGTCTCCGCCAGCAGACCCAGCGCGCCCATCGGCGTCTTGAGCTCGTGGCTGACGTTGGCCACGAAGTCCCGGCGGATCTCCTCGAGGCGGCGGCGCTCGGAGACGTCCTCAATCAGGGCGATCACCCCCAGCGGGCGGCGGCCGTCGTCGATCTGGCGCGCCCGCACCTGGAGCGTCCGGCGGGGTGGGCCGTAGAGATCGAGCGTGCGCTCGGCGGCTCCTTCTTGCCAGGCGCCCTCGAGCAGCTCGGTGACAGCCTGGGCGGCGAGAGCGTCGCCGTGGCGGCTGACCATGAGCGCGTTGGCCCGGCCGTTGCGGTAAATGACGGTGCCGCTCTCGTCGCAGAGCACGACGCCCTGAGTGAGCGTGTCGAGCGAGCGCCGCAGGCGGATGGCGTCGGAGCTCGATTCGGTGACCGCCTGGGCCGCCCCGCTGGTCACCTGCTCCAAATGCGCCAGCGAGATCTCGACGTTGTACTCGTCCTCGGGAGAATCGATGCCGAGGCGGGCGCCGAGGGCGGCCAGGCGCTGCGAGATGGCACGCCGCCCGGAGCGACGGCCCAGGAGCGCCGCAACCCAGATGGCGAGGGCGACGAGGACTACCCCACCGACGACGGCCAGGATCACCAGGACCGGGCTGACACCGAGGATTGCCACCGATGGCACGCCTCCCAATATGACAGGGCCGGGTGGTGCAGGGCGAGCCTCTCAGCCTCCTTGACGGGCAGGCGGAGCGGGTGCGGCCACCAGGGGTGCAACGGCGACGCTCCGCGTCAGCCCTGCGACCCACGGCCGCGCGACCACATGGCCGTCACCCATGAGCGCGGCCCATCTCCAGGGCGGCACCCGCTGCGCGATCAGCGCACCTCGGCCCCGTCCCGCGAACGGTGCGCATCGTCGCCGCGAGGACAACCGTTCAGAGATGAACCGCCGGCCCGATTGGCCGGCACGAGTCATTCGGAGGACACCCCCATGGTCGTGTGGCACCTGGCCGGCCTCGCCAGCCTGGCCCGTCTGGCCAGCGTGGCGGACGTCTCGCTCAACCCGAGCGTGAACGCGCTGCCCGGCGGTGGGACGTTGCAGGAGCTCGCCAACGGTCTCGGCGCCTGGGCTCTCATCGCGGCGCTGGCCGGACTGGTCATCGGAGCGGCCGCCTGGGCGCTTGGCGTGCACGCGCAGAATTTCCAGCAGTCCTTGATCGGGCGCCGGGCCGTGTTGGTCTCGGGGTTGGCCGCCCTCCTCATCGGGGCCGCTCCTCCCGTCATCAACTTCTTCTTCCACACCGGCACGAACCTGCACTGAGCCGGCCGGGACCGTTTGCTCATGCTGGATGCCGGCTGCACCGGACTCGACGCGCTCAACCCGGTCTGCCAAATCGGGAGCCTGGGCGGGTCGATCGCCGCGTCGGGGTTCGAATCCGTCCTCTCTGGGATCAGCCAGTGGGTCGCCAGCGGCGCCGAGTATCTACTGGGCCAGATCGGCGCCGTGCTGGTGAGCACGACGACGGTGGACCTGGGGGCGACCTGGTTCCGCACGCACTACGGGCAAATGACGGCGCTGGCCGGCGTGGTCATCCTGCCGCTGGTCCTCGTCTCGACGTTGCAGGCCGTCCTCCGCCAGAACCCCGGACAGCTCGTGCGCACGTTTCTCGTCCAGCTGCCGCTCGCGCTGTTGCTCGGCGTGGTCGCGATACAGGTCGTGATCTTGAGCCTCTCCGCGACCGATGCCATGAGCGACGCCGTCGCCGGCGGCAGCGGGGCAGACGTGACGCATCTGCTGTCGGGGGTCACCACCGGGCTCGTGGCGGCGACCGCGGATCCGACCATCGCGGGCTTCGTGCTCCTGTTGGTGGCGCTTCTCATCGCGTTCGCCGCGTTCGTGCTCTGGCTGGAGCTGCTCATCCGGGCAGCCGCCGTCTACGTCGCGGTCCTCTTCCTGCCGTTGGCGTTGGCGACGCTGGTCTGGCCGGCGGTGTCGCACTGGTGCCGACGACTGGTCGAGACGCTGGGGGCGCTCATCCTGTCCAAGTTCGTCATCGTCGCGACTTTGAGCCTGGCGGCCGGCGCCGTCTCTTCGGGAACCGCCGGAGGCGGCGCGCACGGTTCCGGCTTCTCGGCCGTTCTGGCCGGCGGCGCCCTCCTCATCATGGGGACGTTCGTCCCCTTCGCGATCCTGCGGCTGATCCCGGCCGTGGAGGCGGGCGCGGTCGGCCACCTCGAGGGGCTGCGCCAGCGCGGGACCGCCGCCGTCACGAGGCCCGCCAGGACCGCCGCCAGCTTCGCCCTCCAAGAAGGGCTGGGCGCGCTGGGCGACGCCCGCCTCATGGCCGAGACGACCGGCCCCGCGGGCAACGGAGCGCCGGGCGCCCTGGGAGCGCTTGGCGCCGCGGGTGGCAGAGGTGGCAGGCGCGGCAGGGAGGGCACAGACGGCACAGGGGCACCGGAGCGGTCGGGCGCACACGTGAAGCCGATTTCCGAAGGCGCTGGCCTCGATGACGTCGTCGGGCCGAACGGAGAGACGCTCCAGGAGCTCCTGGACCAGGTGACGCCCGAGAACGGGGGCTTGATCGCGGACGCGACGGGGTTCGCGATCGGAGATCCAAGCTCGCAGCGGATCTACGAAGAGGCGATGGCGCGCGACGCCACGCAGAGGCCGAAGGGGCCCAAGCCCATCGTGATGCCGCCGTACCGCGACCGCAGCACCCGGCAGCTCCCGGAAGGGTGGAAGCCGGCTCCGACCGGCCCCGAGCGTCCGGAGGACGAGTGGAAATGGCAGGGCGTGCCGCCGGGCGGCGGCTTGGTCGGCAGGGTCGAGCCGGGCAAGACGC
>JBPYFR010000226.1:0-6759 GCA_051985685.1 Acidimicrobiales bacterium
GGCCCGTGGTGCTCCTCGGAGATCGTGATGTCCGTTGTCCGATCGAGGAATCGGTTGATCGTCACCCGGCCCTCGGCACGAGCGAGGGGTGCGCCGGCACACGTGTGGATGCCGTGTCCGAACGCGATGTGTTGTCGAGCGTTCTCACGGTCGATGTCGAACTCATAGGGGTTCTCGAACACGCGAGGATCTCGGTTGCAGGCGCCGGGCACCAGCATGATCGTTCCGCCCGCAGGAATGTCCACCCCGGCGAGGTCGGTGCGGACACGCGCCATCCGGAACTGCGTGCGCAACGGACTCTCGAGCCGGAGCGTCTCCTCTATGAAGTTCGGAATGCGCTCCCGCTCATCACGGACGAGCTTCTGCAAGTCGGGTCGCTCGGCGAGCATCCGGAGCGCGAAGGACAGCAGCCGCACGGTGGTCTCCTG
The DNA here is from genome assembly GCA_051985685.1 of Acidimicrobiales bacterium. Taxonomy (GTDB): domain Bacteria; phylum Actinomycetota; class Acidimicrobiia; order Acidimicrobiales; family RAAP-2; genus Bog-473. Next base: position 429 of record JBPYFR010000226.1, read on the forward strand.
ACCACCGGCGAAGAGGTTGGCGGCGATGAGCGCGGCATCCTTGACTGCGGGTGTCGAGCCATCCGGGAACGTCGCGGTGGCGAGGCCAGTCAGGACGTCGTGGCGCGGCTCTCGACGGCGATCCTCGATGTACTCGTTGAATCGTTCGTACAGGAATTCCAGAGGCTTGTGGGTGATCGCCTGGTGCGCCGTCGACAGCCGCTCCCGAAAGAGGGAGTGATCGGACTCCGGCACGCCCTCGAGGTCGGCGATGACGGTGAGCGTGAACGGTTCCGCGTAGGCGCCGACCATCTCGCACGACCCCTCGTCGAGGAACCCGTCGATGAGGCGGTCGGCGAAGCGCCACATGAAGTCCTCGTTCTCTTTGAGCCGCTTGGGCGTGATGAGCCGCATCAGCAGGTGGCGCTGCGCCGTGTGCGTCGGCGGGTCGAACGAGGGGAGCTGGTCGCTGAAGGGGAGTTCGTTGCGGCACTTCACGATGATGTCGCTGACGTCATCACCCTCCAACGGCGCCGAGAACTTGACGAACGACCCGCTCACCACGTTGCACGACGAATACGTCCCTGACGGCGGGTCGTTGAGTGGAAACGAGGCGGGATCGCCATACACCACCATCGCTTCCGGGTGGCCCGTGATCATGAAGAGGCCGTAGTGCGGGTCCCTCCACACCGGGCTCTGCTCCCGCACCCAGTCGAAGTACGGATAGGGATCGTCTTGGATCGATCGGTTGGTGAAGAAGTTGACTTTCTCGAACTTACTCATGGGCAACCTCGATCGAGTGTCTCAAAGCGTACGATTGCGTCGTGGACCTCGAAGTGGAGATCGACCGCGACGTGTGCATGGGCTCGGGCAACTGCGTGTACGAGGCGCCCGGCGTGTTCGACCTGGACGGAGACAGCGTCTCGTATGTCGTCGATCCCGCTGCCTCGCCCGAGGACGCGATCATCGCTGCGGCCCGCAAGTGCCCCACTCACGCCATCACGGTCCGACGCGGGGACGTGAAGCTGGTCTGATCTCATGGCGAAGGGGTACGGTCCCCACGCGTCGCGTGACGTGCCGCGACATATCCGAAGACCATTGTGTTGGCGATGCTCGCGCCCGGTCCGAGGTAGTGCCGGCCCATGACCGTGGCGGTGCCGTTCCCCGTCGCGTACAGGCCCTCGATCGGCTGGTCCTGCTGATCGACCACCTGCGCGTGTTCGTTGGTGACCAGGCCACCGCAGGTGCCGATGTCACCCGGCACGACCTGGACCGCATAGTAGGGGGGTTGGTCGATCGGGCCGAGGCAGGGATGCACGCTTCGGTTGGGATCGCCCAACGCCCGGTTGTAGGCGGATTCTCCTCGTCCGTAGTCGGGGTCGATACCCTGCTCAGCGTTCCGGTTGAAGCGTTCGACCGTTGCGGACAGACCGGCAGGATCGATATCGCACATGCGGGCCAGGTCGTTGAGAGTCCATGCCTGCTTCAGCATCCCGCTCTCGAGCAACTTCCGCGGGAACCGCCCGGGGCGGGAGCGCTGATGCGCGTACCGCTTGCGATAGCGATCGTCGAAGATCAGCCAGCACGGGACAGCCCGGCTCGTCTTGTCGCGGGCGTACATCTCCTTGCCCACTTCCATGTAGGAGTTCGACTCGTTCACGAATCGCTGGCCGGAGGCGTCGACGTACATCGTGCGCGGGCGCTGGCGTGCCTGGTCGAGCGTGGACTGTCCGAACCGGCCCGTTCGGGGCGAGGGGAGCCACCAGGCCTCGTCCATCAGGTCGGTTTTTGCACCGAGCCGCATCGCCGCCCGGAGGGCTTCGCCGGTGTCGCCGGGGTTCGCGATCGACCACCTTGCTCGGTTCGGTTGATCCCCTCCGTACTGCTCGCGCATCTCGGGGTTGTGGGCAAAGCCGCCGGCGGCCACGAGCACCCCCCGGCGGGCCCGGATCAGCAGAGGAGACCCCGTCCGGAGGGCACGAACTCCGGCGATGCGACCGTTCTCGACGATCAGCTCCTCGAGCGTGGCGTCCGTCCAAATCGGGATCCCGCCGGTGACGGCGATGTCCAACATCTGCGCGATCAGGGAGGCACCGTTCGTGAGGAGCGCCTGGCGTCGAAGTCGAGCCGCATAGGTCCGAAGGACGACGCGCGCAGAGATCGCGAAGGCACGGACGCTGCGGTTGTAATGGGACAGCGAGCGAGCTTCGTTGGTCATCACAGAGAGACCGAGGCCCTGAGCGAGTCCGGGCTGCAACCTTTCGAACCACTCACCGAGCACTCGGCCGTCGAACGGAACCGGTTCGATCCCGCGACCGATATCGTGGCCGCCCTTCGCGCTCGAGTAGTAGTCGCTGTAGCCGCGACAGTAGGTAAAGCGAACGCCGCTTCGTTGAAGGAACGCGACCATCTCGGGTCCCGCTGTCAGAAAAGCGTGCCGGCGCTCGAACGAGGAGGCCGGTCCGACGTCACCAACCACGGTCTCGAAGTGGGCCATGGCGTCTTCGTAGCTGTCCAGTACTCCGTCCTGACGCATCACCGGGTTGTTCGGGACCCAGACGATCCCCCCGGACATCGCGGTCGAGCCGCCGAGCCGCTCCTGTTTCTCCAGCACGAGGGCGCTTGCTCCCGCATCGGCCGCGGCCAGCGCCGCGACCATGCCGCCACCGCCGGATCCCACGATCACGAGGTCAGCGGTGGCGTCCCACGTCGTCATGTCACGACCTCTCTGGCCTCCCCACGAAACTCCTCGGCGGGGCAACCTAGCAGGCTCCGTTGACGATTGCTACGGAGCCGAAGTAATCTGTCCCCATCCGTTGAAGAGTGAGGGGTGGGAGATGACCGGTACCTCAAGGACGACGTTGAGCTACCCGCCCGAGGGCCTGGGGGCACCGAAGGACCGCCGACCGGGTCCGCTCGTCGATCTCGGGCTCCCTGCGGGGACCGAGGTGTTCTCGGCCGACGACCACATCTCGCTGGCGGGTGACATCTTTTACGAGCGCTTCCCCGAGAGCATGAAGGATCGGGCGCCCCGCGTCATGAACGTTGATGGTGGGTGGGTGATCGGGATGGACGGGAAGTCCATCCTCGTGCCGGAGTTCATTGAGGTGCTCACGCAGTACGACCCCGTTGCCGGTTCTCATACGGGCGACGTCGACGCCAGACTGGCGGCGCTCGAATCGGAGGGGATCTCCCGGGAGCTCGCATTCCCGAACTCCGTGCTCGCCTTGTTCGGCTGGCCAGACCGGGAGGTCCGTGAGCTCTGTTTCCGCATCTACAACGAGCACATCTCCGAGGTCCAGGAACGGTCGAACAACCGCATCTTCTGCGTGGGATTGATCAACTGGTGGGACGCGGACGGAGCTCGCCGGACCGTGAACGAGCTCAAGGCGCTCGGACTGAAGACCTTCCTCATGCCGCTCACGCCGGGCAAGGATTTGGAGAAGCGCCCGATCGACTACGCGAGCAGCGCGATGGACGACGTGTGGGATGCGATCGAGGAGGCGCAGGTTCCTGTTTCGCACCACATTGGTGAGAACCCACCGGCGACGCCCAACGAGTTCAATTCGGTCAGCATCGGCATGCTCCAATCGGTCGCGCCGTTCCGCGACACCTTCGGGAAGTACATCTTCGGCGGCATCCTCGACCGTCACCCCGGACTCCGTGTCGGATTCTTCGAGGGCGGGATCAACTGGGTGCCGTCGGCCCTCCAGGACGCCGAGCACATTGCAGCGTCCTTCCAACACCTCTCCAACCTCAAGGTGCAGCACGAACCGAGGTACTACTGGGACAACCACATGTGCGCGTCGTTCATGGTTGATCCGCTCGGCCTCTCGCTCGTGGACCAGATCGGCTTCGATCGGGTAATGTGGTCCACCGACTTCCCGCACAACGAGAGCACCTACGGGTACAGCAACCAATCGCTCGAGGCCGTCGTGGACTCGGTGGGCACCGAGGAAGCGGTGGCCATCGTCGGCGGCAACATCAAGCGCTATCTCGGGCTGGACGCTTGATGCCCGCTGGGCTCATGGCCATAGCGGCCCCGGGGTCCACGCTCGTCACGGCGGAGGCGGACCGCGCTCGCATGCAGCGTGACCGGATGGAGCGGCTCCATGACGCGATGCGCCAACAGGGATTGGACGCGTTGGTGCTGCTGGGCAACACCAACGTCGTCTACGCGACCGGCGCGATCTGGCCGCTGGCCGACTCCGGTCGAGCCAACTTCGAGCAGCCCGTCGCCGTCGTGCTCGTCGACGACGAGTGGCCGCATCTCTTCACACCGATGGCCCCGGTTCTCCCTTGGCAAGAGGATCGGCTCGGCCCAGAGCTTCCGTCCGATCACGTCCACGGTCCGGTTTTTCTCGATTTCGACGAGGGTGTGCAGCAGTTCGCATCGGTGCTGTCGGGTCTGGTGGCCGGCACTGGCGTGATCGCCGTCGACGAGTGGACGAACGCATTGCGCCGCGAGCACTCGTTCGTTCCCGAGCGGCCCGTTGACGCGGGACGGGTGATCAGCCAGGCCAAGGCCACCAAGACACCGGACGAGCTGTTCTTTATGCGCGAAGGGCTCCGCATCACCGAACGCGCCATAGCCGACGTCCAGGCGAAGATCGCCCCCGGCGTCCGCCAGACCGAGCTCACCGCGACGTTCTTACGCACGATCTTCGAGGCGGGGGCCGACGCCAACATCCTCGATCCCATTTGGCAGGTGATGCCCACCCGGATGGCGGACGGGCCGTGGACGACGACCGGGGACCTGGCCTGCCCGCTCCTCTCCACCGAACGCGAGCTCGCCGAGGGCGACGTCCTCTGGGTCGACACCGGGATCAGCTATGGAGGCTTCCACTCGGACTTCGGGCGCACCTGGGTCGTGGGACGCGAGCCGACCGCCCGGCAGCGGAGGCAGTTCGAGCAGTGGCAGGCGATCATGGGCGCGGTGCTGGATGTCACCCGCGCCGGGGCGACGGCGGCAGAGCTCACGGCGGCCGCCATTGAGGTGGCGGGAGGCGTGAAGCCCTGGATGCCCCACTTCTATCTCGGGCACGGCCTCGGTATCGACAGCGCGGAGATGCCGTATGTCGGGAGCGACATTGGCGAGGCGTTCGACGCGTCCCTCGCGCTGACCGAGGGGATGGTCCTCGTGCTCGAGCCGATCGTCTGGGACGACGGCGCCGCGGGCTACCGCGCCGAGGAGGTGCTCCTCATCACCAAGGACGGTTGGGAGCCGATGACCGACTACCCCTACGACCCCTTCTGAGGGCTCGAGGATTCCGAGGTTCTGAGCATCGAGTGACCGTTACCGAGATTCTTCCTGACGACGAGGCCCTGCGGGTCGCCCGGCGCGCCCGCGTGCTGGCCGAGATGGAAGCCGAGGGCATCGACGTGCTCGTGGTTGGGCGGGAGGGGAACGCCCGCTACGTGTCAGGTGCGCAGCGACTGTGGACGGCGGGTTCGCGCGCGTTCGGGCCGGGGTGCGTCCTCGTGCGGGAGAGCGGAGCCGTCCACTTCCTGAGCACGTGGGACGAGGGCATCCCCGAAGAAATTCCCCACGAGAATCTCTACGGGATCTCGTTCAATTCGGGGACCTTCGTGAAGGCGCTCCGGCGGATAGAGGGTGCGGCCACCTTCAAAACTGTCGCCACCGACGCCATGTCGCCGTCGTCGGCTGGTCTCCTTCCGAAGGTGTTCCCCGCCGCGGAGCTCGTCGACGGGGAGCCGTTGTTGCGCCGGGTGCGGCGCGTCAAGACACCAGAGGAGGTCGACGCCATCTGCGCCTCGGTCTCCGTCGCCGAACGCTCGCTGCAGAGGGCGGCGGCTGCGCTCGTGCCCGGCACCTCGGAGAGGCAGCTCACCGCTGCCTTCATGGAGGAGATGGCGTCGGCCGGCGTGACCACCCCTTCTACCCAAGACGTGGCGTGGGTCACCTCCCGCGAGCACCCTTGGCGACGCGCCGGCCGCGACGCGCCGGTCGATCGGGGCGATCTCGTCGCGTTCGAGGCCGGGGTGATTCGCGGCGGCTATGTCGGGGAGCTGGGACGGACGTTTCGAGCGGGGGGCGACCGCAATGGTCTCGGCGGCGCGTGCGAGGGTGTGGACACCGAGCTGTCCGGCCGCTGGAACGAGCTGTGGGACCGCCTGATCGGGGCGTGCCGGATCGGCCACCCCTTGAGCGACCTCCTCGACGCGTATGAGGCCGCTGGGGTCTCCGCCCCGCCTATGCCTGTGGCGCGCGGCCTGGGGCTCGGGTTCGACCTCCCGCTGGTGACGCACGCCCTCCCGCAGGAGGCCGCCGAGCAGCACGCCGAGGCCGGCATGGTGCTGGCGCTCACCGCCTACGTCTGGAAGGAGGGCG
>JBPYFR010000227.1:0-2724 GCA_051985685.1 Acidimicrobiales bacterium
TGCCCAGACTGACGGTCATCGACGGCAGGATTTCTGCCCCCGGCCCAGACTTGGCCCTGCTGCGCCAGGTGTCGTTCTTCCGCCCGCTGCCCTTCGCGATAGTCGAGCACCTGAGCAGCGAACTGCATTCGGCGACCTACGAACCCGGCGACGTGATCATCAGGGAAGGGGAGCCCGGCGACCGCTTCTACATAATCGCAGCGGGCCGAGCGCGGGCCTCCAAGGACGGCGAGCAGCTGAGAGAGATGGGTGCGGGTGAATCGTTCGGGGAGATCGCACTGCTGCGACGGATTCCCAGGACAGCCACCGTCACCGCTATTAGCCACCTGGAGGCAAGGACCCTCGCCCGTGAGGAGTTCTTGGCCGCCGTGACAGGCAACCCGGAGAGCGTAGAGCGCGCGGAGGAAGTTGTCTCCGCCCGGCTGCAGGCCGGCTGACCAGGACCAGATATGTTCGGCTGTTTTGGTTCTTGCGCCCGCCACCATCTGCTCCTAGCGTGGTACACGGGCGGCCTTATCACACAGGACGAAGGAACAACAAGACTATCCATGTATCCCTAGTGGATAGGTGCGAATGTAGAGCGGGTTTCCGGCACGACGGTGTTCTGTCGGCGTGCTTGTGCTCATCGGTTGATACCTGAGGGGGTCGCCCATGCCGAAGGCGGGCTTCATCGTCGTACGATTCTCTTTCTTGCTACTCGCCGCAAGCATGCTCGGGGTGGCAATGCTCGCCGCGCCCGCGGCTGGACAGGCGGCCGGACAGCCTGGCCCCTGCTCCTCGACCACCAAGTGCTTCTTCGCGGTAGCCCCCGTCGTGCCGTCGAATCCTACGGTGGGCACGAGCACCTCTTTTACATTCACGATCAAGAACGAGGCCTCGCCTCAGCAGCTTGGCTCGGTGCAGATCTCCACGCCCGCTGGTTTTGGTTTCATGATCACCAGCGCCCCCGGCGCGGCCAGTGTCACGTCCAGTTCCGCGCTGTTCCTCAATCTGAACCTAGCCCCGTCGTCTACAGCAACGTTGACCGTGATAGCAACCGTGTCGTGCGGCAGTGGCTCTTACCAGTGGGGGATGGCTGCCAAGCAGTCAAACAACTTCAACGGTTCCGGCAACGACTTCCAGCTCGATCCCAACAGCGCCGGAAACCTCTCGGGCACGCTCGCGGGATCATGCACATCCAACCCCTGCCCGCCCAATACACAATGCTCGGCGTCGGCGTCGTCGGCGACGACATCCGGGACCGTTATTACCACATCGCCCCTGCCGCCGGGCGACACCCTCGTGACCGGGATGGAATCCGGCAGCGTCGGCTCCCCCTTCAACTTCAGCTGCGGGACCACCCCGCCGGTCTACACGCCGCTCTCGGACGTGTTCAACTTCGCGGTCTTCAACGCTTCTGGCGTCCCCCAGCCGATGATCACCCTCACCGTCACGCTCAGGATCGACAAGTCCGTGGTGACTTCCTCAGGTCATCCTGGCGCTTCGTCCTGGCAGATCTGCTACGGGTCCACGGAATCGTTCGACACGCTCGCTGGCACCTCCCAACAAAATGTGACGATCGGTGGTAGTCCCGGCTACTTCACCGGCCTGCTGCCCGACTGCTCGGGCACCCCGCAGGCGCCGTGTGTGCAGGCACGCAACAAGAACAACGCCGGCGACGTTATCGTCACGTTCCTCGCGCTCGGGGATCCCTACGCGCACGGGTGACCTGTGCTCGGGCACCTCGGCTCGACCGCTGGTCCGCTGGGGTTACGGCCTCCCCGCGCCTTGGGGACCGCCGGAGGCGAGAATGGCCCCGGTAAGGGCGCGGACGTAGGCTTGGATGGTGCAGAGGTGCCCGGGCTGCGGTGAGGAGAACCCCGACCGGTTCCGGCTCTGCGGCTACTGCGGCTCCGTCCTCGTTGCCGTGCCGCCGCCTCAGGAGGTCCGCAAGATCGTCACCATCGTCTTCTGCGATCTGAAGGACTCCACGGCGCTAGGTGACCGGCTCGACAGCGAGGCACTGCGAGAGGTGCTCGCGCTCTACTTCTCGGCGATGAAGCCCGTCCTGGAGGGCCACGGCGGGACGGTCGAGAAGTACATCGGGGATGCGATCATGGCTGTCTTCGGCCTGCCCCGGATGCACGAGGACGACGCGCTGCGAGCGGTGCTGGCGGCCGCCAGAATGCGCGAGGCGCTGGCGGAGCTCAACGTCACCCTCCGAGCCGAGTTCGGGGTCACCCTGGAGAACCGAACCGGCGTCAACACCGGCGAAGTCGTCACCGGTGACACCGGCAGCTCCCAGCGTCTCGCCACCGGTGACACGGTGAATGTCGCCGCCCGTCTCGAGCATGCCGCCTCGGCTGGGGAGGTCCTGATCGGCGAGTCCACCTACCGGCTGGTCCGAGATACCGTCGAGGTGGTGTCGGTCGAGCCCTTGAAGCTCAAGGGCAAGCCGGAACTCGTCCCGGCCTACCGGTTGCTCTCGGTCACCGATGGCGCGCGGAGCGCCCGGCCCGCCAACCTGCCGATCATCGGCCGGGCTCGCGAGATCGCCGCGCTCAGCGCGGAGCTCCGTCGATCGGTCGCCGGGTCCGAGTGTCGGCTCGTCACGCTGCTCGGCGAGGCCGGGGTCGGCAAGAGTCGGCTCATCGAGGAGTTCGTGCGGGGCATTGCCGACAAGGCAGTGGTACTACGGAGTCGCTGCCTGTCCTACGGCGACGGCATCACGTACTGGCCACTGGC
>JBPYFR010000228.1:0-3525 GCA_051985685.1 Acidimicrobiales bacterium
GGATTTCGGTGACGGCCACCGCCAGTCGCCGGTCGCGCTTCAGCCGTTTGCGTCCGACCTCGCTCAGACCGCCCCAGATCCCGTGCAGAAGCTGTCCGGCATCGAGCGCGTACTCCAGACACGCGGCGCGAGTATCGGCCGGACAGGTGTTACAAACGGCCACGGCCCGATTGATGGACTCACCTCGCCCGGGGAAGAAGAGCCTCGGGTCGACGTCCGGAGCCCGGCAGGCCGCGCCAACGAGGGGTGGCAGGGATGGCCACATGATAGCTTTGGATCGCCGATCAACCTTGAACTCTCTGGGGACTGCCGGAGAGAAGGCGCACCCATCTCGATGGAGTTGAAAGGGGTCTGGCCGATGTATATGCGACGGGCATGGAGTCGCACAGGTGCCGAGGTTCGCCGGAGCGGCGGCCTGGGCCGGAACTTGGCGGCTATCGGAGCTTGCATCGGAATACTGGCCGGGACCACTTCGGTCAGTGTCGTCTCCGCGAATTCGGCCTACGCCGCCGTTGTGGTGAACGTTCCGTGTACGGGGGTAGGTGGGGGCACTGCTGGACTCATTGCCGCCGTCAACACGGCCAACTCTCAGGGCGGCGGGACCATAAATCTTGCCTCCGGCTGCACCTACAACCTCACCACTCCGTTCCCAGGCGATGGGACTAACGGCTTGCCGGTAATCACCAGCAGCATCACCGTGAACGGTAACAACTCCACGCTCGCGGCCAACCACACGTTCCGCGTTCTCCAGGTCGGAGCATTTAATACAACCCCAGAGAATGTCACCCTCAATGGCCTCACAGTGACGGGGGGGAATGCCGGCAGCGCTCCCGGCGGCGGCATCCTCGTCGAATCGGGATGGCCGCTTACCTTGAAGGCCAGCCAGGTGACTCAGAACACCACCAGCGCGCCGGGCCAGTTTGTCGAGGGCGGGGGCGGCATCTTCAACATCGGTAGACTGACCCTGATTGCCAGTCAGGTGAGCGACAACACCTCCAACAACTCAGTGGCTGCCTTTGGCGGAGGCATTCTGAACTCCCTCGGCACTTTGACCATGACCGCCAGCTCCGTCACCGGCAACCACGTCAGCAGTTCGGGCGGCGGCTTCCCCGGTGGCGGCGGCGGCATATTCAACTTCGGTCCCGCCACCTTGAACTTCAGCCTGGTTGCCGACAACACAGTCAGTTTCCCAAACGGGAACGCTACCGGCGGGGGCATCCTCACCGGACTCAGCGGCCAGGGCACGATAACCATGAACTCCAGTCTGGTTGCCGACAACACAGCCAGTTCCCCAAACGGGAACGCGACGGGCGGGGGTATCACGAACGGCGGTCCTGCAAATCTGAACTTCAGCCTTGTTGTGGGAAACCGTGCTATCGGAAGCACGGCCGCCGGTGGCGGGATATTCAACCAATCGGGGGGCGCACAGGGGGTGGCGACGCTCTTCTTCAGCCTTGTGACAGGGAACTTGCCCAACAACTGCCGGCCGCTCGGAAGCGTCCCAGGATGCATTGACTGAACCAGCAAGGACGGGAGGGAAAGTGTTCGAAAGCACCGAGTCAGGACGATCCGACCACGGTCCCGACGGACATCAGCCGCCCGATCCGGGGTGCGGGCGTTGGGGCTCGGCGGCGTCGTGACCGGGTTCAACAGCGCCACCTCGATCACGGTGTCAGTCCCGTCGACCAATAATGCATCTGGGGTCGTCCTTCAGCTCGGCTGTGCCTCGTGGTGGCAACCGGCCGGGGCTTCGAGCAACACCGGCAACCTCACCTACGCGGTCGACCTCGGGAGGCCGAGGACGACGACGAACGTCATGGCCAGTTGGCTCAACGCCCAGTTCTGCCCGGGCCACGGCACCTGCACCGGCTTCCAGCCCATCAACTACCAGATCTTCACGTCGCCCAACGGCACCCAAGAGAGTTGGACGCAGTGCGCAACCGTTAGCGCAAATGCGTCCTGCACCACCTCCGACGCCTGCGGGGCCACCGACGTCGTGTACATCGAGTTCTTGATCACGAGCTGGAACGCGACCACCCCGTTCGACGGCTACGGCCCGGCGATGAACGGCCTGCTCATCACCTAGCCGGCTCGGCGCGACCAAGCCCGGCTGGCCGCACAAACGTCCCTGCCTCTAGACCCGGTCGCGCAACTGTCCCATGCGGCCCGCCGTCAGCGGTTCGTCGGCCAGCCCCTCGTACCTGACGGTGAGGGAGCTAGCGGCACGTAAGGTCCGGCCCCGAGGTGGCTAGTGCCATGCGAGCTCGTTGTTCAGGGCCTCGGTGACCGTGAGGGCAGCGCCTTCGTCGCGGCATCGCCTGATGGTGTCGGGATCCAAGCCAGCGCTGGCCGCAGCGACGCAGCGGCGGTAGACCAGTGCCTCGATTTCCGAGCGGAACGGAACGGACAGTCCTGCCCTTACGGTCGCCAGGAGCCGCGAGGCTCGAGCGTGATCGCCCCGTTCCAGGGCGAGAACCGCGAACCCGATCAGACAACCCGGCTCGCCCAGCGGGATAGCGTGTTCGCGGACGACAAGAACCAGCGCGTCGAGGTGCTGACGCGCCGCGTCGGGGTGTCTGTTGGCGGACGCGACCAGGACGTCACGAAACAAACGGAAGTACCACTCGAAGGGACTTCTGGGGACCTCGTTTGTCACCAACGCGGCGGCCCTCTCCGGCTCGCCCGCGAGCACGAGAAGCCCGGCGGTGATGCACTTGATGTTCAAATTATCCAGAAGCATCCCTTCCACTTCACCGACGAGGTGGAGGGCGGCGTCTCGATCCCACTTCGAGATCAGTAAGCCCGAGGCGTAAACGGCGGTCCAAAGTTCAAGCTCGCGAACCCCCGCCTCCACCGCCGCCCGCCGCCCCACGGCGACGCACTGGCGACCCCGGTCGGGATCAGCGTAGGTCCAGTACAGGGCCCGTAGTGACAACGCCCACGCGGCTTCCCAGCTGCCCGGTGCCGCCCAGCTCAAGGCCTCGGCGCTGCGCCGCTCCATCTCCTCGAACTCACCCGCGACCCACGCGTGCGCTGCCGCGGGGAGGAGCGCTCGGGCCCGGAGGGCGGGGCGGAGTGTTGGGAGAGCGCCCAGCAACACGTCCCGCCACTCGGCCATCTCCCCCAGCCGCACATAAGAGTGCCAGTAGCCGATCATCCGCGACGCGAGGCGGGTGATCAGGTCGGCATCTCCCTGTTGGCGTGACCAGTCGAGCGCGGCCAGGAGGTTGTCCACCTCGGGCACGAGCGGGTGGCCACCGTAAAGCAGCGCCCCGACCGGCTGGGCCTCGATCCAATCGACGAACCAGTCCCGGTGGCGGCAACGGAAGGCTTCGGCCTCCTCTGCGTCAACCAGCCGTTCCTCCGCGTACAGCCGGACCGTCTCGAGCAGCCGGTAACGGGTCGTCCCCTCGGCCGGGTCGGGGGTGACGAGCGACTTGGCGACGAGCGAGCCGAGCAGCTCGAGCGCGCCGGGGTCGCAGATGTCCTCACAGGCCTTGAGGGAGAACGAGCCCCGAAACACCG
>JBPYFR010000229.1:0-6570 GCA_051985685.1 Acidimicrobiales bacterium
CGATTTCGCGTTTTGGTTGTCACGTCAACGCCCGTTCTGGCCCTAGCTGTGCGAACGGACGTTCCCCTAGGCCGCGGCCGAAGTTCTAGGGCGTGGACATCGACTTCGTGGACCTGTTCAGCGGCGCTGGTGGCTGGGAGATCGCACTCTCGGGCTTGACGGGCGTTGGCATCGACAACGACAAGGACGTCGTGGCGACCCGGGCAGCTGCCGGCCTGGCGACCCTAGAGGGCGACGTTCGTATGTACGACGCCGAGGACTTCGCCGGCATCCCCCTGATGCTCGGGTCTCCCCCGTGCCAGAGCCTCAGCCTCGTCGGGAAGATGGAGGGCCTGCGCGAGGTGGGAACGGTCGTTGACGCCGTGCGCACCGGCCAGCTCTACGACGTCACCGACCTCCGCACCGGCTTCATGACGACGCCGCTCGATTGGGCGCTGCGGATGAAGCCGCGCGCGATCGCCCTAGAGCAGGTCCCCGGCGCGCTCCCGATCTGGGAGGCGATGGGCGAGGTGCTCACCCAGCACGGCTACTCCGTCCGGACCGGCCTGCTCAACGCCGAGCAGTACGGCTGCCCGCAGACACGTCGACGCGCGATCCTGATGGCCTCGCTCGACTACGAGGTCCAGCCGCCCCGGCCGACGCACTCGCGCTACCACCCGCGCACGCCCGACCGGCTCGACGATTGGGTCGAGCAGTGGGTCGCGATCGAGGACGTCCTCCCCCAGGACGAGTTCACCCACCTCGGTGACGTCCGGACCTCGCGCGGCACGCTGCGGCCGGTCAGCTCGCCGGCCGGCACGGTGGTCGCCTCGGCCGACAACGGCAACTACCGGTGGACGGACGGCGAGCGCGAACGCGTGGTGACGCCCGAGGAGTTCGGCGTCCTCCAGACGTTCCCGGCCGACTTCGCCTGGCAGGGCTCCCTGGTGGCCCGGTACCGGCAGGTCGGGAACGCGATCCCGCCCGGCATGGCGCGTGCCATCGTCGATGCGCTCGTCTAGGGTGAGCGGACCACCGCGACTCATTGGGAGATCCGCATGCAAGCCTTTTGTCCGACGTGCCGGCGTCGGTTCGAGGTCCCAACGACCCCGCCCCACGCCGTCATCCACTCCACCTCCGAGCGTGTCCACCGGCACGCGATCACCCGGGAGGTGCTCGTTGTCGCAGACGCCGAGTGAACGCCCGTTGGTGACGGTCACCATCACCACGCGGCACCCGGAGCACTACGAGCTCTACAACCACAACGACGGCACGAGCTGGGTTATCCACGAGGGCGCCTGGCGTGCGGCCGAGCTGGACCACCTGCCGAACCGGCTCAAGCGCCGTCGCTACCAGCTGCACATGAAGCAGTCCGACCTCGCGCGGCTCCTCGGGGTCTCGCCCGCGATGGTCTCGAAGATGGAGAGCGGCGAGCGCACCCCGGGCGCCCGCCTGGCCCGGAAGATCACCCGGTTCCTGACCGGCGTCACGAAGGCGGACCACTGATGGACGACTACACCCAGACCCCCGAGTGGAAGGCGTGGGAAGCCCGCGTCCACGAGGAGCTGATCCCGAAGATGGCCGGCTCCGCTGCCGCGCTCCAGCTGGTTCCCACCGGCCCGACCGACGTCAAGTTCGCCGTCGAACTCGGCTTCTCGATCATGATGGACAAGCCGATCCTGGCGCTTGTGCAGCCGGGCATGGAGGTGCCGGCGAAGCTCCTCAAGGTCGCGGACAGGGTGATCGAGGCGGACCTCGACACGGTGGACGGCCACGCCAAGGTGCAGGCCGAGATCCGCGCCTTCCTCGATGGGCTCCCGGAGTGAGTGCGCGCGGGCCGGTCCCGGTCGAAGTGCGCGTCGCCACGGCGCCGGACGGCGAGATCAACGTGCTCCTCCAGCTGCCGGACGGCTACGTCCTGATGCACCCCGACGCCGCCGAGATCGTCGCGGCGAACATCGTCGACATGGCAGCCGAGGCCGTGCGGCAGCGCACCGCCGCCACGCTCGATCGGATGTACGAGTGACCGGCGAGCGCCCGCCGATGGTGGGCAAGGAGACCGCCGCCGACCGGCTGATGCAGAACCTCGACTACCGGCTCTATCCCGGCGTCGAGCACCTCACCCGCGCCCAGGTCGCCGTCGTCATGCACGCCCTGGCCGACCACACCGCGATCCAGGCCGCGATGATCTACGACCCGCCGACCGACGACACGTATCCCTGGCCGGTCGCCACCTCGGTCGGACGCTGGTTCCACGCGGTCGCGGACGAGCTGGAGTACGGCGGGAAGGACATGCCGTGAACGAGCGCGTCGAGGTCACCTACGCCGGCCACACGATTGCGCCGTGGTGCGTCGAGGAAACGTGCTCCGGCTGTGGCGAGCCGGCCACGCACAAGATCGAGGAGACCAGCGGGCCGGAGACGTTCCACCCGCTGACGGCGTACGTCTGCTGCGGGTGCTTCCAGCTCGTCGGGGCCTGCGAGTCCTACCCCTACGACGCTGACGACGCCTGGGAGTCCTTCTTCGAGCGCGTGCCGCCGCGCCCGGTCGAGGACGTCCACCTGCCACCCCACGAGGAGGAGACCGATGGCTAGGTCCGGAAGCGGTGTGAGCCAGGTGCTCATGCTCGACGTTCACCGCGAGGTCTACGAGCAGTGGCTCGCCTCGCGCGGCCTGGAACTCCAGCCGGTCCCGACCGACGACCCGGAGATCCCGACGTACGTCGTGAGCCCGACCGACGAGGCCATGCGTGAATACCTGGACGGGGTGCTGTGACGGCCCTCGACGAGATCCGCGCGATCTACGACGAGATCCCCGAGGTCGACTGCAAGGGCCGCTGCGCGAACAGCTGCGGCCCGATCGACATGTCCACCGTCGAGCGACGCCGGCTCACCGAGCTCGGCGTGGAGATCCCGATGTTCACCCCGGAGCGCGCGCAGCGCTGGGCCAACCAGGAACGCCTGGACTGCCCTGCCCTGACGCCGTTGCGCACGTGCCGCGTCTACCAGGACCGGCCGCTGATCTGCCGGCTCTGGGGCGTGGCCGAGTCGATGCCGTGCGTCTGGGGCTGCAAGCCGAAGCGCCTGCTCACCGACGATGAGGCGTACGACTTGATCTTCCGCGTCATCGAGATCGGCGGGCACCCGCTCTACGACCTCAGCGCCGGCAAGATGCGCCGCGCGATGAAGGAGTTCCAGGAGGACCCGGAGCTCGGTCCCCTGCTCGCCAGGTACATCCGGGGCGAGAAAAATCTCGAGGACGAGATCGTCCGCCTGGTCGACGAACGGAGGCGCGCATGAAGGTCTACGGCTGGTGGGAGGCCATCGTGGTCATCTACTGGACCGCGTTCCTCAGCTGGATCGCGTACACCGACTTCATCGTCGGCTCCCCCGACTGGATCACCCTGTTCGCGTTCGTCGTCGCGCCGATCTCGGTCGGCTTCACGCTCTGGTGGCCGCGCCACCGCAAGCACCTGCACCTCCAGGGCCTCGCGGCCCGGGCCGTCGCACGAGGCGAGGACCCGAAGGCAGCCCTCGCCCGCGACATCGTGCTCCAGCACGTCCCCGAGGCCGAGGTCCAGAAGGTCGTGCAGTGGGTCCAGAAGCATCCTGGCGTCCACATCGAGAACGCGCCCAAGGAGATCCTCGACTCCTACCTGCACGTCCAGGTCGAGACACTCCTGGTCATGGACGACCCGCGCGCGTTCTCCTGCGACCGCTGCGGTTACGTCTACTACGACCCGGCCGGGCTCGACCGCTGCCCGGGGTGCCCGAAGGCCGACAACGATGGCTGAGCGCGTCCTGGCGATCTGGGTCATCTACCGCAACCCGACTGACTTCCCCGGCTGGTACGTCACGCGCCGGCAGTGGGTCTGCAAGGGCGGCACCATCGAGATCGACGACATGCCCTCGGCCGTGACGCACAACCTCGAAGACGCGCGCCGCGCGGTCCCGTCCGACCTGACCCGCCTCTCCCGTCAGCCCGGCGATGACCCGAGCATCGTCGAGACGTGGCTGTGATGCCAGATCTGCGACAGGTCTGCGCCAACGCCGGCAAGCCCGACTTCCCCCTCAGGGGCAACGCCATGCACGACTACGTGCTCCTGGAGGTCGAGATGGGAACGCGCGTTGCCGCCTGCCAGGACGCCGAGGACGTCGGCATGGGAGCGCTGCTCGACGAGTCGTTCCTCTGGTACTGCGCCAAGGAGGCGTACGAGGAGGCCACGGCCGAGCTGCGCCGGCACACGGTCGCGGCCTGGGTGCGCTGGGACGAGCTCGACGACGAGGTGCGCTGGATCTGGGTCAACCACATCAGGTTCACCGCGTAGCCTCGGCCGCATGGCTGCTGAGGTGCGCGACGTCGACGAGGACGTCGAGGTGCTCGTCGACGGAGAGTGGCACTTCGGAGTGCTCCGGCAGTGGCGCAAGGACCCCGAAGGCTGGGTCGGCTTCGTGCGGTACCGCCGGGAGTCCACGAGGCAGGGCTACGTCGACTGGTTCCCGGCCGATCAGATTCGCCAGGCATGAAGTCCCGAAACTCGGGACACAACGCTGTGACGTAGGTCTAACGTAGGACGAGCCATCCGCAGCTGCATGATCCGCGAATGGTTGAGGCAGTGGTGGGGGTGCCGCGCTCCCTATGAGCCGCGTTGACGATGACCCCCACCACTGCGCTGTGGCCCCCCGGCCACCCGCTTGTTGACCCAAATCCCAGGGGATCAACGTCGGTGTCAAAGCCAAGGTTACGGAGTGAGCCGGGTCATACGGCACCCGACCCGCCCAAGGAGTGCCGGTCCCCCTGAGCGGGTCTAGTCACTTCTGTGACCTAGGACTCGCGACGCGTGTTCGCCGCCTGGTACCAGCCGGCGAAGCCGAGGAACGCTGCGGCCCCGTAGAGCGCGATCGAGCCTGCCCAGCTGGTCGTGTAGCCGAGGTACGTCGCGATCGTGAACTGCCAGACGCCCATCGCGATGAGGGCGCGCGAGGACGTGCGTTCAAACTCCTCGCGGGGCAGGTGCTTGGCGTTGAACCTCGCCTTGTAGACAGCGCCCATGCGCGTGATGAAGTAGACCGTCACCAGCGACATCACCAGGACGGCCCCGAGCAGAACCCAGGTCACGGGATCGGCGTCATCGGCGGGATCGCACCCTGGCGCGAGCGAGCCAGGATCGTCTCGACCTTCTCCTCCTTGCGCCACGCGTTCCACGAGCGCGTGAGGACGGAGATCACCATGACACCGGTCTCCAGCGTCGTCTTGATCTCGCCGTCACGCGACATCGCCTGGAGCCGGCGCAGCGCCGCCTTGCGCGGGTCCTGCGGCCACGCCCACTCCATGTCGGCCATGCCCTCGAAGAACTCGGTGCAGGCTTCCGGGTTGGCGCGGTTGATGTGCAGCCACGTGTAGCCGATCGCGGTCGGGCTGCACGGCAACGCCGGCCGGTAGTGCTGCGCGCGCTCCGCGGCCTCCACGATGTCGGGATTGGCTTTGAAGGTCGACAGCGCCTCGGCGGTGGTCACCTTCCCGCGCAGCGAGCTGTGGTGCATGTTCGTGGTGATCTCCGGCGAGAGCGTCTGCCAGCGCGTGATTGAGGCGGCCAGCGCCACGTTCTTCACCGAGCCGCCGCTCAGCGCGATCGCATCGGAGATCCGGCGCGCGACGCCTTGGTCCATCATCGCCTGGGTCTCGTCGGGCAAGCCCTGGACCACGAGCATGCTGACGCCGCGCACGCCCTTCGCCTCGGCCAGCGCGGTGAGCCGGTGCTGTCCATCGAGGAGCCGGCCGGTGCGGCTGATCTTCACGGCCTCGCCCGTGAACTCCCAGCGCCCGTGCTCCATGTCGCGGCGGTACGCCTGCACGATCTGGTTGCGGATGGGGCGGTTCACGTCGTTGGATTCGAGCCACTCGCGCGCCTGTTTGGGAGTCACTCGCGTGATTTCGGCGTCGACGGTGGATGCAACGTTGCCCTTGGGCATCTCTCCCCCTATGGGATGGGATTCGTATGGGTGTTGTGGAGTTATCGGCCGAAGCCGCTTTACGGCACGCGACCCTAGCCGAGTGTTAGCACTAAGTCACGAGCCTGGTACGGTCGCCGGAAGTTCGGAGGGGGCATAGGGCCTCGCCGGCCACATTTCGGGAATCGAATGATGCTGATGAGCAACATCCGCCGCGCCCTGGGTCAGAGTGACGAGGACGAGCAGACCGGGGTAGTGAATCCACGACGTCTTCGGCTGTTGAGGGTGCTCGACGTCGGAGGCATCGCGGTGTCCGCGCTGCTTGCCTGGTTGGCCGTCTATCTGACGCCGCACGAGTCAGTCCTGCACGCGACCATCGCCATCGCGATCGTCTTCCCGCCCGGCGCGTGGTTCATCTATCGACGTCGCGGTCGGGCTCGGGCGTACGCGCGTGGCTGGCTCGATGGGCGCCGGCTGATGTTCCAGAGCGTCGAGGAAGCGATGCGACGCGACATGACCGCCGAGGAGTGGTTCCAGACCGAGATGGAGCGCGACGTGAAGGTCATCCAGCACCTCTGACCCGAAGTCCCCAGCATGCGGATCGAGCAGCTGGGGATCGTCAGCTACAACCTGTGGCGGG
>JBPYFR010000230.1:0-32875 GCA_051985685.1 Acidimicrobiales bacterium
GATCGACCTCGCCCCAGGTTGGTTCCTCGTAGGTGTCGCTCACGGCCGGATCATACGGGGACGTCGCCGGTCTCACCGGCGAGGTGGTGGCGGAACGCAGGCATCAGCAGGCCGATGAGGGCGGCGCCGGCGAGGCAGGCCAGACCGCCCGAGACCACCGCGAACTCGATGCTGGTGACCGTGGCCACCAGTCCCGACTCCATGTCGCCCAGCCGCGGACCGCCTTGGACCACGGCCATCTGGATGGAGGACATGCGGCTGCGGAAGCGTTCGGGGATGGAGCTTTGGAGCATGGTGTTGCGCAGGACCGCCGAGATCACGTCCGCCCACCCCGCCACGGCCAGCAGCACCAGCGCGATCCACAGGGTGTCGACCAGGCCGAAGGCCGCGATCGCCGCGCCCCACACGGAGACGGCGACGATGACCGCCCACCCCTGCCGGCGCAGGGTCGAGATCCAGCCGGTCGTGACCGCACCGACGAGGGCGCCCAGACCCGGCGCGGCGTAGAGGAACCCGAGCGTGATCGTGCCGCCTCCGAAGACCGAGCCCGCCATGGCGGGGAACAGCGCGCGCGGCATGCCGAAGACCATGGCGTTGATGTCGATCAGGTAGACACCCTGGAGCGCCTGGCGCGAACGCAGGTACCGCAACCCCTCCTTGGTCGACTGCCAAGGAGAGAGCCGACCCGCGTCGTGCGCCGGGGGGATGGGCGCCATCAACATGGTGCAGACGCACGCGAAGACGAAGGACGCGCCGTCGAGCCCGTAGACGAGGGGCAGCCCGATCCCGAGGAGCACACCGGACAGGGCGGGGCCCACGATCGTCCCCACCTGGATGATGATCTGCGACATGGCGAAGGCCGCACTGAGGTGGCGCCGCTCGACGAGGCCGGGGACCGACGCCATGCGGGCAGTGTTGGCGAAGCCCATCAGCCCCGCCGCCAGCGCGCTGACCAGGTAGAGCACGGCCAGGGACGGGTGCGCAACCGCGGCGTTGACGGCGAGGATCCCGCTCGTGAGTGCCAGGGCGGCCGCGGTCCAGACCATGAGCGGGCGCCGGTCCGCAGCGTCGCCGACGGGCCCCGCGGCCAGAGCGCCAGCGATGAACGGGACGAGCTGGGCCAGGCTGATCGCGCCAACCTGCAGGGACGAATGGGTCAACCCGTAGACCTGGTACGGGAGGGCCACCACCGTCAGCTGGGTCCCGAGCACCGAGACGAGCTGGCCCGTGAACAGGAGACGGAACTCCCGGCTCTCGCGTAGCGGGGCGGTGTCCACCAGGATCCGACCCGGCATGAGCGCAGCCTACGGCGGCACCCCGCGGGCGCAAGAAGACGTACCGGGGCGGCCGCGCGTCAGGAGAGCTGACGACCCAGCGTTCGAGCGGAGATGTCCCAGGCCGCGGGCCAGTCCGTCGGGCGCAGGAGCGCGTCGCTCCCACCGTCGCAGAAGAGGACCGAGCCGCAGAAGAAGGAGCCGCCCGGGCCGAGCAGGAACTCGACGAGCGTCGCGATCTCCTCGGGCCTCCCGGGCCGGCCGAGGGGAATGGGTAACAACTCCAGCATGGGGCCGGTCGTGGCGTCGGCGCGCATCTCGGCCACCATGGGCGTGTCGATCATGCCCGGCGCGATCGCGTTGAGACGGAGCCCCGACCCGGCCCACTCGGGGCCGGTGGCCTCGCGGCGCACCCAGTGGGCGAGGGCGAGCTTCGACGCCGGGTAGGCGAGCAGGGAGCCGTGACCGTCGGCGAGGCGCGCGCTCAGGCCTTCGTCGTGGACGAGGCAGGACTCGACGAGGTCGGCGGGGATCTCAGGCTGGACGGTGGTCGAGTTGGAGCTGATCGCCACTGCGGCCCCGCCCGGATCGAGCAGCGGACGCAGCCCGTTCAGCACCTCCACCGCCCCGAAGTAGTTCACGGACGAGACCAGGGAGCCAGGTCGATGAGGCGAACCGGCCAGGCCGGCACAGGTCACGACGCCATGTAGCCTGCCCCCGCCGCGCCTCCCCGCCTCGGCGATGGCGCGCCGCCGCCCCTCGGCGGTGGCGAGGTCCGCCACCACGTCGCATTCCCGCTGGTCGACTCCGACGACAGCCCAACCCGCGGCGCGGAGGCAGTCGGCGCAGGCGGCGCCGATCCCCGACGCGGCGCCCGTGACGACGACGGTGCGTTCAGGCAGCGGAGCGCGCCTTCAGGACGGCGAGCGCCTTGTCCGCGTGCGAGCGCATGGAGACCTCGCTGTGGATCACGTCGAGGATCGTGCGGTCCGTGTCGATCACGAAGGTCATCCGCTTGGTGTGGAAGAGGTTCGAGCCGCGTTTGGCGCCGAGCTGCGTCGCCACTGCGTGGTCGGGGTCGGACAGCAGCGGGAAACCCAGTGACTCCTTCTCGTCGAACTGTTTCTGCTTGCCGACCGAGTCAGCGCTGATGCCGATCCGCTGTGCGCCCACGGCGGCAAATTCGGACGCTAGGTCGCGGAAGTGACAGTTCTCCTTCGTGCAGCCGTAGGTCATGGCGGCCGGGTAGAAGAACAGCACCACCGGTCCCCGGGCCAGGAAGTCGGACAGCCGGCGAGGCGTGCCGGCCTGGTCGGGGAGCTCGAAGTCTGGGACGACGTCACCTTTGTGCATGCGCTCAATGTAGAGCGCATGGGGTCCTCGTGCCCGCTACGGCTCGAAGCGGAAGCCGACGCCCCGGACAGTCACCAGGTGGCGCGGGTTGGCCGGGTCGGGCTCGATCTTCCGGCGCAAGCGCTTGATGTGGGTATCGAGCGTGCGCGTGTCGGTGAGCTCTTGGTCCCACCAGAGGCGGTCGATGCACCAGTCCCGGGTGACGACCTGGCCGCTGTGGGCCATCAGGAGGGCGAGAAGGTCGAATTCCTTGCGCGACAGGTCCACCGGCAGCTCGCTGACGGTGACCTCGCGCCGGCCGGCGTCCAGACGCACCGGACCGACGGTGAGCACCTCCTCGTGGTGTTCGGCGACGGCCACCCCGCGTCGGAGCACCGCCCGCATCCGGGCCACCAGCTCGCGCAGACGAAACGGCTTGGCCACGTAGTCGCTCGCGCCGAGCTCGAGCCCGAGCACGATGTCCACCTCGGAGTCGCGCGCGGTCACCATGATGATCGGCACGGGCCTGAACGCCCGCATCTGCTGGCAGATCTCTATTCCGGACAGGTCGGGGAGCATCACGTCGAGCAGCACCAGATCCGGATGGACGCGGTGGAAGACCCGGAGGGCGTCGTGCCCGTCACCCGCACTCTCGACGGCGAACCCCTCTCGGGTCAGGCCAGAGGCGAGGGCCTGCCGGTAGGACTCCTCGTCGTCGACGACCAGGACCAGGGGGCGGTTGTCGCGGGGCGGCCCCGGGGGCGGCGTACGGCCGGTGGTGGCCGGTGCGTGCGCGATGGCCACGAGCGAATCCCCCTCAGGCGGCGTCGTTCGGGGCCGGTGGGGGTGGATGGGAGCGAGGGGCAGGCGACGACGGCGGACGGGGGTTCGATCGCACCGACGCCGCCTGGACACGCGGGGAGGCGAACACCCGCGCCTTGGTAACCAACGATCCGAAGAGCCCCCGGCCGTGCGCGTGCCGAGAACGGATCATGATGACCTCGGCCAGGGGATCCCGGCCGTCATGGCGCCCGGACCCGGGAGCGGAACGGAACTCCCGGCGGCTGGGGGGCAACCGCTGGTCCGGTATCGCCATTGGGGCTCACGCTACGAAAGTGAGGTGAACGGGCGGTGATACGGGCGCAACCGGGAAGTGTTCTGCAGATGAACTCTTCCCTGCTGCCGATCTGCTCCCGGCGTTACGCTCCGGGCAACACGAGTGGGAGGTGACAGATGACGCAGGCCATGGGCCACGGGGTGAACCAGCGCAAGGCCATACAGATGACGCCCCAGGAGGTGGACGCGTTCCTGGCCGAGCGGCGGGCGATGACGATGTGCTCCCTCTCCCGGGACGGAGCGATCCACGCCGTGGCGATGTGGTACGGGTTCCTGGACGGGTGCGTCGCCGTCGAGACGAAGGCTAAGTCCCAGAAGGTGCAGAACCTCACGCGCGACTCCCGGCTCACCTGCCTCTTCGAAGACGGTGAGTACTACGAGGAGCTGCGCGGGGTGGAGCTCGTCGGCCGGGCCGAGATCATTGCGGACCCGGAGCAGCTCTGGACCGTCGGCGTGAGCGTGTTCGAGCGCTACTACGGCCCCTACGGCGACGAGGCCGAGCCCTTCCTCCAGACCATGCTGCGCAAGCGAGTGGTGATCAAGCTCCACGCAGAGCGCACCGTCAGCTGGGATCACCGCAAGCTGGGGCTCCCGCCGACGCGCCCTGCGTGAGGATCTCTCTGTCGAAGGAGGTGGCCGTGACGCCGGCGACGGCGATCGCCGCCTACGGATCGCCCGCCTTCTACGAGGAGCGCCCGGCGCGCGACGACATCGCGGTGCTCGGCGTGGCGTTCCACGACGACACCGGTTCGCACGTTGTCCTAGGGGTCCGCTTCGCGTTCCGAGGGTCCGTGTCCTCGGCGGTCAAGGCGGTGGTCGACCCCACGAAGTTGACCTGGATCACGCGGACGGAAGTATTCCCCGAGGAGGGCCGGACCGAGTGGGTCGTCCTGCCGGACCACTATCCGGATCGCCTCAGTGCTCGCGGCACCTATCGCTTCGAGACCGGTGCCGAGGGACCGGCGTCGACCCGCGTCACCGTGGACGGGGATCTCAAGGTACGTGTGCCCATCGTGGGGAGGTCGGTGGAGCGGGTCATCGTGTCGGGGCTGCGCGAATACATCGCCGACGAGGTGGCGAGCATCCCCGACCTGGCCTGACGGCTCAGCGGATTGTGGGGAGACGGTCCTCGGCTGAGTGTCGCGTTGGTCAGCCGCACATCTTCAGCATCTGGGTCATCCCGTCCTCGATGGCGTGGGCGAGGACGTCGATGTCCGGCGTCGAGTCGTAGTCGCCCGTGATGCCGAAGTTCACTTCGCCGTTGTAGGAGAAGATCGCAATGCCGATCCGTATCTGGCCCGCCAACGGCACGTAGGGGAAGGCGCGCAGCAGGCGGCGTCCGGCCGCGTAGAGCGGGAACTGGGGGCCCGGCACGTTCGTCGTGACGGTGTTGACGTTCCGCTGCCCGGCGCGTGTGGCCAGGCGCATCCCCATGGCCAGCAGCATCGGGGGCGCGAACCCGGACATGGACGTCAGCGCCTCACCCGCCAACGCCTGCTTGGAGTCCTTCAGGTCCTTCATCTGCTCGGTGATCACCCGGAGTCGCAGCGCCGGGTCCTCGATGCCAACGGGGAGCTCGGCGAACATGGCCGACACCCTGTTCTCGAAGGTTCCGTCACCGACCGCCTTGCCCGACGCGTCGCGGGGCCGCACGGAGACCGGCACGAGCGTGCGCACGACGCGGTCGACGTGTTCGCCGCGCGAGAGCAACAGCTCCCGGAAGCCGTTGGTGATGGAAGCCAGCACCACGTCGTTGAACGTCCCGCCCAGCTCCTTGCGCACGCGTTTGATGTCCTCGACCGTGGTGCTCGCCCAGGCGTAGCGCCGGTGCGGGCCGAGCGGCCCGTTGAGGCTGGAGAGGGGTGTCGGCCGTACCAGCCCGCCCATCGCGACCAGACCGCTCCCCACCTCCTTGGCATACCCGGCCAGACGGCGCAGTTGCCGGGTCTGGGCGCGGGCCACCCGGAGCTGCTCGTAGGGCGAGCGTACGAGGCTGACTAGGGCGTCCGTCGCCAGGGAGAACTCCGAGGGCATCGGATGCGGCGTCCACGGGGCGGGGTGTTCCGGACGCGGTGTGTCGGGGCTCAGGTCCATGATGACGGCAAGCAGGTCGGTCCCCGAGACACCGTCGACGAGCGCGTGGTGCGTCTTGGCCAGCATGGCCCAACGGCCGTCCTCCAGGCCCTCGACCACCCAGATCTCCCAGAGCGGCTTGGTTCGGTCCAGCTGCTGGGCCATCACTCGCCCGACGAGCTGGCGCAGCTCGTCCTCTCCGCCGGGAGCGGGCAATGCCGTGTGGCGCAGGTGGTACTCGATGTGGAAGTGAGGGTCGTCCACCCACACGGGCCGGCCGAGCTCGAAGGGGACCGACTTGACGATCTGTCGGTAGCGGGGGACAAGCTCGAGCTTGGACTCGACCATCGTCACGACGTCCGCGAACGCCGGCGAGGGACCCTCGAAGATGGCCACCGAGGCGATGTGCATGTGCGACACGTCGTCCTCGACGTGCAGGAACGAGACGTCCAGGGGGCTCAAACGGTCAGGGCTCATCGCAATCTCTCCGTGCGGGCTGGTGGCCCCGAACGCTACAACCGGGGCGGAACGACCCGCCCCCGACGAACGGCTCAGCCCGCGGCGGTGACCGGACCGGTCGTCTCGCCCATCATGGCCAGGACGGGCGAGGCGAGGATCCGCCTCCGGGTCTCTTCGTAGGCGACCTCGACGATGCGCGGGCCCCGGTTCTCCGCCATGGCGCGCAGGCCCATGGTCTGGCGCGACTCGGCGGCCGGCTCCAGGCTGATCACTACTGTCCCGGCCTCTTCGAGGCGCGCGATCTCGCGCTGCATTCGGCGGTGCACCGCGCGCCGGACGAATCCGTCGAGGCCGTTCGCGTCGCCATTCGGGGCGGAGAGCGACGAGACGATGACGACGAGATCGAGCGCGTGGGTCTTGAGCACGTCGGCATTGGTCGCTGAGTGCACACCGCCGTCGAGGTACTCGGTGCCGTCAATGGTGACCGGTCGGAAGTACCCAGGAATGGCACACGAGGCCAGCACGGCGGACGCCAACCGAGTGTCCGGCGCGTCCGGACGACCGAACACGACCCGGGCTCCGTCGCTGCGCCGGACGGCGCAGATGCGTAGGCCGTCGGGCCATTGGTCTCCGATGAGGTCGTCGAGCCCGCGCGCGCGCTCGGTGAGATCGATCTGACCGCGTGGTACAAGGATCAGGGCGGCCACGTCGGGCCGGAAGGCAAGAGGGCGGCGCGCCGCACGCGTGACGAGGGCGGGGGTGGGCAGGTCCCAAGGCCGCAATAATGAGCGCACCGATGGCGTGGGCAACGGCCCCGCGTCGGAAGGCAGGATGAGGTTCAGGATGGCGCCGCCCCGGCGCGAGGTGGGAACGCCATAGAGCGAGGCGGCGAGGTCGGTGGCCGGAACGCCCACGCGCAGCGCCGTGCCGGTCACCGAACCGGCCGACGTGCCGACGATGACGGAGGCGGTGCGGGGGTCCCAGCCGGTCTCCCGCTGCAGCGCCGCCAAGACGCCGGCCTGGTAGGCCTGCCCGACGACGCCGCCCGCGCCGAGCACCAACCCGATGGAGGGTCCCTTGCGGTCACCAAGTCCCCCACGGATCACCGGCACGTCCCCCGTTCTACCCTCCGAAGGCACCGCTCAAGCTGTCTGGCCCGCCTTCGCCCGGCAAGAGAGTTAGCCGAAACCGGCGTTCACCCGCAAGACACGGCTCGTCCGCGCCGGCCCGGTGGCGGCGGGGCGGTCCCTAGGGTGGCCGGATCAAACCAGTCCGGGGAGGCGCATGACGGAGTTCGGGAGGGTCGTCGCGACCGTGGGTGGCGCGCTCTTGATCATCGCGATCCTCAGCGACGCGGTGGCCACGCTCATCGTGACGGTGGGCGACAGCGGCGTGTGGCGACCGACGCGCCTTTACTACGCCGTGACATGGCGCGCCGTGAAGGCGCTGGCCTCGCGTCTGCCCGATCGCATGGGCGAGTACGCCCTCAACGTGTACCCGGCGCTGTCCCTGCTGGGCTTGCTCGTCCTGTGGCTGGCCGGTCTCATGATCGGGTGGTCGCTGGTCTACTGGGGACTCAACCAGCACGTCGAGGGGGCGACTGATTATGGCGCCTACGTCTACTACGCGGGGACCTCGTTGGTAACCCCCGTCTTCGGGTCGGCCCACGGCGCGGTGGTGCGCCTGCTCACCTTGCTCGAAACCCTGACCGGTCTCGTCACCATCGCGCTCATGATCTCGTACCTCCCGGCGCTCTACGGCGCGTACAGCCGCCGCGAGGCGCGACTCCTCACGCTCGACGATCCCCTGGGCCACCGCATCACTCCCGTGCGGATGATCGCAGTGAACGCACCGGGCGGGGACGTGGAGATGCTCTACCGCGCGTTCGCGGAATGGGAGATGTGGACGGCCGACATCCTCGAGAGCCACGTGTCGTACCCGATGCTCGCCCTCTTCCGTTCCCAGCATCCGGGACAATCGTGGATCACCGCCCTCGGCCTGGTGACTGACGCCGCCACTCTGACTTCTGCGTGCGTCGAGGGCGCCCAGGGGCGCGAACCGTACTCCCAGTACCGGCGCGGACGCCGCGCCGTTCTCGAGATCTCGAGCCGGCTGCACCTCTCATCCGCGCTGCCCACGACCTGGCTCACCGAGGAGAATTTCGAGTTGGCCTGGCGACAGCTGCTGGACATCGGCTTCCCGCTACGCGACAAAGCGGTCGCGTGGGCGGATCTCCAAACGTTGCGCGACAGCTACGGGGGCCAACTGGAGCGGCTGATCGACTTCCTTGTCGCCCCCCGCGGGTTCTGGGGCCACTCCGCCGAGGCGACGGTGGCCCAGGAGGTGGCGGAGGCCGCCAGCGAGGCGAGGCGGAACGCCCGCAGCCAGAAGGTGCGGAGCCAGTAGCGCCGCGCGGCAAGCGTGGGAGCCCCGTTACTCTCCGGGGCTGACATGGGCACCACCCGCTCGGACCTGCACCGGCTGTCCGCGCACGTCATGGCCCGACGCCGGTTCGACGTGAGCGGCCACTTCGGCCTGCGCGCGAGCCCGGCCGGGTTGGCGACACCGGCCTTCGGCCCCGACCCCGAGGTCCTCCGCCTCGCCGGGACGGCATTGGTTCGCGAGGTCGGGGTGACGGCGCGGATCCGGGAGGTCAACGGCGCGACACTGCGTGCGTTGGCCGAGTTTGCGGACGTGGACCTGGCGGCACCGTTCTCGGTGGGTGACGCCACGCCGCCGGTCGGGCCGGTCGATGAGCCGCTGCACCTCCCCCCGGCCGAACTGGCGGCGATCACCGACTGGTTCGGTCTCGGCTGGCGCGTGCTCGACAACGTGCTCTCCGAATTGCCCGACTCGGCGGAGCCCACGACGATCCAGCTCTGGCCCGAGCACTTCGACGTCGGCACCTCGGTCGCACTCGAGTCGGGTGAGCGGGTGAACCTCGGGTTCTCGGGCGGTGACGCGTTCTCCGCCGAACCCTACGCGTACGTGGGGCCCAGCGACGCCGAACGTCCCGGTGACCCGTCGTACTGGAACGCACCGTTCGGCGCGTCGTTCGTGCGATCGCCGATGACCGAAGAGCAGGACGCCGCGACCTTCATCCGTCGCGGTCTGGACTTGTTGGCCGAAGGTGTTGCGTGATGCCGGTTCCGTTGCCTTCTCCCGAGTCCGTGAACCTGCTCCCCCCCGACGCGGAGGAGGCCCACGTCCTGGCCGACGGCGTCGCGTCCGCGGTCGCCGGCCGGGAGGGCCTGCTGCCGGTGCAGCGAACTCTGATTGAGGCCCTGATCCCCGCCATGACCGGGTACGCAGTGAGACTGGAGCAACGACCCGCCTTGACCGTCCAGGAATTCGCCGCCGCACTGGCGCCGCGGAACCTTCAGTTCCGCTCGAGGATCGTCCAAATGATGCTGCTCTGTGCTCTCGTCCGGCGCCCGCTCCCCGAGGACGTGGTGGAGGCGGTTGTGGAGTTCGAGGACGAGCTCGGCGTCCAAGAGTCCATGGTGCACGTGGCCCAGGAGTTCGCGACCGGCTCACTGGGCTTGGCTGCCTTCGACTTCGAGCGGAACGGCTACACCGGCACGTGGAACGCAGCGGAGGCGGCGGTCGTGATGCACGAGTCGCGACCGCTCGATTCGGCCTGGGACGTCTCGGTCACGGATCCCGATCTCGCCGCCCGGTGGGATGCGCTCGGCTCGCTGCCACGCGACACCATCGGACGCAAGCTGTGGGAGATGTACGAGGCGCGGGGCTTCG
Source organism: Acidimicrobiales bacterium (assembly GCA_051985685.1). Taxonomy (GTDB): domain Bacteria; phylum Actinomycetota; class Acidimicrobiia; order Acidimicrobiales; family RAAP-2; genus Bog-473. Next base: position 10,011 of record JBPYFR010000230.1, read on the forward strand.
CGTTCCCGGGGAGGCCCGGCTCGGCACCTCCGTTGCTGGCCCAGCACGACTGGGTCCATGTCCTGGGGGACTACGGCACCACGGTCGAGTCCGAGGTCGAGGTCTTCGGCCTGATCGCCCGCGCCAACGACGACCTGCATGCGTTCTCGCTCCTCGCCATGGTGATCTCGCTCTTCGAGACGGGCTACCTCGCCAGCGGCGCCGGGCTGTTCCAGTCCTCGGTCGGACACTTGTCAGGGAACCCGGGGATGGCGGCTCGGCTGGCCGACGCGTTGCGTCGGGGCGCGTTGTGTCACGACAAAGAGACCGGGACGCCCGATGTCGACTTCTTGAGGATGGACTGGTTCGCCGTGGCCGATCTGCCCGTGGAATCGCTCCGGGCGCGGTTCTGTCTCCCGCCGAAGTCCGAGGCCGCCGTCGCGGCGGGCTCGGTCGGCCCTTGGGAACAGGGCGGGATCAGCCCGTTCCAGATGAACGCGGGGCGGGAGGCGGCGGAGCGCCGAGGCATCCTCTACGACGCCCACGGCGCGTCGGTCGACCAGTGCCCAGAAGAGCGCTCGAGACGAGGTGACGCCCGGCTGCCAGACGGACCAGCCTAACTAGACAGCCAAAACTTATCAGTCTAGCTTGTCTAAATGGCGGATGCTCATCTCGTCGACGACGTCGCCGGCGCGCTGATGGCGAGCGTCCGGCTGCTGGTGCAGCGACTGCGCCAGTCACCGGCCATCCCGGACGACGTCACCTCTTCAGAGTCGTCCGCACTCGCCCGCCTTTATCGGGTCGGGCCGACCACGGCGGCCGAGCTGGCCCGGCTGGAGCGGATCAGTCCCCAGTCGATGGGGGCGACCGTGATCGGACTCGAGACACAGGGTCTGGTGCGCCGTGAACCCGATCCGGACGACGGGCGCCGGTTCATCATCACCTTGACCGAGGAGGGCGACGAGGTGGTGCGGCGGAGACGACAGGCGCGCAACGAGGTGCTGGCACATGCGCTCGCCGCCGGATTCAGCGAAGAGGAGCTTCTTCAGCTCAGGGCGGCGACGCCCCTTCTCGAGCGCATCGCACACAGCCTTTGATGTCCCGTCGCGACCAGGCGGAAGCCTCGCGTCGGGTGATCGTGGACGACAGCTACAAGTGGGTGGCCCTCGCCAACACGACGGCCGCGACGTTCATGTCCGTCCTCGACGGTTCCATCGTCCTCATCGCGCTGCCCGCCATCTTCCGCGGCATCCATCTCGATCCGCTGGCACCGGGCAACATCGTGTTCCTCCTGTGGATGATCATGGGTTACCGGCTCGTCCAGGCCGTCTTCGTGGCGGGCCTCGGGCGCCTGGGCGACATGTTCGGTCGCGTCCGGATCTACAACGCGGGCTTCGCGGTCTTCACGGTCGCCTCCATCTTGCTCTCGTTCGACCCCTTCGTCGGCGGTGCGGCGGCCACGTGGCTGATCGGCTGGCGCTTCGTGCAGGCCTTCGGAGGGTCCATGCTCGTGGCCAACTCGGCGGCCATCCTCACCGACGCCTTTCCTGCGGACCAGCGCGGATTCGCCCTCGGCGTGAACCAGGTGGCCGGACTGGCCGGCCAATTCATCGGGTTGGTGGCCGGCGGCCTGCTGGCCGCCTGGGACTGGCGCGCCGTGTTCTGGGTGAACGTTCCCGTGGGGGTCTTCGGCACGCTGTGGGCGTACCGGCGCCTGCGAGAGGTGGGCACGAGGTCGGGTGGGCGGATGGACTGGTGGGGCAACGCGACCTTCGCCGGCGGCCTGGGTGCGATCCTGGTGGCCATCACCATCGGGATCCAGCCTTCCCACGGCCAGGCGATGGGCTGGACCAGCCCGGAGGTGCTCGCACTCCTCGCCGGTGGCGTGGTGCTCCTCGGAGCCTTCGTCCTGATAGAGACGCGGGTCGCCGAGCCGATGTTCACGCTCAGCCTCTTTCGCATCCGCGCGTTCACCGCGGGCAACATCGCGAGCTTGGCCGCCCGCCTCGGCCAAGGCGGTTTGCAGTTCATGTTGGTGATCTGGTTGCAGGGCATCTGGCTGCCGCTGCACGGTTACGACTACAGCTCTACGCCGCTGTGGGCCGGCATCTTCCTGCTGCCGCTCACGGCGGGATTCCTCGTCGCCGGCCCGGTCTCCGGGTACCTCTCGGACCGCTTTGGCGCGCGCGGCCTCGCCTCGGCGGGAATGGTGCTCTTCGGCGCGACCTTCCTGGGCCTCCTTGCGTTGTCGGTCGACTTCAGCTACGTCACCTTCGCGGTGCTCATCACGCTCAACGGGATCGGGATGGGCATGTTCAGCGCGCCGAACACCGCATCGATGATGAGCAGCGTCCCCCCCGAGCAGCGCGGGGCGGCGTCGGGCATGCGGGCCACCTTCCAGAATTCAGGGACCGCGCTCTCCATCGGTGTGTTCTTCTCGCTCATGATCGCCGGCTTGGCCAGCAGCCTTCCGAAGACGCTGACAGGAGGCCTCGAGCAGCATGGCGTGTCGCACGTCGCGGCGCAGCACATCGGCGCGCTGCCCCCGGTGTCGTCACTCTTCGCCGCGGTGCTCGGCGTGAACCCGCTACAGCACCTGCTCTCAATGGAGGGTGTGCTCCAGACTTTGCCTGCGGAGGCGCAGCGGGTCCTGACTGGACATCGCTACTTCCCGCAGCTCCTGTCCGCGCCGTTCCACCACGGCTTGACCATCGTCTTCGGAGTCTCGGCGGGTCTGGCCTTCTTGGCTGCTTTGGCGTCGGTGAGCCGAGGGGGCCGGAGCTCCCGCTCGGATGAGGCGCCGCTAGCGGCAACGCGAGAGGCGGTCGGGGTCGGCGTCGGCCCGGACGCTTAGGACTCCAAGAACCGCAGCACCGCGAGGACGCGTCGGTGGTCGTTCTCCGAGACCGGGAGATGGAACTTGCTGAAGATGTTGGCCACGTGCTTCTCCACGGCGCCCTCCGAGACCACGAGTGTGCCGGCGATGGCCGCGTTGGACCGTCCTTCCGCCATCAGTGCGAGTACCTCCCGCTCGCGGGGCGTGAGGGCCGAGAGTGAGTCCGTACGTCGCGTCGCACCCATCAGCTGGGTCACCACCTCCGGATCGAGAGCCGTACCGCCGACGGCGACGCGCTCGAGCGCGTCGACGAAGTCTTTGACGTCGGCCACCCGGTCCTTGAGCAGGTAGCCGATTCCAGCGGCGTCGTCCGCCAGCAGGTCCGCCGCGTAGCGGGTCTCGACGTACTGCGAGAACAAGAGGATCCCGAGCCCCTCTTGCTCAGCGCGGAGCTCGCGCGCCAGGCGGAGACCCTCGTCGGTGAAGGTCGGCGGCATCCTGATGTCGATCACGGCCACGTCGGGCGGGTTCTGGGCGACGGAGCTCCGTAACGCGGTGGGCTCGCCTACGGCGCCGGTGATGATGAAGCCGCGGTCGACGAGCAGTTGGACCAACCCGTCACGCAGGATGGCCGAGTCCTCGGCGATGGCAACTCGCAGCGCGCCCGCCATCAGGCGCGCAGCGGGAGGTCCACCGTGACCACGGTGGGGCCACCGGGAGGGCTGACCAAGTTGAGCTGCCCGTCGACACCGTGCACCCGTTCCGCGAGGCCGGCCAGCCCGCTCGAGGTCGAGCCGAGTGTGGCCACATGCGCTCCACCGTGCCCGTCGTCACGGACGGCCAACCGAAGCCAGGTGCCCTGTTGGGCACACGTGACCGAAGCGCGGGATGCCCGGGCGTGTTGAGCGACGTTGGCCAGCAGCTCGGCCGCACAGAAGTACGCGATGGCCTCTATGGCCGGTGTGGGCCGCAAGCGCAGGTCGACCGAGACCTCGGTAGCGACGGGGCTGCGGGCGGCCAGCGTCGCGAACGCACCCTCGAGCCCGACGTCGAGGACGGGAGGGTGGATGCCCCGCGCGATGTCGCGCAGCTCCGCGATGGCTTCCTTCGCACCCCGGTGTGCCTCCTCGACGAGCTCGCGGACTCGGTGGAGGCCGACGTCGTCGAGGCGATCGACGTCGTCGAGCTTCTCTTTGGCCATGCCGAGCCGCATCGCCAGCGCCACCAGTTGGGCCTGGGTCCCGTCGTGGAGGTCACGCTCGATGCGGCGGAGCGTCGCCGCCGATGCGTCCACGGTCTGCGTCCGTGCTTCTTCGAGCGACCGCACCCGGGTCGCCACTGGATCTGGTCCAAGGAGCGAGCGGATGAGGAAACGATCGACGGTGACGAAAACCCGTGTCACCCAAGGCGCCGCGAAGAGAAAGAGCGCGCCGATCAAAATGAACGAGACCCGATGGAAGAAGCCGAACGGCCCCTCAGAGAAGTAGCCCGACGGGAACAGGGTCCGCCCCAGCGCGAAGACTCGAGGGCCGCCGGCAGGGTTCTCAACATCGATGAGACTGAGTAGGCAGGCCAGCGCATCCCACCAGAGGCTCACGGCGGCGATGAAGCCGACGATCGCCAAAGGCACCCTGAGGAAGAGATAGGCCAGCGCGCGCCACGCGACCCGGTCTCGCAGATGGGACTGCAGCCAACCGAGGAACCCCGGGCGACCCAAGAACGAGGCTGGGTCCTGGATCGACTCACCCAGCAGGGACCGGAAGAGCTGTCGCTGGATGCCACCTGCGCCCCGGGCGAAGCGGAGCGAGAGCACCAAGATGGCCACCCCAAAGAAGGTGATCGCGAGGAGCACACCGAGCGCCATGGTTGCGCCGGCAATGAAGAACGCCACCCCTGCGAGTGCGGAACCCAGCAGGAAGAAGGCTAGCTCCGCCCAGGCGCGGACCGTGAAAGGCTCGCGGAGCATCCGCCAGGTGATCGCCTGTATTCGTGCTGTCCGTTCCTGGTCGACGGCGAACGTCATCTCCCTGCCTCGCAGGCGCACATGCCGCTCACTGTCCGGGGCCTGCTCCGTCACTATGCGTCCCGGCGGGTCAGCAAGGCCGCACCGAGTCCGAGTGACGCCAGGGTATAGGCGACCATCAGGAGGAAACCGACGGTGGCCGACAGGGTTTGTGATTGCGGCACGACGGCGGACACCGAGTTGGCAAAGATGAGCTCTGGCGCGAAGCGCCCCGGATTGCCGCCGATCGTTTGGAGCAAGATCGGCACTAGCAGGACGACACCCGCGTAGGCGGCCAGGGCACCGGCAGTGTGGCGGACTATGGCGCCGATCCCGAGCCCGAGGAGGGCCAACAGGCTCAGGAAGGCGCCGGACAGCACGACGGCCCGCAGGACACCGGGCTGGCCGAGGTCGGCCGAAGGAGCGCCCACGGCCGCAAGAACGGCCTGGCCGAGGAAGAACGCGCTGAAGCTCAGCACCTCGCCGACGAGAAGTGTCAGGACACCCACGACGGCCACTTTGGCAGTCAGCAGCGTCTCTCGCCGCGGCAGCGCAGCCAGAGAGGAACGAATGGTTCCGGTCCCGTACTCGCCGCTCATGGTCAGCACGCCGAGAACGCCCATGGTGAGGGAGGCGATGGCCAGACCCGTCATGGCTTGGTTCGTCGGGTCGAAGTCCTTGTAGCCCAAACGGTGACCCGCGTGTTGTGTCGCGAGCACGGTGACGAGCATCGTGCCGACGACGGTGACGGCGAGCGTCCACTTCGTCGAGCGCAGAGTGGCGAGCTTGGTCCACTCGGCGCGGACGGCCTGGCGCAGACCCGCTCGAGTGCCGGAGGTCTGCTGTGGTGTTCCCGTTCCCGGGAGTGCGATGGTCACGTCGGGTCCTTTCTATGGTCAGTGAGATGGTCAGTGATGGTCAGTGCGCAGAGACGGGTTGCTGTGAGCGGTAGTCCACCGAGTCAGCGGTGAGCTCCATGAAGGCCTCTTCCAGTGACGCCCGCATCGGCGTCAGCTCGTGCACGGTGAGCGCGTGCTCCGTCGCCAAGTTCCCGATGTCGGCTGAAGACAACCCCTTCACCACGATGGCGCCGTCTGGCTCGACGGCGGGGCGCACTCCGGCCCGGGTGAGGGTGCTCACGAAGAGCTGTGGCGTGGGCGTCACCACCCGCACCGCTTCATCTCGGTGACGGGAGACGAAATCGTTGACGCTCGTCTCTGCGATGAGCGTCCCTCGTCCGATCACGACGAGGTGCTCTGCCGTCAGCGCCATCTCGCTGATCAGATGGCTCGATACGAGCACAGTTCGGCCCTCAGCCGCGAGGTCCCGCAGAAGGTGGCGGACCCACCGGATGCCTTCGGGGTCCAGCCCGTTCACGGGCTCGTCGAAAAGGAGGACCCCTGGGTCGCCCAGCAAGGCACCCGCGATGCCGAGTCGCTGTCCCATGCCGAGCGAGAACTTACCGGCGCGCTTCCCGGCCACTGAGGTCAGCCCGACGGTGTCGAGCACCTGGTCGATCCGGGACGGGGCGATGTCGTTGGTCTGGGCGAGGTATTTCAAGTGGTCGGCGGCACTGCGCCCGGGGTGGAATGCTTTCGCATCGAGCAGCGCGCCGACTTCGCGCAGGGGCCACGCCAGCTGGCCGTAGGGCAGGCCGTTCACGAGGGCGGCGCCCGATTCAGGCACGTCGAGCCCCATGATCATGCGCATCGTGGTCGACTTGCCCGAGCCGTTGGGGCCCAGGAAGCCGGTGACCGCGCCCGGCTTCACGGTGAAGCTGAGGTCGTCGACGGCCAGGGTCTTGCCGAAATGCTTCGTCAAACCGCGTGTCACGATCATGGGGGCTCCTTTGCCGGCCGGGTTCACTGGCCGGGTTCCGATCCCGACCATCTGTCCCCAGCATGAGGTCCAGCGCGGCCGTTTTGAATGCCGCTACCGGGCGTCACGTCCGGGTGCTAGCCCCACCCGGCCTTCGAGCAGGCCGGGTCGAAAGGACAGTCAGGCTCGCGGCCGCGCGAGAGCCCGCAGCGCCGAGGTGGCGCGGCGCGTCAGCTGGAGGACGCTGGGGACCCGGCGGTTGGCGAGCCGGGCCAGGGCGGGTAGGAGGGCGCGCGGTCGGGTGGTGACGGGTAACTGTGGACGGCGCCCGCCTCTGAAAACATGGGGACGGGCCCGTTCGGGACGACCCCGGCCTTGTAGCGGTGACCTCCGTTCACGTAGGCCATGAGGCCAGTGCCGACGGTACCTTCTTCGTTGGGCCCCTTCGCGTTGGCGTCGTACCAGAGGAACGTGTAGTCGGCCGGGGACGCGTAGCTGGGCAGCGGCGCGGCGCCCTGCTCGCCGAAGGCATAGAGGGGCGTGGTCGGGCCGCCGCCGGCGGGCGGCGCCCGGAAGTTGCCCGTGGTGTAGGTGTAGGGCGTCAGGTGGGGCCCGGCCAATTGCAGTCCGACGAAGAAATGTTGGATTCCTGGGATGAGCGCCGGCGCCGCGATGGACGGCGGTGAGGTGTTGGCGCCGTACCACCAGCGATAGACGTTGTACGAATCGCTCGCGGCCACCGGCAGCGGGACGGCCAGGCTGGTCACACCGAAGGCGTGGGACCACTCGCGCTGGTCGTAGTAGCGCCCCAGTGCGGAGGTGTCCGTCAGTGCGGTACCGGTGATGATCCATTCGGGGTAGTAGCCGATGCCGGCGCAGGCACGCGTGAGGTAAATGAGCATGATGGGATCGGTCGCGAGCACGACGCTCGTGGCATTGGAGGCTTTCAACTTCTCGGCGACAGTGGTGGCCTGGCTCGGCAACGTCGAGAGATCGAGGGTGTAGCTGATCGAGGTCCGAGATGCCATGTTGGCATGGCCCGCCGTCAGCGTGTTGGTGATCAACTGGGTCAGCTCCCCGTAGCCGGGGGACGGAGGCTCGGATGTCTCGTTGACGACGATGAACGACCGCTTACGCGTGCGCATGGACGGTTCACCGGCCCAGATCGCGTCTTTCCCGTTGAGCTTCGCGACGAGGTAGTCGGTCACCTCGATCAGGGAGGTGTCGGCCGCCGGCAGGTTGGCCCACTGGAAGGGCGCGTTCTGCTGTATCAGTCCGTTGAGGGCCGAGGAGCCGCACCCGATACACAAAACGTGGAGCCGGGCAAGCTCTTGCACGTAGGCCGACGTCAGGGCCGGGCCGCCGAGGGAAGCGAACGCATGGAGCTGCTGGGCCACTGTGACCGCGTCGGCATGCGCCGCGACGGGGTCGGCGTCCATGCCGGTCGCCGTGAACGGGATGAGGTTCACGTGTCGGCCGTACAGCTCGAAGACGCGGTTGAAGATATTCACGTAGTCCTGAATGGTGGCGAGAGCCTGGGCCGGTGTGCCGGCTGCGGCCTGGAACTGGGCGGACAACCCACCGGGTTCGGGCTGATAGTCGACGACGTTGATGGTGTCGCCCGAGACGCCGGCCCACGTGCTTCCGCCGTTTTGGCCCGTGAACGCGGGCACGCACGGCGGCGCGTAGACGGTCGGCATCTTGGTCTTGCCGGTGGCGTGGTCGCACTGGGGGCCCCAGTCGTAGCTCGTGGTCTTCCCCTCCTTGGCGGCGAGCGCGTAGGTGATGGGTACCGACGAACTTCCGATCTTTCCACCGCTCCCGCCGGTCGGCGCCGATGCGGTCGTGTTGCCCTTGCTCTCGTTCATGGTGGCCGCGACCCCGGCGCCGATCAGCGCGGCCACAATCAGAACAACCGGGCCCACGATGCGGAGCCGGCTGACCCTGGGCCACGGGCGGGTAGTCGCTTCGAGCGCGCTCACAGGGATTCGACCTCCTTGCTCTCCTGGCTCGTCGACACCGGGCCCGACTTCGACCGGGCCAGGGGGTCGGTGCCCAGGAAGGCCTCGCCGACAGCGGGCGCCTCGAGCACGGCGCGGGGCTGACCGCTCGCGATCACCTCACCGCGATCGAGAGCGATCAGGCGATCAGCCAGCTCGGCGATGAACGCGATGTCGTGCTCCACGACGAGCAGGGTGGCATCCAGCTGGTTGCGCACGTTGTGCATCATGCCGATCATCGCTTCGACCTCCCGCTGGGCGACACCGGACGACGGCTCGTCGAGAAGCACGAGTGACGGCTGGTGCGCCACCACTGCGGCCAGGTCGACGAGTCGGCGGGAGCCCGTCGAGAGTTCACTCACGAGGTTGTCGCCAAAGCGGCCCAGGTTGAAGAGGTCGAGGAGGTCGTCGACGCGCATGGTCACCGCGGCCTCGGTGCGCACCTGGACCGGAAGCCGCAGCATGGCGTTGAACGGGTCATTCACGTCGACGAAGCGATCGAGCGAGACCCCGAGCGCCTCACGAACCGTCAACCCTGCGAAGAGCTGCGAGTCTTGGAACGAGCGGCCCAGCCCCATCCTGGCCCGTGCCGCCGGCGTCCGGGCCGTCACGTCGACGCCGTCCAGCTCGACATGGCCGGTGTCGGGCCGCAGGAAGCCCGAGATCACGTCGAACAGGGTCGTCTTGCCCGCCCCGTTGGGCCCGATGATCCCGACGATCTCCCGGTGGGCGGCCTGCAACGACACATCATGCAGCGCGGCGTTCCCGCCGAAGTTGACCGAGACCTCGCGGACATCGATCGGGAGCGCGCCGTCCTTTGTCGGGAGAGGTGTGGCTATGGGCGAGGGCATTTGCTCGGAAGCCTTGTCCAGATACACGGACCAGAGCAGCTCGGGGTGCGCGGCCAGCTCGTCGGCCGTGCCGGTGAAGCGGATCGCGCCAGTCTCCATCACATAGACGCGGTCGGCCACCGCGACGGCGACGTTCATCGACTGTTCCACCAACAGGATCGCGGTGCCCGCGGCGCGCATCGACTCGACCGCCCTCAGGAGCTGCTCGACCACGAGGGGCGAAAGCCCGAGTGAGAGCTCGTCGATCAGGAACAGGTGGGGCCGGGTGAGCGTCGCCATGGCCAGTCCGAGCATCTGTTGCTGGCCGCCGGAGAGATTGCCGGCCCGCTCGGACCGCCGTGAGGCCAGGGTCGGGAACAGCGCCAGGGCTTCGTCAATCATCTCCTCGTCCCGCTCGCCCCGCCGACGGCCCTGCCAGGCCGCGGCGCGCAGGTTCTCCTCCACGCGCAAGGTCGGGAAGATGCCCTGGCCGCCCGGGACCTGGGCGATGCCCAAGCGCGCGATCTCGTCGGGCGGCAGGTGGGTGATGTCGCGTCCGTCGAACACGATCGCACCGTGATCGGCTTCAACGACGCCGCCGATGGCGCGCAACAGCGTCGACTTGCCGGCACCGTTCGTTCCCACGATTGCGACGATCTCCCCCTCGCCGATTTCGACCTCGATGTCGTGGAGCACCATGACGCCGTCGTAACCGACAGCCAATCCACGTACGGCGAGAAGGGGTAGCCGGCCCGCCTGGCGGTCGAGCAGCATCAAGGCCCGGGTGCGCATTGAGGTCCACACGTTCTGCACGTCGCGCCCGATCAGGCTGCCCGCACTGGCGACGATCAGGCCGCCGACGGTGAAGATGGGCACGAGAATCAGGAGCCCGTAGCGGAAACCGACCGCGTCGCCCACACCCCCGATGATCGGCAACACCAGGAACCCGGGAAGGACGAAGAGCGCTCCGATGGAGAATCCGACGGCCCTCACCCGCGACGGAATCGCCAGCGACAGCGAGGCCAGGACGCCGGGGCCGACGATGGCGAGGGACATCTCGATGCCGGCGTTGCCGATGAACGCCACCGGGACGGAGGGCGCGAGTGCGAACAGGACCGCGAACCCGGCGGCGACGATCGACGCGACGAAGAGCATGCGAAAGACGAGCCCGACGTCCCGGGAGGCCAACCTGGTGGCGATGACGGCGCCCACCGCGAGGCCCACCAGGCTGAAGACCTGAATGGGCGCGATCAGATAAGCGCGGTGCACCGCGTCGAGGTGGAAGGTCTGCTGGTACTGCAGCGCCGCCAGGGAGGTGAAGCCGGCGATGGAGGCGGCGAGGAACGGCAGGGCGACGAAGATGCGACGAAGGGCGCCGATCTTCCAGACCGTGCGCCACGCCTCACCGAGCGACGGAGGGGCCTCGACCGGGACTTCGATCGGGCCGGCGTCGCGTAGGGGCGCGGCCTCGCCGCGTTCCGAAGCGAGCATCTGCTCAGACAGCTCCAGCTGTTCGTGGGTGCCCCGGGGCGGCTCACGTAGGCGCAGCCCCAACAGGACGACGACCACGATCGGAATGGCGAAGATGAGGAAGGGAGCCCGCCAGGAGAAGATGGCGGACAGACCGGCGCCGATGAGCACGCCGCCGATGGCGCCGAGGCTGATGCCCGAGCGGTGCGCCGAGTACACCCGGGGACGCGCGGAGACAGGGTAGTAGTCGGCCAGCAGCGAGTTGTGTGTGGGGAAGATCACTGCTTGGCCCATGGAGACCCCGGCCAAGGTGATCGCGGCCATCCAGATGTTCTGAGAGAGGCCTAGCCCGATGGAGAAGCCGGCCCCGACGGTGGCCCCGACGAGCGCGATGGGGACGCGCACTGTCCGGTCGGCCAGGTACGCGATGGGCAGCGTGGCCCCCAGTGCGACGGCGCCGGCGATGGCCACGATGAGCAGGATCCCTGCGTTGGTGAGGTGGAACGCGTCGCGGACGTTGGGCGTCAGGACGTTGAACGCGCTTTGCGTGGCCTGGTCGAGGAGCTCGATGAAGAACAGGATGACGAGGGGGTACAGCGAGACGCCCCCGCCGAGCTGCGAGACCTTCGACCAGAGCCTCACCGCACCAGCGCCCCTTCGACCGGGGCCGCGCCACCCGGCTCGGCGTGCTCGGCATGCCGCCGGGCCAATGCGTCGACGACCCAGTTCCGCAGGTCCTCGAGCAGGCCGGCCAGGCCGCGGGGGAACAGGATCAGCACGATGATGACCCCCAGGGCCGACGGGAACAGCTGCCAGCTGGGCGGCAGGAAGATGGTGCTCCCCTCGACCAAGGCCGCACCGAGCACGGCTCCCAAGGCGGACCCCAACCCGCCGACTGCGGTCGAGGTGAACACCACCAGACTCGCCGGCACCAGGAACGAGTTCTCCTCGTATTGCTGGTTGACGACGAGCAAGAGACAGCCGGCCATGCCGGCGATGAAGCCCGAGAGCGCGAATGCGGTCAGCTTGGCCCGCATCACGCTCACCCCATAGCTCGAGACCGCGCGCTGGTTGCTCGGTAGCGCGCGCAGGACGCGCCCGGTCCGGCTGCGCCGAAGGCCGTGGAGCGCGGCCAGCACGAGCACCAGGACGCCGAGGCACAACTCGAAGAGGGATGTCTGCGAGTTGATGGAGAACCCGAACAGGTAGGGCACCCCGATCTGCCCTTGGGGGATCCAGGAGAACTCGGCCCGCACGAGCAGGTACCCCGACGCGGCCAGAGCGAAGGCGAGCGTCGTGACGGCGGCGAACATGCCGTCGAGTCGGAGGGTCGGGATGCCCACGACCACCGCCACCGCTGCAGCTGCGGCACCGGCGAGGAGGAGCGCCAAGCTGAGGTCCCAGTGCCAATCGAGCACGGCCACCGCCCCGATCGTCGCGCCCACCGCCGCGAACGACATCTGCCCGAGGCTGACCTGGCCCGACCAGCCGGTCAGCACGACGATGGAACACCCGACGATCGCGAGCACGACGAGGGAGGAGGCGCGGATGAGCTCGCCGGGACCCAACCACGTCGGCAGCGTGACGGCGGCGGCGAACGCGACGAGCGTCGCCGCTGGAATTCCGACCTTGACTTCGGGTAGCTCGTGCGCGGCCGCGGACAAGTCGCGCGCGCTGCCGGCCAGGGCCAGCGTCGGCGGCACGCCACGGTCGGTCCGCCGGGCCAGCAGCTGGCGCACGAGGATGGCCGCGAAGACCACACCCGCAAGCACTGCAAGCCCTAGGGCCGGATTGCTCGGCTGGTCCCACGCGATCGCCTGTTGGAGGATCCCGAGCACGATGGCGGAGGCCGCGATGACCGGCAGCTCGGTGAAATTGCCCAACGCCAGGGCAGCCAGCGCGGTGACGAGGGCGGTCAGCCCGAAGGTGGGGTCGAGCGGCAGCCCGAGGATGGCGGCCTGAAAGAAGATGGTGACGAAGGAGAGGACGCCGGCCACCACCCACGTGACCGACTGAAGCCGCCCGACCGGGATCCCGAGCATGGAGGCGCGGTCGCGCCGGTCTCCCGCGGCTTGTACGGCGATGCCGACGTCGGTCCTCGTGAACCACATCCAGACGGCGGCGAGGCACCCGACGGAGACGATGACGGCAACGAGGTCGTCTTGGTCGAACACCACCGGTGCGATGTGCCAGGCGAAGTGCCAGGGGAACTTCACGACCGCCGTCGAGATGGGTGTCACGCCCCAGATCCGAGGGATGATGAGGCTGAGCACCACCAGGAACTGCGACAACCCGATGGTCACCACAGTGAGGATCAACCGCGGCGAACGACGGAATCGTCTGATCACGACGAACTCGGCGCAGAAGGTGAGGAGGGCGACGGCGGCGAGGCCCGTGAGGAGCCCGAGGAAGTAGTTGACCCCTGAGAAGCCGATCAGGCCGACGGCGAGCGCCGCGGGTGCCGTGCCGAGGTCACCCTGCGCGAAGTTGACGACCTTGTTCAGCCGGTAGACGAGACCGAGGCCGATCGCCATGAGCGAGCCGAGCAGGCCGAGCACCGCTCCTTGGATCCAGACCCCCGCCGGCACCGGAAAGAGGAGCAGCTGAAGAGCCAACACCGCCGCCACCGACACCACCCCGGCCACCGCGGTGGTGCGTTCCCGGATCTGGAGCGATCTCAGCGGTTCCAGCCCTTGCTCATGCTGCCCCCCCGGGTAGCCGAACTGAATGTCGGCCACAGGCTAGTGATCTTGCCTGCCGCCGCGCGGCGCAATGGCGGAGGAACCCGGAAACCCGTGGCCCGCGCACCGGGCGCGCCAAGGGGCATTCCTGAGTCCTCAGGGTGGCGCTCAGGGTCGGACCAGGGTGTTGCCGGATTTCGCCTCATGCATCGGTCGGTCACGCTGGTCCAATGGCTGCCACCCACGTAGGGGACGGAGGGGCGCGGGATAGGCTCGCCCAGCTGGCGACGAAACGAGGCACTGTGACGCTCACCGACCAGGCATCGACCGCGCCCCGATCGGCTTCCCCGGCCGCCCACGCCGTCGAATTGCGCAAGACCTACGGGACGGGCCAAGCAACCGTCAATGCGCTGGACGGAATCGACGTGACCTTCGAGCGCGGCCGCTTCACGGCCGTGATGGGCCCCTCGGGATCCGGCAAGTCGACGCTCATGCACTGCATGGCCGGACTCGACCGGCCCACCTCAGGGCGCACCTACGTGGGCGACCTCCAGGTCGGCAGCCTCGACGACAAGGAGCTCACCCAAATGCGGCGTGACCGCATCGGCTTCGTCTTCCAGTCGTTCAACTTGGTCCCGACGCTCACCGCCGGCGAGAACATCACGCTGCCGGCCGATCTGGCCGGCAGAGAGGTCGACCGGGAGTGGTTCGACTATCTGGTCGGGCAGCTCGGGATCGCGGACCGCCTCACGCACCGGCCCACGGAAATGTCCGGTGGCCAGCAGCAGCGCTGCGCGTGCGCCCGGGCGCTCATCAACCACCCCGATCTCGTCTTCGCGGACGAGCCCACTGGCAACCTGGACTCCAACTCGACGGCAGAGATGCTGGGCTTCCTCCGGCGCTCCGTCGACGACTTCGGGCAGTCGATCGTCATGGTCACCCACGACCCCCGGGGGGCGTCCTACGCGGACCGAGTCGTGTTCCTCGCCGACGGGCGCGTCGTCGACGAGCTGATGGCTCCCACCCCCGACTCGGTCCTGGAGCGAGTGCGGACGCTGGGCACCTGATATGTGGAGGGTCACGATCAAGGGCCTGCTCGCGCACAAGCTGCGTCTCGCCCTGACCGCACTTGCGATCGTCCTCGGGGTCACTTTCATCTCCGGGACGTTCGTGCTCACCGACACCCTGCACAACGTGTTCAACACGCTGTTCGGCAACGTCTATCAGAACGTCGACTTCCAGGTGCGCGGCGTCGAACAGTTCAGCAGCAGCGGCCCGGGCGGCAACGGTGCAGTGCGTAACGCGATACCCGAGTCGATCCTTACGACCGTGCGCGGCGTCCCCGACGTCAAGATCGCAGAGGGGAGCGTCCTCCGTCCTGGGGCGCAGTACATCGCCAAAGACGGCACGGCGATCGGCACCGGCGGTGCGCCGAATCTCGGACTCTCCTTCGATCCCAACTCGCAGATCTCGCCTCTCCGCCTGGTCACCGGGCATGCCCCCACAACCTCGGACGACGTGGTCATGGACGAGGGCACGGCGCAGAAGTACGGCTTCTCGGTGGGTAACCGCGTCCGCATCCTCCTACCCAACGGCGTCCAGACCTTTACCATCAGCGGACTGGCCCGGTTCGGGACGGCCAACAACCTGGCCGGCGCAACCCTGGCCGCGTTCAACCTGCCGACCGCACAGCGGATTTTCGGAGACGTGGGCAAGCTCGACACCATCAACGTGGTCGCTGCTCCGGGGGCCAACAAGTCGCAGGTGCAGCACGCCATCGCCCGCGTCCTTCCGCACGGGGTGCAGGTGGTGTCTGCGCAGACGGTCGTCAGCGAGCAGACGAATCAGGTCAACTCGGGGCTCAGCTTCTTCTCGACAGCCCTGCTTGTGTTCGCCTTTATCGCGCTGTTCGTCGGCGGCTTCACGATCCTGAACACGTTCTCCATCATCGTGGGGCAACGCACGCGGGAGCTGGCGTTGCTGCGCATCGTCGGCGCGAGCCGGCGCCAGGTGTTCCGTTCCGTGATCGGCGAGGCGGCCATTGTCGGCCTGATCTCGTCGCTCGTCGGGCTCGGGCTCGGCGTGCTGGCCGCGCTTGGGCTCGAGGCGCTGCTCAGTGGGTTCGGGATCACCCTTCCTTCGGGGCCGCTCGCGTTCGAGGCGCGCACGGTCATCGTCTCGCTCCTCGTCGGCGTGGGCGTCACCGTCGTCGCGGCCATCAGTCCAGCCCGCCGGGCCGTGCGCATCCCTCCCGTCGCCGCCGTGTCCGACCACCAGGTGGAGGACGAGATCTCGTTCCGGCGCCGGTTCACCTGGGGGGCGGTGATCACGGTTGCGGGCGCGCTCGTGCTTGCCATCGGCCTGGCCAAGCCGGCCATCCAGCTGGTGGGCCTTGGTGCGGCCGCGATCTTCATTGGGGTGGCCCGGCTGGCGCCGGCCGTCGCCCGGCCCATGTCCAGCGCGATCGGTCGCCCCCTGGCCCGGTTGCTTGGAACCTCGGGGAAGCTGGGACGCGAGAACTCCATGCGCAGTCCCCGCCGCACCGCGCAGACGGCGTCGGCACTGATGGTGGGCCTCGCCCTCGTCTCCGTCATCGCCGTCTTCGGCGCTTCGCTGTCGCAATCCGTCACGAACAGCATTGATAACGCCCTGAGCGCCGACATCATCATCACCAGCAGCAACATGGGATCAGGCGGGTTCAGCAACACGGTGGAGCCGATCGCCTCGGCCGTGCCCGGGGTCCGAGCGTCGTCGACCGCGTATCAGGACCAGTTCGTGGTTCAGGGCTCGGTCCAGAACCTGACCGCGGTCTCGACGGAGAACCTCGCACAGACCGTCAAGTTGCAGATGACGAGCGGTTCGCCGGCCTCGCTGGCTGCCGACGGGCTCCTGGTCGACTCCACCACGGCCGACTCCAAACACTTCGCAGTGGGACAGAACATCCCCGTGCGCTTTGCGAAGACGGGGCCCACGACCATGCGGGTCGGCGGGATCTTCAAAGCCAATCAGCTCATCGGCCATTATCTGGTGGGCAGCGGGTTCTTCCTCTCCCATTTCGACAACGAGTCGCCGATCGCCGTGCTCTTGAGGACCGACGGGAGCGCCGCGACTCAGCATGCTGTAGAGCACGCGTTGGGCGCGTACCCGAACCTCAAGATCCAGTCGAGGGACCAGTACGTTCAGGCGCAGCGGAACATGGTCAACCAGCTGCTCGGCCTGGTCTATGCGCTCCTGGGCCTCGCGGTGATCATTGCCTTGATCGGCGTCGTGAACACGCTGATGCTCTCGGTCTTCGAGCGCACGCACGAGATCGGACTGCTCCGCGCGGTGGGGATGAAACGCGTGCAGATCCGGGCCATGATCCGATCGGAGTCGGTCATTCTCTCGGTGTTCGGCGCCGTCATTGGCATCATCGTCGGGACACTGCTCGGAATCGCCCTCTCCTCTTCGCTCAAGGCGCAAGGGATCACCAATGTCGCGGTGCCGGTGCCGAGTCTGATCATCTTCCTGGTCATCGCCGCGGTGCTGGGCCTGATCGCGGCGAGCTGGCCGGCGCGGCGCGCGGCGAAACTGGACGTGTTAGCGGCCATCGCGGCCGAGTAACTGACCGACTAAGAGCAGCAGCACTCCCGCTGGGCCCTCTCAGCGAGCGTGGCCGAACCAGCGTTCCCGCCGGGTCGCGGCGAATTGACGCTTCTCCTCGGCACCGTCGAGAGACGGGGGTGTGAACACGGCGGTCGGGGCCGGACCCGACAAGAAGTTCACGTTGACCTTCCCGACTGTCCCGCCGCCCATCTCGATGAAGCAGGTGACCTCGCCTGCGAACGGGAGAGGCGCCCCGCCGCCTTTCATGCGGCTCAGGAGGACGTCGGCCACCGTGCGGGCCTCGCCCTCGGCGACGACGCCGGCTCGCGGGACCGGCGTGCTCGCGACGTCGCCGACGGCATAGACGTTTTGGAACTTCGTCGCCAGAGTGGCGGCATCCACGGCGATCCACCCATCGTCTTCGGTCAGTCCCGAGTCGACGACGACCTCGGGCGCCCGGTGGACCGGGATGCCGAGGAAGAGATCGCAGGGGAGCTCGCGCCCGTCCTTGAGACGGACGACCCGCGCCGCCTGGTCGTACTCGGTGACCCAGGACGCGTGCGAGTGCTTGATGCCCCTCTCCCCGAGCGCGTCGATCAGGGCCGTGGACACCTCGTCGGAGATCGGAATCGGCTTGGGCATTGGGGTGACGAGGTGGATCGTGCTCACGTCACGCCGATCCCGACGCGTGAGGAAGTCGTGCAGCATGAACACGGTCTCGTACGGTGCGGGTGGGCACTTGAAGAGGGGGCCCAGCACCGCGACGACGACCGCTCCGCCTTCGAAGTCCGCCAGGACGTCACGCACGCGGGCGGCACCTGTCGCCGAGTAGAACTCGTGGCCGGATTCGACAAGCCCGGGTGTGGCCGTCGGATCGAGGTCCGCGCCGAGGGCCACGACCAGGATGTCGCCCTCGTAGCTGCCCACATTGGTCGTCACGCGCCGTTGCTCGGGATGGATGGAGACGACCGTCTCCCTCCGCAGGTGGACCCCGGGGATCGCAATGTCCTCGTACGGCAGCTCGACCTCGTCGATCGTGCGGTGGCCGAACATGACGTCGAGCTTCGAGAAGCCGAACATGAAGCTGTCGGCCTGATCGATGAGCGTGACCCGGACCTCGTCGAAGAGCTCCTCGGAGAGCCGGGCCGACAGCTCGAGCCCGCCGAACCCGGCGCCGAGGATCACGATGCGCGTGGGCACGAATCAGGGACGACGCTCAGCCCGGACGGTCAGCTTGGCTCTCAGATGGACGGTCAGTTGGGACGCCGGATTAGGCCGGCTGGTGGACGATCCTGATGTACGGCTTGGGCTCCTCCCACTCACCGAAGATCTCCTTCGCCTCGTCGTTCGAGACCGATCCAGCGATGATGACGTCCTCACCCTGCTTCCAGTTGACCGGAGTCGACACGCGGTGCTTGGCCGTCAGCTGGAGCGAATCGATGATGCGGAGCACCTCGTCAAAATTGCGTCCCGTCGTCATCGGGTAGACAAGGATCGTCTTGATCTTCTTGTCCGGTCCGATGATGAAGACGTTGCGCACCGTCTGGTTGTCGGCGGGGGTACGGGACTTGGGGTCGCCCGAAGTGGACGCCGGCAGCATCCCGTAGAGCTTCGACACGTTGAAGTCCGTGTCCGCGATGATCGGGTAGTTGGGCCGAGCGCCCTGGGTCTCCTCGATGTCGTTGGCCCAGGCCTCGTGGTCTCCGGTGGCATCGACGGAGAGCCCAATGATCTTCACCCCCCGGCGGGCGAACTCGGGCTCGATCCTGGCCATGTAGCCCAGCTCGGTGGTGCAAATGGGCGTGAAGTCCTTGGGGTGCGAGAACAGCACCGCCCACGAGTCCCCAATCCAGTCGTGGAACTTGATCCTCCCCTGGGTGGTGTCGGCTTCGAAGTCCGGTGCCGTGTCGTTGATGGACAACACCATGGTCGTGCTCCTCTCTGATACTCCGCCCCCACACGTTCTACCAGGAGGTCAAGCCAGGTGCATCCGCCGCACGCCGGGCCGGTGCGCTCAGGTCGGAGGCTGACCGTACGCGGTGACCGAGAGGAACCGGACCGGCAACCGCTGCAGGTGCAGCGGGCCGTGCGCGACCTCGGCGTCGAATTGCAGTGAGTCGCCGGGGGAGAGCCCGTATGACGCGCCGGCGTAGCCGTATTCCATCTCACCCTCGAGCATGTAGAGGAACTCGGTTCCGGGGTGCTGGTAGAGGGGGAACACCTCGCTCTCGCTGGTGAGCGTCACCAACATCGGCTCCATCCGCTTCGCCGGGCCCCGCATAGAGCCCAAGAGCTGGTAGCGGTGGCCGCTTCGTGTGCCTGGCCGCCCGAGCTCGGGGCCTCCGCCTGCCTGCGTGTACAGCGCGTCGCGCTCCTCGTCGAGGCCCTGGAACAACGACGTGATCGGGACTTCGAGCGCTTCCGCCAGCCGCGCCACCGTCGCGAGACTGGGCGATACCTGGGCGTTTTCGATCTTGGAGATCATGGCGCGCGACAGCCCGACCCGCTTGGCGAGCTGGGCCGAGGACAGACCGATCTCCCGCGCCCGGCTACGGACCCGCCATCCGATGACCGCTTCGGGCCGGGCGGACGCCGCGCTCAGCGGTGCGCTCGGTTCGGCTTCCCCCGGCGACCCCGCCTCTGCGTCGACGTTCGTGAGCGGGGCGGGATCGGTCTCCCGCGGGGTCACGCAGCGGTGTGGACGGGCTCGCGGGCGGGCTCGTCGTCGAGCGCAGCGCGCTCCTCGGTCGCCGCGACCGCGTCGGAGGGTCGCGACGGCTCCAAGGTGTCACCGGTCACCGGGACGCGGCGGCGCAGCGCCTCGGCCGCGAGCGGAGCACGCACGACGAGGACCCCGTTCTCCGCCCGGGCGGTGACGCCGTCCAGGTCCCAACGGTCGCCGAGCCAGAGGCGCTGATGGAAGCTGCCGTGCTGGCGACCGGACTCGATCACGTCGACACCCGGCCCCTTGGCCAGGTCACGACGGAGGCTGACCGCGATCGCTCGACCCTCGACCGCCACGTTCACGTCGGAGGGGGCGACGCCGGGCGCGTCGAACTCGATGACGAGCTCGTCGCCGACCCGGTACACGTCGTAAGCCAAGGGCGGGGCACCCGTGGGCTGGTGGTTGGTCGTGAGCTGCTCCACCTCCTCCTCGCGGAGGGGACGCAGGGCACGAAATGGATCGATGGCAACCGTCCTCATCGGGACCTCCCTTCTGATGATGTCTACTGACACTATCACAGATTGACTGAAGATTAACAAGCAATGGGAATTGCAACGGGACGTCTAATTTCGGTCTTCGAAGACGAGTGCCGGACAAGCCGCTGCGAGAGCCGGCCGGACCACGACGTCGCTTGCGGAGTTCTCCGCGGGCTCGACCTACGTCGCCCAGACGCGGACGAAGGGAGACGACATACCGCTCTCTTGGGCTTGCACGCAATGACCTCCGGCGAGGCAGGACGCGCGTCGACGTTATGCGTACCCGCGTGCAGGTGTAGGACGACTACGAAGCTGATCGCGTTGGCGGCGCGTGACGCGATGCAGAGTGGTGGCTCTGGAGCGGAGTTGCGAGGAGCATCACAAGACGCGCCAGTGTTCCGCAGCTGAACGGGAATTCACGAAGCTCAGGAGGCACCCGTAACGGCCCGCAGTTGTTCGGTCTTCGTCGAATCTGTTCGGTCGCGCTGAATGGTGTTGCACCCACGCTGGCAGCGTGCCGCGGGGTTCTCGAATTCAATCTCACCGAGACAACTTGGTGATGACGAGCTGAACTCTCGATGAACTCTTGGCGCGACGGCCTCTTTGGCCAAATCGATCCTTCTGACTTCGGCTAAGCACCCTCCACACTTGATTGGTCGGCGGGCGAAGCAATTTCCCAACGTGCGTTGTCCGTCGCGCCACACACTCAAATGCAAAGGAGCGCAATGAAGAAACGACGGAAGGGTCGTGACGACCTGCGCGAGAGCCCTACTCGGTCTGGTCGGATTGCTCGATTCCAACGAAGGGAGCGAACATTGAACTGGGGACCAAAATTCGCCATGGCCGGAGTCGCTGCGGCGGCGATCGCGGCGCCGTTAGCGCTGTCTCCCTCTAGCGCTCTCGCTGCCAACCACGCCCCGGTCAAGCACGTGCTCCTGATCTCGGTCGACGGCATGCACCAGTCCGATCTGAACTGGTACATCGCCAACCACCCGAACTCGGAGCTCGCGCGACTGGCCACCGGCGGCGCTGAATACACCAACGCGCAGACCCCCGTCCCGTCGGACTCCGATCCGGGCGGCACGGGGATAATGACCGGCGCCAATCCGAAGAGCCTCGGCATCTACTACGACGATGAGTACAGCCACGGCGTCTTCCCGCCCGGGACCACGAACTGCTCCGGGCCGGTCCCGGGCGGCAACGTGATTTACGACTCGCCGGACGACAACCTTCCCGCGGTGCAGGACCTGCTGAACAACGGGAGCGGCAACACCTTCCCCGCGTTCGATGAGGGCGGCTCGATCTACTCGGGCGGTCTTACCACCAACCCGGCCTTGATCATGGGTCTCAGCCCGGCCCCGCAGTCAGGTCTGAACCCGGCGACGTACCCGGTCGACCCGAAGACCTGCCAGCCGATTCAGCCGTGGGACTTCCTCGGGGTCAACACGATCTTCCAGGTAATCCACAACGCGGGCATGCGAACGGCGTTTTCTGACAAGCACGCGGTGTACACGTCGTACAACGGCCCGGGCTCGAACGGCAAGAGCATCAACGACTTCTTCGGGCCGGAGATCGACTCGCAGGCGGTCGAGCCGAACGGCGTGCCGTACCCGGTCGACGGCGCGTGGACGGCCGACAACGCCGCGACCAAGCAGTACGACAACTACAAGGTCCAGGCGGTCATCAACTGGATCAACGGCTACGAGCACTCTGGCACCGGGCCGAAGGTCGGCACACCGGCGATCTACGGTATGAACTTCCAAACCGTCTCGACCGCCGAGAAGCTGAAGAGCTCCCCGGCGGTGCTGATCGGCCCAAACGCGCAAGGCCACTACACCGAGGGCCCGTCACTGCCCGGCGGATACGTGACCGTGGACGGCCAGCAGGTGCCGGGCCCGCTGATCCAGGGCGCGCTTGACTACGTCAACGACGCCCTACAGCGGATGGCCGACAAGATCCAGGCCGACGGCGAGGCCGGCTCGACGGCGATCGTCCTGACGGCAAAGCACGGCCAGTCGCCGTTGAACAACAACCAACTGCAGCGGATCGACGACGGTCCGATCATTAGCGGCGTCAACGCTGCCTGGGCCGCACTGCATCCCAGTAACCAGACGCTGGTCGTCCAAGTGGCCGACGACGACGGCGTGCTCTGGTGGCTGTCGGACCAGTCGCAGGCGGCGGCTGACTTCGTCAAGAACTACCTGTGGACGCACACCGCCCCGGCGGTCAACTACGCCGGCCAGACGATCACAGTCCAGCACTCCGGCCTGGCGCACATCTTCGCCGGCCAGCAGTCGGCGCAATACTTCGGCGTCTCGACCTCCGACCCGCACCACCCAGACGTGTTCGGGATCTCGCAGGTCGGCACGATCTACACGGGCGGCTCGAAGATCGCCGAGCACGGCGGCGCCAACCCGGGTGATCGTGACGTTCCGCTCGTCGTCTATGCGCCGGGCACCGTCC
>JBPYFR010000231.1:0-22205 GCA_051985685.1 Acidimicrobiales bacterium
ACCGTGAAGTCGACGTCGCCCGGGAGCGGCGCGAGGTTGCGTGCCTCGACGGCCACGTACTCCGCCAGGGTGCCGTCGCGATACCAGTCCGTGAGGCCGAACACCCGCTGTCCCACCGACAGCCCCGTCGTGCCGTACCCGAGAGCGGTGGCCACTCCCGACAGCTCGTGCCCAGGGATCGACGGCGTTCGGTCACGGTCGGCGCGATCGGTCCAGGTCGAGGACCACGCCATCTCAGTCGGGAGGAATCCCGACGCATGAACCTGAACAACGACGTCGTTTATCGCTGCCGACGGCTCGGGCCGCTCCACCAGCGTCATCCCGGCCGTTCCCGCAGTCTGGTCCGTCACAACGATGGCCTTCATGGGAATCGTCCCCTCAATCACTTGTCTCTTTGGTGGAAATGTTGCATCGATGGGCGCGCCAGCGATCCCAAGACCACCAGCTCTTTGCGCACGTGTTTGGGATTCTCTCAGATGCTCAGGTTGCGCTCCCATCCGGTGGTCAGGGGCACTCCGCGCGGAGGGCTGGCTAGGTTGCCGGTGCTTTTCTGAAGGCTTTGTCCCTCGAGGCATTGCTACCTTCGGACCATGAAGATGGTGCGTCAGGTGATCGTGTTCGACGCGGCTGACCTGGATGCCGAGAGCACGTTCTGGGCCGGAATGTTCGGTGGGATCGTGTTCGGGGATGACAGCTTTCATTGCGTCATCACGGCCTCGGGCGAATGGCCTGTCGGCGTGCAACTCGCTCCGAACCACGTTCCGCCCGACTGGCCCGATGGGACCCCTCAGCAGGTGCATCTCGACCTTCACGTCGAGGATCCGCGAGCCGCGCACGAACAGGCGATCGAACTCGGTGCCAGATTGCTTCAGTCGGGCGACTTCGACGCGAAGGAAGGCCATCAGGTGTACGCAGACCCGGCTGGTCACCCGTTCTGCATCGGCTGGGGGCATCCTTCACGAGCCGCGGTGTCTACCTTTTTTGCCGAGCGGTTGGAAGCACAGAAGGCTGATGGAGGTCGGGAGTAGGGCATCGGGTCCAACACGAGCCAGCTGGCGTTATGGGGCGGTCAATTCTCAGGCTTCTTGGCGATGTAGATGAAACTCGGTCCTTGATCGCTGGGATCAGACGACTCGATGTAGCCGCTCCATATACGTCGGAATCCTGAAGCCTCGAGCGCTTTCCAAGAAGCTGCATTTTCCTGCTGGAGTACGACCGTGATTTGGTCGGCAGACGGGTAGCGGATCCAGCAAGCTTTCGTGAACTGAAAAATCATGCGACGGCCGATGCCCACTCCAACAAGATCTGGCTCCCCAATCAAGTAATCGATTGAGATGCCACCCGCGTCGTGCCGCGCCTCCCGGAGCGCTTCGCGCCAGCCGGGATAATCGTCGATGAGATATCTCTGGATGTAGCCGATCTGGCGATCTCTCAGATGAACGATGAATGCCTCGGTGGGATCGGTCCCCGCCGCCAATGGGCCATAGCGTCGGGAGACGCCAGCCAGGTCGGACGGTTCTTCTTTCCACCAGCGTGCGACGTGAGGACGAGCAAGCCACGTGGCCAGAAGGGGCAAGTCGTACCATCGGAGAGGTTCAAACCTGAAGGTGTCCAAGGACCCAATTGAATCGACAGAATCGTCGCTGTTGGTTCGTACAGGCTGACAACGGTCTAGAGCATCGTGCCGGCGTACCCAAGGGCGTATGGTCGGCAGACGTGCGGCACGCCAGGTCCGACGATCTTGAGCAGGTCAGCGACCTGCTGGCGAAACTGCGTGCGGTCCCCGGACTGGTAGAGCGCAACCCGGGCACGTTCTACCGGGGCTCGCGCGCCTTCTTGCACTTTCATTGCGACCCCAGCGGGATGTATGCCGATGTCAGGCTCGCCGGGCCAGACTTCGAACGCATGCGCGTCACCTCGTCGCGCGAGCAAGCGCGCCTCATGGCGCGGGTTCGGAAGACGGTAGGCGAGGCTCGTCATTGACGATGGCGGCTCCGGGTGCCGCAGCATCGATGTCCACACCTATTCGCCGGTCGCCCCGTCGATGAGCTCGCGAATCAGGTCAGCGTGACCGTTGTGGCGGGCGTACTCGTTCAATGTCTTGACCAGCCAGAAGCGAAGGCTGAGGCCGCTCTCGCCGCAGTCGTCCAGGGAAGCGGCGCCGCTCACGATCACTCTCGACCGCCCAACCTCCCCTCGCCACGTCGAGAGGGCTTCGTCCGGATCGCGCTGTGCCGCCACCTCGAACTCGGCGGAGCGTTCGCCGAATGGATCGTCGCCGAAGGCGAGCTCGGGCATCGGCATGCCCGCATACACCCTCGCGAAATAGGTGCGTTCAATCTCCGTCAGATGGCGAACCAGACCGAGCAGCGAGAGCGCCGAGGAAGGGATTGGTCTGCGAGCGAACTGTTCGGCTGACAATCCTGTGCACTTCGTTGCCAGGGTCTCTCGATGGAAGTCCAGCCAGCCGACGATCATCGCCCGCTCGTCTCCCGTCAGCGGAGGGTCAGGCCGGGTCACATCGCTTGTCCGACTCGCATCAAGCAAGTGTGCACCCAGCCTTCCAGGATCCATCTTGAGAAGCCGTCGCTGGCGGGACTGAAACCATCCTGGAGCTCCGAATCAGCACGGTCTTTCCGCAGCCGCGCCGAAGGCGATGCGCTGTGCGTCGCTGTGGTGCCGCCGGGGAACGTGGATCTGCGCCCGGTTCGCCTCGTCGGTTCCTACCTGCGGGTTCGGCGGATTCGAGGCAAACCGCCCATAATGTCCATTATGTTAAGTTAGACCAAAAAGCAGCTAGATGGGCCAGTCGGCCTTCGGTGAGGCATGGATCCCCCACCGCTGCAAGGCTCGGCGACCGTGGGCGTTGGTGGCGGGCACGACCGGTTTCGTCGGGGCTACGACGAGGTTGCCCGTGAGTACCTGGAGCATTTCGGCGACGAACTCACGCACAAGCCACTCGATCGGGCCCTTCTGGCAGCCCTCTTGGAGGAAACGCCCGACGAGGCCCGGATAGCTGATATCGGTTGTGGTCCCGGCCACGTGGCGGCGTGGCTCGCGTCCCGAGGGGCTTCGGTCGTCGGGATCGATCTGTCGCCGAAGATGGTGGAGATCGGCCGCAGCGCCTACCCAGAGGTCGAGTTCCGTGAGGGCGACCTCGTGTCCCTCCCGGCGGCAGATGGCGAATTCGATGCGGTTGTGTCCTTCTACTCGATCATTCACCTGGAGCCCGCGGAATTGCCACTGGCATTTTCCGAGATCCAGAGGACGCTGGGGCCCGCGGGACGCTTCCTCATCTCTTTTCACCTCGGGAGCGAGGTGGTCCACCGCTCGGACTGGTGGGGACACGCTGTGGACGTCGATTTTCAATACTTCGAACGGGAGCCAATTTTGCATCTGCTCCAAGAGCAAGGTCTGATCGTCGAGGCAGAGCTGGAACGACGGAATTACCCCGAGGAAGCTGCGACACGCCGGGGGTACGTGATGGGCCGCCGTGCCTGAGCTCGCTCAAACAGCCGAACAGGAGGCCAGCAACGCTTGGCGTGACAAGCTCCGGGAGTGCCCGATCTTCAGTGGACCAGCGCAGCCGAACAGCATCGTCTCCTTAGAGCCGGCGAGCTCATCGCCTCTGAACTCCACGATGAGGTTGTAGGGGTCATCGCAAAGCTTGACCCGATCGTCAACGCGGTCGTCATTCCTTTGTTCGATCGGCCGAGCGAAGGTGTCCCCATCCTGCTGAAGGATGCCGGGCAAGAGATCGCAGGAACTTCGCATTGGATCGGTGTGGCTGCCATGCGCGACGCCGAGGTCATGTCGCATCAGACGACGCCTTTGGCACAGAAGCTGGAGTCGGTGGGCTTCTCCATAGTGGGTAAGGGCTCGTGTCCGGCCCTGTCCGATGGGATCACGACCGAGCCCGCCGGCTTCGAACCGACTCGCAACCCATGGGACCGATCTCGTTCAGCCGGTGGATCGAGTGGTGGGCCGGCCGCCGCCGTCGCCAGCGGCATGGTCGCCGTCGCGCACGGCTCCGATGCGACGGGATCGCTCCGCTGTCCGGCGGCTCTCTGCGGGGTGGCCACGCTCAACCCGAGCACTGGACGTATCCCGGTCGTCCCACCAGCCGGACAGCTGCCTAACGCTGCTTGGCGTGAGTTCGTCCTCGCCCGCCACGCTCATGATCTGTCCTTCGTCTTCGAGCGCCTCACGGGCTCAGCCGTTCCCGACTCGGCAGAATCGCTCCGAATCGGGATCCTCGATCACGATCCGGAGCTGGGCCTGCCAGTCCATGCGGCTTGTGCGGAGGGCGTCCACGTTGCGGCTCGCCTTCTCGAAGCACTCGGACACCGAGTTGAAGTGGCCTGGCCCGAGGCGCTCGGCCATCTGTGGTCGACGGCATTCGATCCGTTGTCTGTGGTCGCCGACGCCATCCGGCCCCCGGTGCTGAGGTGGGTGACAGAGCGACTGGGCCGTCCGGTCCAGCGAGGCGAGGTCCACGATCGAGTGTTCGACGCGGCAGAACGAGCTCAAAGCCGAAGCGAAAGAGAGGTCCAGTCAGCGAAGAACACGCTCGAGGCAACCATGAGACCGATCCTCGGCTGGTGGAACCACTACGACATCCTCGTGACCCCGACCACGTTCCAACCGGCCTGGCCTTTGGGAAGCGATGCAGGATTCGTTGAACTCGGGACGCTGCTCGCACCGTTCAGTTTGACCGGACAGCCGGCCTTGTCGTTGCCTCTCCACGTCACCGATGAGGGTTTGCCTGTCGGCGTGCAGCTCGTCGGTCGAATTGACTCTGACGAGATGCTTCTCTGGCTCGCAGAGGAGCTGCAGACAGCTCATGATTGGACGTCGAGACGACCAACACTCCCCTAGCTTCGAGACATCGCTGGTGACGCATCAGTCTCGGGTGGGAGCAGCTCCTGCCGCAGACGGCGCGCCAGCCAGCGACGGAACTGCTCGGGTCTCCAGGCACGTTCGATGACGAGGCGCTGGTAAAGGCTGGCGTCGATGAGGGTCCATACGACGTCGGCTGCGCAGTCTTGATCGAGTCCGGTTTGGAGAGACCCCTTCGTTGACAGGACACGGATGAACCCCCTGGCGCCGCCGAGTCGTTCGTGCTGGATCTGTTCCCACTCGTCTCTGGCTTGGGGGTCCGCTCCGGCTGCCGCCCGGAAGGACTCGTAGATGCCGACCAACCGTTGGTTCACGCCGGTGACCATGGTCGCGTACAGCTCACAGGCTCGGGCCGGATCGGGCTCGTCCATGACCGCTCGGGCCTCGGGGCGTTGGGGTAGGGCGACCGGCTCGTCGTCGCCCACGGTGGCCACGTCGTAGGCCGCGCGCAATAGCTGAAGCTTCCCGCCGACGGAGTTGAAGACCGTTGCCCTGCTCACCCCGGCACTTTCCGCCACAGCCTCGATCGTCGTGCCCAGGTATCCCCGCTGGACAAAGAACCTCGCAGCAGCTGCGATGACCGCGGCGCGGGTGGCCTTTGCTTTGGCTGCCCGGCGCGGCCATCGACGCTCGGTGTTGACGGGATCGTTCATTAGACTTATAGTCTAACTACCTTGCGCGCGCAAGAGGGGGTGCGATGCGAGTGTCGTTCACAAGCCGATCCGGCCCGACGCAGAAGGCAAAGGCCAAGGCGCCACCCGGGATCGCCGTCAAAATGGCGGC
Organism: Acidimicrobiales bacterium; assembly: GCA_051985685.1. Taxonomy (GTDB): domain Bacteria; phylum Actinomycetota; class Acidimicrobiia; order Acidimicrobiales; family RAAP-2; genus Bog-473. The sequence goes on from JBPYFR010000231.1 coordinate 5,683, forward strand.
GCGTCTTCGAACGCTGACGCTTGGGCTGGCCGATCGCTTGGTGCCGGCACCTATCGCAGTCCTCGAGCACGCCCATGCCTTCACGGCGGCGCACCTGTTGGCAGCCATCGCGGAGCTGGGGCTCGCCGACCATCTCTGCAAGGGTCCCAAGACCGCTGCGGAGCTTGCACCACTCGTGGGCGCGGACGCCGACGCGTTGCATCGCGCGCTACGAGCCGCGGCGACGATCGGGCTGGTACGGCTCGACGACGCCGGCCGCTTTCACGCCACCCGGCTCACCAAGCCGCTACGAAGCACGGATCCCAGCGCCGTTGGCGATTGGTGTTGCTACATAGGCTCGGCCTCGGTCCAAGCCGCCTGGTCGGATCTGGGCGAGACACTGCGCTGCGGCGACAACGGGTTCCGCCGAGTCAACGGCCTCGACTCGTTTACCTGGTTCGCCCAACATCCCGACGAGGGACGTCGCTTCTCCGCGGGACTGGGCGGCTTAACCCGTCTGGAGGCCGCCATGATCATGGCCTCTTACGCCTTCCCCCACCGCGGCGTGATCTGCGATGTCGGGGGCGGCGCAGGCGTGCTTCTGAGCGAGGTCCTCCGATGCCGTCCGGAGCTGAGCGGCGTGCTCGTCGAAACCCCGATGGTCTTGAAACAAGCGGGGGCCTACCTGGACTCAGCCGGCGTCGCAGATCGAGTGAAGCTGGTCGAAGGTGATTTCTTCCAATCCATCGTTGAAGAGGCGGACCTGTACCTTCTCAAATGGGTGCTCCATGACTGGGATGACGCCACCTGCACCCTGATTCTGGGCAACGTCGCTGCAGCCATGCCCCCTGGGGCCCGGCTTGTGGTGATCGAAGGTGACCAGAACCCCAATAGGGCTCATCCGCGGTTCTCCATGATCGACCTCCAAATGCTCACTGTGACCGAGGGTGGAAGAGAACGCTCCTCTGCGGAGCTCCAGCGACTGCTCAACACGGCCGGGCTCATCCCCGGTTCCGTCCACCACACTCCCACTGGTATGGCCCTGGTAGAAGCGACCGCCCCCGCCGCAAAGTGAGGACGGCGCATTTGCGCTAGTTCACGCACCGAGGTTCGAAACGAATTTCCTCACGGATGTATGAGCAACGAGGCTTGGTGGGCCGACGGGACCCGGGTGGCGGTCAGTCCGACGTGCTCGACCGCGAGGGCGAAGCGATGCGCGTCCCGGACGGCGCACCCGCCTCGATCGTTGTTGAAATACACGAAGAGCTCGTGTGCGTCCTCCCAGAGGTCGGTGAGGCGTTCGGCCCAGGCAGTCAGTGCCCGCCTGCCGTAACACGGAGGAGGGGTGGAGCGCCCCTCGTGGAACCGCAAGTAGCCCCAGTCGGCGGTGCGCACGAGCGGGCTGCGCCGGCCCGATGCATCGCTCAAGCACAGGGCCGCCCCATGCTCGGCCAAAGCGGCGTAGACGGAGTCGTCGAACCATGATTCGTGCCGGGGCTCGAAGGCGACGCGTTGTGTGGACGGGAACGCATCGAGCGCCTGGCGCAAGACCGGCAGGTTGGCCGGGAGGTTCGGAGGCAGCTGCAAGAGGATCGGCCCGAGCTTCGATTTGAGCGAACGGGCGCGGGAAAGCAGCTTCTTCACCGGTTCGCTCGGTGCCTGGAGCCGCTTAATATGTGTGAGATAGCGACTGGCCTTCACACTGAAGACGAAGTCGTCGGGTGTTTCCTGGCGCCACTTCTCGAACGTCTGCACTTCAGGTAGCCGGTAGAACGCGCTGTTCACCTCGACCGTCTCGAAGCACGTCCCGTAGTGCTCGAGCCAGCGTCGCTGCGGCAGGGCAGACGGGTACAAGCGCCTCTTCCAATCGGCGTACTGCCAACCGGAGGTGCCGATGTGCACCGGCATGCTCAGCGAGTACCCCCTTCCTCTGGTCTGAAACGGAGCGACGGCCGAAAGGACTTGCTTTGGAGTGTCCAATTCTGTAGAGTGACAGTCGCAAAGACCCCTTGGGAAAAAGCTCAAAAGACCGGACAGCGGGAAGAGCGAACTTCCAGGTAGAGGACTTGTAAGGCATTCGAAAATGAAGTAACGTCCCCGGCATGTCCGGGGCTTTTTGCGCGTCTTCATTGCCGCGCAATTGGCTGGGAACACCGTTCCGATGAGCGCGCTCTCCCCCGCTGCGGACCCGGAGCTTCAGTCCGAGCAGGCCTACCTGAACCATGCTCTCGATGCACTCGCGGCGATGCGCGCGCGAGCAGAAGGCCTCCTCAAGGACCTCGTCGGCGCGGGCGATCCCGACCTCGACTACCTGGCCACCCTGTCCCGCCGCGTCTCCCTGCTGGCGGACAGCCCCCGGCCGCTGCTGTTCGGTCGGATCGACGAAGACGCCGGCGCCTCGTGGCACATCGGTCGCCGGCACGTGGAGGATGTCCACTCGGAGCCGGTGGTCGTGGACTGGAGAGCACCGATCGCCGTTCCCTTCTACCGCGCCAGCTCGAAGGATCCGCTAGGCCTGTCCCGCCGCCGCCAGATCATGGTTGACCGCCGTCGGGTCGTCGCGGTCGCGGACGACTTGTTTGGAGTCGGTGACAGTGATGACACCGAGACGCGCCTCCGCGGCGGTGACGCCCTTCTTGCGGAGCTCGAGCGAGCTCGTACGGGCGAGATGCTCGACATCGTCGCCACGATTCAGGCCGAACAGGACGAGATCATCCGCGCCCCAATCGAGCATCTGCTCACCGTGCAAGGCGGCCCCGGCACCGGAAAGACCGCGGTGGGGCTGCACCGGGCCGCGTTTCTGCTGTACAACCAGCCGGCGCTGAGCCGGGACGGCGTGCTCGTGCTGGGGCCGAGCCGGGCCTTCCTGCGTTACATCGCACAGGTGCTCCCCTCCCTGGGTGAGGAGGCCGTGGTCCAGACGACCGTTGCCGACATCGCACCGAAGGCCAAGGCGCGGGTCGTAGAACCCATGGACGTGCGGCGGGTCAAAGGCGACGCCCGGATGGGCGAGGTCCTCCGGCGCGCGTTGAACGGACGCCGACTGCCGTTGCACGACGACGTCTCTCTGCGCGTCCGCTTCGCCCGCACGACGCTCAGCGCGGAACGCGTCAACGCGCTCGTCGCAGCCATCACAGAGAGACCAGCTCCGTACCGCGCGGGACGGCTCGCGCTGCGGGCGCGGCTCGTCAGCGAAGCGCGGCGAGGGTTCCGCACATCGGCCCGGCTCGGAGCGGACGAGGCCTGGTTCGAGAAGGAGCTCACGTCGTCGGACGAATTCACCGCTCTGCTCGACAGGCTGTGGCCCGCGGTGTCCCCCGCTGCGCTCGTGCGCGACCTTCTTGCGTCGCCCACTCAACTCGAGCGGTTTGCCGCGGGCCTCTTTCCCGAAGCAGAGTGGCGGCTTCTTCTCCGAGCCCGAGAGGCGCGGGTGTCGAGCACAGCCTGGAGCGTGGACGATCTGCCCCTGTTGGACGAGGCGACGTTCCTCATCGGGGGCCGGACCCGCCGCTACGGCCACGTGGTCGTCGACGAGGCCCAGGACCTCACCCCGATGCAATTCCGCATGGTCGCCCGCCGGGCGCCTTCGGGTTCCATGACCGTCCTGGGCGACCTGGCCCAGGCGACGGGCCCCTTCACGTATCGGGATTGGAGCGAGGTACGGACCCACCTCTCGGCAAGCGCTCCGTATCATCACGACGAACTGACCCTCGGCTACCGGGCTCCCGGGCGCGTCCTCGAATTCGCCTCCCGCCTTCTTCCCGAAGCGGCTCCCGGCGTGATACCGACATCCTCCATTCGCCCCGGTCGCACAGACCCGGTCGTGCGCGCTGTCCCGAACGCGGACCTGGTTGAAGCCGGCCTCGCAGAAGCGCGTTGCTTGGCCGCGGACCACGCCTTGGTCGCGCTGATCGTTCCCGAGGGGCTGGCCGCACAGTTCGTGCGCCGGGCCGGCAGAGACGCCCAGGTGGGACTCCTCGAGCGGGACGCGATGACACGACCCGTCACCATCGTCCCCGCCCCCTCGGCCAAGGGGCTCGAGTTCGACGGAGTCGTCGTGGTGGAGCCCTCGCTCATCGCAGGCGAGGACGAGCGGGGTCTTCGCCTGCTCTACGTCGCCATGACCCGGCCCATTCAGCATCTCAGTGTCCTCCACTCCTCTCCCCTGCCCGCTGCGCTGGTCGACTAGGTACGTGAGCCGTCCCCTACGATCACGCCATGGACGTGGACGGCAAGGTCGCACTGATCACCGGGGGCAGTAACGGCATCGGCGAAGGCGTCGCCCGCTGGCTCGCCGGTCGAGGCGCGCACGTGGTGCTGGCGGACATCGACGATGCCCGTGGTCGCGAGGTGGCAGCCGAGCTCGACGGGCGCTACATCCACACCGATGTGACCGATCCGGCGGCCAACGCGGCAGCGGTGGCCTACGCCGTCGGCGAATTCGGCGGCCTGCACGTTGCGCACCTCAACGCTGGTGTGACCTCATGGTGCAGCATGGGCGACGACTTCGACCCCGAGGCGTATCGCCGTTCGATGGGAATCAACCTCGATGGCGTCGTGTACGGCGTCGCGGCCGCGCGGCCTGCCATCATGGCCAGCGGCGGCGGGACGATCGTGCTCACCGCTTCGATGGCAGGAATCGTGGCGACGCCCTTCGACCCCATCTACTGCGCCAACAAGCACGCGGTGGTCGGCCTGGCCCGCTCCCTCGGCCTTGTCTACGCGACGGACGGCATCCGCGTCCACGCGCTCTGTCCCTCGTTCGCCCACACCAACATCATCAAGGGTTCGGAGCAGTCCCTGCTCGACATGGGGTTTCCGATCCTCGACGTGGCGGACGTGGTTGCCGCGTTCGAACGCATTCTCGATTCCGATTCGACGGGCGAGGCCTGGTACGTGGTCGCCGGCCGAGAGAGCGAGCCTTTCCAGTTCCGCCGCGCCCCCGGACCAAGGCTGGACTGATCACCCGTCGGGTGGCCGTGCAACCTGCGATGGGTGACGCCGGTGACAACGACGTGGACTGCTTCGTCTGTTCCAAGCACGGGCTCGGCAACCGAGCGCCGGGAGGTGTGCTCTACGAGGACGAGTTGGTCTACGCCGGGCACGTGGCCATGGGTGGAACGAGCGCCTACCGCGGCCATCTGGTGGCGGAACCAATGCGCCACGTCGAGGGTCTGGGCGCTCTCAGCGACGAAGAGGCGGCGCGCTTGGGCTGGCTGACCAACCGGCTTGCCGGTGTCCTGCGGACGGCCCTGGAGGCCGAACACGTCTTTTCCTTCGTGCTGGGAGGCGCCCCGGACACGACCAGGACGCCCGCCCATCTGCACATCCACGTTGTGCCCCGCTACCCGGGTACACCGACGGAGTATCGGGGCCCCACAACGGTGAGCCGCTGGCCAGATGCACCCCGGGTCGAGGAAGCGGAGATGCGCGCGCTCGTGCAGCAGCTCCGAACGGTGCTGACTGACACGTAAAAGTCCTTTAAGAGACGACCCGCAGCGGCCTCGGCCGACGAAGGAGTCCGGTACGATGCGAGGCGCAGCGAAAACCGGCGATGGAACCCGCCGCGGGGCAGAGCCCCGAACCGCCGCTCCCGACATGGCTGATGGCTCCTGACCTACGGCACAGGAGGGCCGGGCCATGTCAGAGCAGCTGCACCCACCCGATCGGCGCGACCAGCTCGCGCCTGAGCGCGACATCCTCGAGGAACTCGAGGAGGAGGACCACGACCTCCTCGACGAGCCGGTCCTCCCGCTCCTCGGGCTGTCTCTACCCACGTTGGTCGCCATCTTCGCCGGCGGAGCGCTGGGAACGATCGCCCGCTACCTCCTCGCGGCGCACCACGCCGCGGGCGCCGGTTCGTTTCCCTGGGTCACCCTGCTGGTCAACCTCTCGGGGTCGCTCGCCATCGGCTTCCTGATGCCGCTGACCGAGCACGTATCGCACCGCGTCCCCACGGTTCAGCCCTTCCTCATGATCGGTGTCCTGGGCGGGTGGACCACGTACTCGACGCTCGCGGTGGACGCCACGCTCTTGGTCAAAGAGGGCGACGTTGTCGCCGGGCTGGTCTACGTGGCCGCCACTGTGCTCGGTGGGCTCGCCCTCGTCGTCGCTGGGCACGCGGCCGGCAAGAGGTTCCTTTTCCGGTGACCCCCGTCTCCCCCACTCTCAGCCTGGCTCTGCTCGCCGGCGCAACAGGCGGTGTGGGCGCCGTCCTGCGCGCGCTCCTCATCCACCACCTGGGGTTGCGCCGCCTCGATCCGCTGCCCATCGGGACCTTTGTCGTGAACGCGTCGGGCTCGTTCGTGCTCGGCGTCCTCACCGGTCTGTCCCTCTACCACGGTCTCGGGACCCACGTGCTCGCCGTCGCCGGCGTCGGGCTCTGCGGCGGGTACACCACCTGGTCCACGGCGAGCTGGGAAACGGTCCACCTCCGCCACACCGGCCACAAAGTCGAGGCCGTCGTCTACACCGCAGGGAGCCTCATGGTGTGCATCGCCGCAGCCGCGGCGGGCATTGGCCTCGCCGGATTGGTTTGAGGAAAGCTCAGGAGGCGAACGCCTCAGGCGGCGGGCAATTGCACACAAGGTTGCGGTCCCCGTAGGCCTGATTGATCCTCGCCACCGGCGGCCAGTACTTGTCAGTGCGGTAGCCGGCCGGGAACACGGCTTCCGCGCGGTCATAGGGACGCTCCCAGTCCGTGACCAACGCGGCCGCGGTGTGCGGTGCGCCGCGCAGTGGGCTGTCCTCCAGGGCCCAGCGGCCGGAGGCCACCTCGTCGATCTCCGCCCGGATCGCGATCATCGCCTCACAGAAGCGGTCCAGCTCGGCCAGGTCCTCGCTCTCGGTCGGCTCGACCATGAGCGTCCCCGCGACCGGGAAGCTGACCGTCGGCGCGTGGAAGCCGTAGTCGATCAGCCGCTTGGCCACGTCGTCGACGGTGACGCCAGTCGACCGGGTCAACGCACGCAGGTCCAGGATGCATTCATGGGCCACGAGCCCGTTCTTGCCGGTGTAGAGGATCGGGAACGAGGGGGCCACGCGAGCCGCCACGTAGTTAGCCGCGAGCACGGCGGACTTGGTGGCGTGCGCCAGGCCTGCCGAGGACAGCAGCCGGATGTAGGCCCAGCTGATCGGCAGGATCCCCGCGCTCCCGAAAGGTGCCGCGCTGACCGGACCGATGCCATGGCGCTGCTCGGGCCTCGGGTGCATTGGATGCGAGGGCACGTACGGCGCCAGATGTGCAGCCAGGGCCACCGGCCCGACGCCCGGCCCACCCCCTCCGTGGGGGATGCAGAAGGTCTTGTGCAAGTTCAGGTGCGAGACGTCACCGCCGAACTCGCCCGGCTGCGCCAGGCCCAATAGCGCGTTGAGGTTCGCACCGTCAATGAAGACCTGCCCCCCGTGCCGGTGGACGAGTGCGCACATCTCGGCGATGCCTTCCTCGTACACGCCGTGGGTGGACGGGTAGGTCACCATGATGGCGGCCAGCTGGTCGGCGTGCTCCTCGCATTTGGCCCGAAGGTCGTCGAGGTCGACCGTGCCGTCTCCGGTCGCCGTGACCACGACGACGCGCATCCCGGCCATCACCGCGGACGCAGCATTGGTGCCGTGTGCGCTCGACGGGATGAGGCACACATCGCGTCCGGGCTCGTTCCGGGATTGGTGATAGGCCCGGATGGCGAGGAGTCCGGCCAGCTCGCCCTGGCTTCCAGCGTTGGGCTGGATCGAGACTCTGGCGTACCCCGTGACCCGGGCCAACCAGGTCTCCAGATCGTCGATCAGGGACTGGTACCCGGAGGTGGTCCTCAGCGGCGCGAACGGATGGACGTCGGCGAAACCCGGGAGGCCGATGGGCTCCATCTCCGTCGTCGCGTTGAGCTTCATGGTGCACGAGCCGAGTGGGATCATGCCCCGGTCCAGCGCGAAGTCCCGATCGGAGAGCCGCCGCAGGTACCGCAACATGGCGGTCTCGGACTGGTGCTCGGAGAAGACGGGATGGGTCAGGATGCGGCCTCGCCGTCGCAGAGCCTCCGGGAGCGCGGTGTCGGGGTCGGTGTTGGGACGCGTCGCACCTCCTGGTCCCACCCCGAACGCGTCGATCACCGCGGCCACGTGAGCGTTGGTCGTCGTCTCGCCGCAGGAGATGCCGACATGGTCGGTGTCGACCAGGCGGAGCAGGACGCCGCCGGCGGCCGCGCCGTCGACGATCTCGACAGCCCGGCCCGGGGTGGGCACGACGAGTGTGTCGAAGAATTCGTCGTGGGTGAGCGTGAACCCGTTCCGCCGCAGTCCGAGCGCGAGGTCGACCGTCCGCCCATGGACCCTCCGTGCAATGTCGCGGAGACCCTCCGCACCGTGGTACACGGCGTACATGGATGCGGCGACCGCCAGCAGAACCTGGGCGGTGCAGATGTTGGAGGTGGCCTTCTCACGGCGGATGTGCTGCTCGCGCGTCTGGAGGGCCAGCCGGTAGGCGGGACGCTCCTCCGCGTCCTTGGACAGACCGACCAGGCGGCCCGGCAGGTCCCGCTCGAAGCCGGCGCGTACTGCCATGAAGGCTGCATGCGGCCCGCCATACCAGATGGGCACACCGAAGCGTTGCGACGACCCGACGGCGACGTCTGCGCCCCACTCCCCCGGTGGCTTCAACAGCGTGAGCGCGAGGAGATCCGTAGCAACGGTCACCAGCGCGCCTCGCGCGTGTGCCTCCTCGGTCAGTGCAGCGAAGTCTCGCAACGCACCCGAAGACCCCGGGTACTGCTGCACCAGGCCGAAGAAGTCGCCGTCCGGGAGCCCCTCGTTCAGGTCCGCCACGTCGAGCTCTATCCCGAGCGGCACAAGGCGCGTCCGGAGCACCGCGATCGTCTGCGGGAAGCAGTCTGCGTCCACCACCACCCGGTTCGATTCACCCGTGGTCCGCCGGCGCATGAGTGTGACCGCCTCGGCCACCGCGGTGGCCTCGTCGAGCAACGAGGCGTTGGCGGTGTCGAGCCCTGTGAGGTCGGACACCGTGGTCTGGAAGTTCAGGAGCGCCTCCAGCCGCCCTTGGCTGATCTCGGGCTGATACGGGGTGTACGCCGTGTACCAGGCCGGGCTCTCCAACACGTTCCGCCGTATCACCGCCGGCGTGATCGTCCCGTAGTAGCCGAGCCCGATCATCGGCTCACCGGTCCCGTTGCGCGACGCGACCTCGCGCAACCGCTCCAGGACGTCATGCTCCGGGAGCGCCGGCGGGAGGTCCAGTGCATCGAGGCTGCGGACGCTGCTGGGAAGGGCGGCGTCGATCAGCGCGTCGAAGCTCTCGTAGCCGAGATGCTTGAGCATGGCCGCCTGCTCTTCGTCGGAGGTACCGACGTGCCGGCGCACGAAGTCCTCAAACGGGTCGAGCGTTTCGGATTCGCCGGCTCGGTCTTTGCTCACGGAGGCCTCCTCACCTGCTCCACGTATGACGCGGAGGTAGTTGGACGTCCTCCCCGCTCTGTCGTCGGACCTGAGAGCCTCGCCGCCACGGAGGGCGGCTTCCACCTTCGGTGCAGGCACAGTGTGCGCCTGCTCTCCAGAGTTGCCTCGCCGGAGCGGTATGTCGGCCTGAGAGTTTCTCGGGGAGAGCTTGCTCCTCCGGCGTCCCCTCGAATGTGCATTGCGGGGACTCTGGCGCTCCGGTTCAAACGGCGTATTCAGTTGTGCGTTCGGTTGCCACTATACGGCACCTGCCTCTCGCGGCGGCTGGCCCTTCCGGGACCAGACGCTCTTCGGCTTATTCGGTCTCCTCTTCGTCGCGAACCGGCCACAGGGGTGGGCGAACCAGGGTGGCCGCCAGCTCCCGGCCGCGTTGCAGCACCGTCACGCCGTCGCCGTCCAGGAGCTGCGCGTCTGCTTCGACGAACCCCAGCCCGATCCCCCGCTCGCGCATCGGCGAGAAGTTGCCGCTCGTGAGCACCCCGACGGCGGTTGTGCCGTGGCTGAGCGGGGAGCCGTCCCGCAAGGGCTGGCGGCCCTCGGCCACGACTCCGCGCAAACGGCGGGCCGGGCCGTTCGCGCGCTCCTCTTCGAGCGCAGCCTTCCCCGTGAAGTCGTCCTTGTCCCAACCCACGACCCACCCCAGGCCCGCCTGCAACGGCGTGACGCCCGGACCCAACTCGTGGCCGTGCAGGGGCAGCCCTGCCTCCAAGCGCAGTGTGTCGCGGCCCCCCAGTCCGGCGGGAAGAATTCCCGCCGCCAGGAGCGCGTCCCAGAATGCGGGCGCGGCGCCAGCCGGAACGGAGCACTCGACCCCGTCCTCGCCTGTGTAGCCGGTGCCAGCGACCAGACAGGGCCAGCCCGCCCACTCGAAGCGCTCGACGTGGAACCGGTGCACCGCCGCCGCGTCCGGCGAGACGGTGGACAACCTGGCGCGTGCCTCGGGGCCCTGCACCGCGAGCACCGCGCGCTCGGCGGTGACGTCGCGCCCGCCGATGGCAGCTAGCACGCTGCTCGTGTTCGATGCGTTCGGCATGACGTCGAAGCGCTCTTGCTCGACCCACCACACAATGATGTCGTCGACGACCGACCCGTCCTCGTCGAGCAGATGGGTGTACTGGGCGCGGCCAGGGCCGATCTTGCGCAGGTCGTTGCTCAACGAACGCTGCAGGTGGGCGAAGGCGTCCGCCCCGGTGACGCGCACCGTGCCAAGGTGGCTCACGTCGAACACGACCGCCGCCCGGCGGCAGGCGCGGTGCTCGGCGACCGTCCCGGTCGGATAGGAGAGCGGCATGACCCACCCGCCGAAGGGCACCATCTTGGCGCCGAGTGCGACGTGGCTCGCGTGCAGCGGTGAAGTCCGCTCCTCGCCCGCGTCCGGGGTCGTGGGCGCGCCCGTCTCCCCGCTGGCGTCGGCGTTCACGCAGGTCAGACTAGGCGGCGCTCGACGTGGGGTCGCCGAGCCCGTGCGAGGCGAGAAGCGCCGCGAAGTCGCGCTGGTACACGATGCAGATCGGCACCTCCGGATACAGCTCTCGCATGAGACGCACTTTGCGGTTCTTCCGAGTGACGAGGCGTTGATCGGCCGTCGTCAGCTCAATGAAGACACCGCAGTCGGGCAAGTAGAAGTCCGGCCGGAAGCCCGACACTGGGGACCCGTGCGCATCCCATTGCAGTGGGAACTCGACGGGCTCGTACTCCCAGCGCACACCCGAGACGTCGAGCAGAGAGGCGAAGAGCCGTTCAGACGGATGCGCGAAGCGCACCCGTCCCGCGGGCGCACTCGCAGGATGGCGAGCACGCCCGGAGCGCGCCGGTTCCGGAGCGCTCACTCCCCGGCAGCTCGTGCGAGGTGTGCGGTTCGGGGCTTTCTCTTTCCTTCTCGAATCTCCCGCGTGTCGAGGCGCACGATGTCCGCATCGAGTTCCTCGACGACCCCCGCCAGCGGCACGATGTTGAAGACACCTTGTCCACCGCCCAGGAGGTCGACCACCTCACCGTTCGAGCGCGCGAGAACAGAGCTCGTCCCGTGCAAGACGAGGTTGGCCGAAATCAGGTCTGAGCCCAGTCCGTCGCGCATGCACTCAACGGCGCGGCGCGCGGACTGGAGCGAAACACCCGCATCGAGCAGCTGCTTAATCACCTTGAGCTCGAGCAGGTCCGAGTAGGCGTAGACGCGGCGCGAGCCGCTTCCTTTCGCCTTTGCCACGGACGGCTGCAGGAGTCCCGTGCGGGCCCAGTAGTCGAGTTGCCGGTAGGTGATCCCGACCAAGCCGCACACCTGCGGCCCCGAGTACCCACCGACATGGGCCGCGGAAACCTCGGCCATTGCGCCTCCCTAAGTTGTCACTCCGCCTCGCACTCTAGTGCGCCCGGGACGACACAGGAGTAGTTACGACACCGTCGTTCGGGGTTCCTCAGGGGGGTCTGACGGCTCGACCGGCCAGGCCACGACGGGCCCCTCCACAGAGAGGCCGACCTCCCGCCCGGGCTCCAGGGGACGGCCGCCGGTCACCCGCACGACGAGGTCGGGCAGCTCGGCCGATCGGGGGCGGACCCTGATAACTGCGTCGTGGCCGAAGTACTCGTAGCTACGGATGGTCGCCGCGACGCTGCCACCCGGGGCGGGACCCTCGGCGAGCCGGATCTGCTCGGGACGCACGAGCACCCGGGCCCTCCCCCCGCCGCCGGTGCCGCCCCAGGACCCGATCGCCAGCCGGCCCAGAGCGGTGCTCGCCATGCTGTCCCGGACGTCGCCTTCGAGGACGTTCGACTCGCCCAGGAACCCCGCCAGCTCGGCGTCTCCCGGGTGGCCGTACAAGCCCGCTGGCGAGTCGACCTGAGCGATCACGCCGCGGCGCAGGATCGCCACCTGGTCGGCCATGGAGAGTGCCTCGTCCTGGTCGTGGGTGACGAGGATGGACGTCGTCCCGGCCCGCGTGAGCACCGCCATCACGTCGGAGCGGACCGATGCTCGCATCGCAGCGTCCAAGGACGCGAACGGCTCGTCCAAGAGCACGATCTCGGGCCCGATGGCCAGGGCGCGCGCGAGCGCCACGCGCTGCTGCTGGCCGCCCGAGAGCTCGTGTGGGTACCGCCTCCGGTAACCGGACAGACCGACGAGCTCGAGCAGCTCGTCGACCCGACTTCGCCGCGCGGCGTCGCGGGGAAGCCCGAACCCGACGTTGCGACCGACGCTCAAGTGCGGGAACAGCGCGCCTTCCTGGGGCACGTACCCGATGCGACGTCGCTCGGACGGCACGAAGCGCTGGCCCGCGTCGTCCACGATCCCGTCGCCCAGGCGGACCTCGCCCCGATCGGGACGCTCGAATCCCGCGACGATCCGAAGCACTGTCGTCTTGCCGCTGCCCGAGGCACCGAGGATCGCGGTGAACGCCCCGCTCGGGACGGTGAGGTCGACCCCGGCGAGGACCTGCTGCGGTCCGAACGACTTGGCGACGCCGGCGATGCGGAGGTCCTTCATGCGGGCACCCGTATGGTGGGCGCGGTGGCCGTCGGGCCGACACCCGTCACCCGCCCGGGCTGGCGATCGAACCAGCGCCCGAGGATGTAGCCGGGCACCGCGGCGACGAGGACCATGACACCGGCGTAGATCGCCGCCTGGCTCTGCGAGCCGTCCGTCTCGTAGGCCCAGAACTGGGTGGCGAGCGTCTGCACGTTCGTCGGATGGAGCACGAGCGTCGCCGGGAGTTCGGTCGCCGTCTCAAGGAACACGAGGGCGAGCGCGGCGCCCAGGCCGGGCCCGATGAGCGGCAGCGTCACGCGCCACAGGACCGACCGCCGACTGACGCCGAGAGACCGGCCGACCTCTTCGAGCCCGACCGGTGCGCGTGCGACGGCCGCGCGCACCGATACGACCGCGAGTGGGAAGAACATGATGGCGTACGCAAGCACGAGGAGCAGGTTCGATTGGTACAGGCGGCCCTGGAGAAAGTGCTCGGTGACGTACACGAGGCTCAGCGCGATCACCACCCCGGGCACCGCGAGCACCACCATGTTGGCCCGCTCCAACCCCATGATGTGTGGCCGCGCGAACCGCACCGAGAGGAGCGCGATCGGGAGCGCGGCGGCCGCCGCGAGGATGCCCGCGACGGCGGAGTAGGCGAAGGTATTGCCGGTGGCGATGGACAGCGATGCGGGCGGCAGCGTCGTGTTGCCACCCTTGACGATCAGGTACAGGATCGCCCCCACCGGGACGCCCAACGCGAGCACTACGACGCACGCGAACCCGGCCAACGCGACCGGTCGGCCGCGGCCGAGGGGCTGCAGCCGGAGCGGGCGGGCCGCGCCCGACCCGAGCCGGAAGGTCCGGCCCCGACCCCGCACCAGGTCTTCGCTGCCCAGGAGCAGGGCACCTAGGAGGACCAGGATCAAAGACAGCGCGCAGGCGGCCGGCTCGTTGAAGCCCACCTGGAACTCGTTGTAGATCTCGGTGGTGAGCGTCTGGTACCCCAGGATCTCGAAGGCGCCGAACTCAGCCAGCACGACGAGCCCGACCAGGATGGCACCGCCGATGACGGCCAGGCGGGCCTGGCCGACGGTCACGATCCAGAAGGTGCGGAGCCGTCCCAGGCCGAGGCTCCGGGCCACCTCCTCTTGGGCCGGGTCGGCCGCCCTCAGACTGGCCGCCACCGGGAGGAACACCAACGGGTAGACGGCGAGTGTCATCACGAGCACCGCCGCCCAGAAACCGCCGATGGAAGGGAAGATCGCCCGCCAGCCGAAGCTCACGACGAAGTCGGGCACGCCCAAGGGGATGACGACGAGGACGGCGAAGAGGCGCCGGCACGGCAGGTCGGTGCGCTCCACGAACCAGGCCAGGACGGTGCCCAGAGCCGCGCAGAGGACCGTGACGACGACGACCAGGGACACGGTGTTCCACACGAGCACGGCCGTCAGATGACGGAAGAGCAAGGAGTGCAGCTGCGCCCAGCCGACCTGGAACGCCTGGACGATCAGAAAGGCCAGCGGCAGGAGCACGGCCAGGGAGACGATCAGGGCGGCCGCGGCCAGGAAGGGCGGTGTGCGGCGATGACGCCGATGACGGCGAGCCGCCAAGCCAGCGCGCACGTCGCTGAAGGCACTCACAGCAGTTGCGCCTCTTGGAGGAGCCGGATCGCCTCGGCTCCCGTGCCGAGCTCGGCGACGCTGATCGGGTTGGGCTCGAGCTGGTCGAACGGCGTCTCGTGGTGCGCGCTGGTCACGCCAGAGGCGACCGGATACTCGAAGCTGTCGCTGTGGGCGATGATCTCTTGGCCCTGCTGCGACGTGAGGAAGGCCACGAAGCGCTGCGCCTCGCGTTGGTGGGTTGACGACTTGAGGATCCCTGCGCCAGAGACGTTGAGGACGTACCCGACGTCACGTGGGGCGAAGTACGCGATCGCGGAGTGCATGCCCGAGGCGCCAACCTGGGCGCGCTGGCGGTACCAGTAGTACTGGTTGACGAGCCCGAGCGCGACCTGTCCCCGGTTGACCTGATCCGTGACGGTCTCGTTGTCGGGATAGGAACGGCCCGCATTCGCCTTGAGCGCCTCGAGCCAGCGCAGCGCCGCGGCCGTGCCGTAGGTGTGGGCGACGCTCGTCACGATGGGCTGGAAGTCGGTCTCGCTCCCGCTGAAGGCGATCCGACCCTTCCACTTGGGGTCGGCGAGGTCCATGGCCGAGGTCGGCAGTTGGCTGGGCGTGAGGAGGGAGGTGTTGTAGACCATCACGCTGACCCGGGCGGACACACCGACCCAATTGCCGTCGGGCGAGTTGAACCGAGCCGGTGTGTTGTCGAGCGTCGACCGGTCGACGGACGTGAGCATCCCCTTTGAGGCCACGTATTGCAGCGGGGGCGAGTTCTCGGCGTAGAAGACGTCTGCGGGCGAGCGTGAGCCCTCGGTCACGAGTTGGTCGGCCAGCACGTCCTCATCGGCGGAGCGCAGGTTCACGCCGATGCCGGTGTCGCGCTCGAAGGCGGCCACCAGGGCCTGCGTCGTCTGCACGTGCTGCCCGCTGTAGACGGTGATGCTCTCCCCCGCGGACCCCCCGGCCCCCTGTGCGCAGCCGGCCAGGAGCGTTGCGCCCAGACCCGCTGCCGCGGCAGCTGCCGTGGCGCGGCGGGCCAGCGCTGCCGCTGCCCGCCTACGCGTGTACCGCATCGTCCTACACTCCTCCGACCAGGACCGCCCGAAGTTAGGAGTGCCTAACTTTAGGGAACCCTCAGAAGCTCGTCAAGGTCATTGGGGTGCCATCCCTGGTCGGGAGCGCCAAGTGGGCTGGGAGCGCCGGCGGGCGGGTGGGCCTCAGGGATCTCCCAGTGGCCTCGGCACGAGGTCGGCCCGGCCTTCGAGTGGGCTCGAAGGGTCGGCGTGGAAACGGACGGGAATGCGGCCGGCGAGGCGTGCCTCGAGCCCCGCCTCCACGGCGAGGCGAATGGCGCGGGCCATCGCCACCGGATCATGGGCCCGGTTGACGGCAGTGGCCACCAGGACACCGTCGCACCCGAGCTCCATCGCCAGGGCGGCGTCCGACGCGGTGCCGATGCCGGCGTCGAGGATCACCGGCACCTCCACCGCGTCGCGGAGGAGGGCGATGTTGTGCGGATTGCGGAGTCCGAGACCGCTGCCGATCGGCGAGCCGAGCGGCATCACGGCGGCACAGCCCACCTGCTGCAGGCGCCGCGCCAGCACGGGATCGTCGGACGTGTAGGGCAGGACCACGAACCCGTCTTCGACGAGTTGCTCCGCCGCGGCGAGAAGCTCCACGCCGTCGGGCAGCAAGGTGCGGTCGTCCCCGATTACCTCGAGCTTCACCCAGTCCGTCTCGAACGCTTCGCGAGCGAGCTTTGCGGTCAACACCGCTTCCGACGCCGTCGCGCACCCGGCCGTGTTGGGGAGCACGCGCACGCCCAGCTCACGAAGCAACGCGAGCAGCGATCCTCGTCCGGAACCCTCGACGCGCCGCACCGCCACCGTGGCGACTTCCGTCCCCGACTCCGCAAGCACCGCACCCAGCGCGTGCAGGCTCGTCGTCCCGCCCGTGCCCACCAGGAGGCGCGACCGCAAGACCTCGCCGGC
>JBPYFR010000232.1:0-5175 GCA_051985685.1 Acidimicrobiales bacterium
GGGTACGACTATCCCCGACCAAGTACTGATGTTGCGACTGTGATCGAAGTCCCTCGCTTTCCAGGGAGCTTGAGAACATAGCTTTGCAACCGGACTGAGAGGGAACGCAAGTGACATCAGTCGCGTATGGTGGATGCGATCACGCTGCGCGCGACCTACCTAGAAAGCCCGTGTTCTTCATCGCGATGTTTTGCGTGACCCGTACGAAGCTCGAGCCTGAGAGTTGCTAACTGTTGAAGAGAAACTCTGTCGGGACGACTCGATTTCATCGGAGAGCTGCCCATGGCAACCCGGTTGAGGCTGCGCGGGACAATGCAGATCGACGTAGAAGAGCGTCGAACCTCTGAAGCCAATGACGATGAAACGACGCGAACCTTCGCCGATCAACTCACGGTGATCGTGCCGGCCTACAACGAGGCGGCGTCGGTCGGTGACACGATCGGCTCGCTGTTCCAGCAGTCGCAACAACCCGCTCGCATTGTGGTAGTCGACGACTGTTCCACAGACGGCACAGGGCAGGTAGCCGCCACTCTTGGAGTAGAAGTCCTGCGGCCCGCTGCCAACACGGGATCGAAGGCAGGGGCTCAGACGTTCGCTCTGGGACATGTCACAAGTTCCTATGTCATGGCGATAGACGCAGACACTGTCCTTGCCTCTGACGCAATCGAGCGACTCTCGGGAGCTTTCGACGATCCGGGAGTCGCCGCCGCCTCAGGCTTGGTCCTGCCCCGCCACATCAGCACCGTGTGGGAGCGCGGACGCTACGTCGAGTACCTGTACTCGTTTACGTTTCCCAAGCAGGTGCAGGATGCGTACGGCAAGCCCCTGATCGCGTCCGGCTGCTTCGCCGCCTATCGCACGGACGTGCTGTGTGCCATCGGAGGTTGGTCGTCGCGGACCTTGGCAGAGGACATGGACCTGACTTGGACCCTCTACGAGCGGGACTGGAAAGTCCGTTTCGTTCCAGATGCTCAGTGCTACCCGATCGAACCTCGCGACCGACGGCTTCTCGGCAAGCAGCTTCGTCGATGGTCCCACGGATTCGTCCAGAACGTCCGTTTGCACTGGAGGGGACTCCTTGGGATGCGCTATTTCCGCTCGGTACTGACGATCGCCACGTTCGACGCAGTGATCTCGCCTGTGGCGACACTCCTCCTGTTGCCCCTCTTGGCCGTCTTTGTCACCGCCTGGTTCGCGCTCGGCTATGTGGTTGACCTGCCGATTGTGGCCATTCCCGTGTTGGTGGCCGCGCGTCGCCGTCGGGAGACTCGATTAGCCCTGTGCAGCCTTCCCTGTTTCTTCATTCTGCGTCTCGCCAACTGCTGGTTCATGTTGCGCGCGGTCATGGACGAGGGAAGAGGCCGCCGGTTCTCTGTGTACGAGAAGGGGCACTGAGCTGAGCGCCGGTATCCCAGGGTTGGGGCTTTCCGGGCTGTTCGTCCTTCTTTCGGCACTTGCGCTTCCAATCGCGCAACGTGGAACGCCTCGCCGGCGACCCGGCAGGACCTTGTTCAAGCTGGGTGTTCTCATGAGTGCCGTCGTCATCGCCAGTTGGCAGGCAATCAGTGAGGTGATTGCCCTGCTCCACCCTCACGCCACGAGCGGTCACGTTCACCATGTGGCCGGAAGTTCTCTCGGTGGCGGCGCTTGGTCGGTGCCAATACTCCTCATATCCGTTTCCATCATGGTTTTGCTAGTTCTCAGCGCTGAAGCCCTGTTGCATCTGGTAGGAGTCAAGTTGACCCCGACTCCCCCACCCGTCGTGTCACACGATCTAGCCGCAACAGACTGCCGGCTGTGTGCCGCAGCGATTCCGAATTCAGATCATTTCGACATGGTCCCCGCGCGAAACGGGGGGTTGTGCTCAGAGCAGCCCGAGGTCCCCGGCGCCGACCCCGACGCGAGCCGCCGGGCAGCGTTAGGGTGAACGCAGACACGACTCAACGGTCGGTGCGGTTAGGGAGGTTGAATCTACTTTGGGGGGGCGAACCTCACGACGGCTCGCGGGCGCCCCGCGGAGCGCGTCGGCGCCCGCGCCGGCGCTGCTCCTGATCGCGGCGCTCATTGCGGGGCTGCTCACCACCGCACAACTGGCCACCCCTGCCGGCGGGGATTCCGTCACGCCCCTGCCTCAGGCTCCGGACTGGGTGTCGTCCTCGCCGTGGACGCCTCACCGCCCGGCCTCGTGCCCGGCGACCCCGACCGACCCCAACACGCCCACCGCCGGAGAGACCTCCTCTCAGTACGGAACGTTCCCTTGGCCGCCCAAGCCCTCCAACGTCTCGAACCCCGAGGACTTCACCGCGTACGACCACACACCGGCCGCGACGCCCCCGGTGCGCACTTCCAACTGGGACAACAGCGGAGGGAATTGGAAACTGACGTCGGCGCGCACGGGCAACACCACGCTTGACGACAACCCCCAGGAGCTCTGCGGCGTCCAGGGCGGTTCGGCCGACCAGGCGTGGCAGGTGAGCACAGGGCGCCCCTCAACGGTCATCGCAGTCACCGACTCTGGGATCGAGTGGTGCGATCCGGGCTTGGTCAACAAGATCGCCCTCAACCGTGGCGCGTTGCCTCAACCCGAAAACGCGCTGGGGCTCACCAAGGACCGGCTCGAACGCTCGGGCACCACTTTCGCCGACGGAGACCCCTACGACCTCGACAACTCTGGGGTGCTCAACGCCGCGCAGTACGCGAACGACCCGCGGGTGATGGCGGTAGCCCAGGCGTACGGCGGACTCTTCTGCGCCACGGCCAACGGCTCCTTCCCGGCTCAGCCGGGCACGGTCACCGCGATGGACCTGATCCGCACCTTCGGCACGCCCACGATGCCGGTTGCGGGCGGCGCGACCGTTCCCAACCCCTACTACGACGGCCGGCAGTCCCCCGCCGGGTTCACTGGGGCCGTCGCGGGCTGGAACTTCGTGGATGGGAACAACAACCCCTACGACTCGGTGCACTACGACCACGGCACCGGTGAGGCCAAGGACTCCACCGGCGCGGCCAACACCATCTCGGACGAGGTCGGGGCGTGTCCCAACTGCATGATCCTTCCGATCCGGGTCGGCGACTCGTTCATCACTTCTGCGAACCAGTTCGCACAGGCCGTGCTGTTCGCCACGGACTCGGGTGCGAACGTGCTCCAGGAGGCGCTCGGCACCTACGACGACACGGTGACCGCCCAGGAGGCCGTCGACTACGCGAACGCCCACGGGGTCCCCGTCATCGCAAGCGCCGCGGACGAGGAGGCACAGCACCACAACCTTCCTTCGGCACTCTCGAACACGATCGTCGTCAATTCGGTGACGCGGGATACCTCGTACAACCCGCCGAGCCAGCTGTACTTGAACGGCTGCACCAACTACGGGGCGAACATCTCGGTGTCGGTGGAGAGCTCCTCGTGTTCCTCGGAGGCGACCGGAAAGGCCTCGGGGATGGTCGGCCTACTCGAATCGGCCGCCACCGACGCGTTGCACGAGGGCGCTCTTGCTCCGTATCCGGGCCTGCGGAGCACCGACGGCCGACCCGTTCCGCTCTCTGCCAATGAAGTCAGTCAGCTGGTGACGATGTCGGCCTCGTCGATCGACTTCGGCACGCCGGCGCCGCCCAACGGCCCCGCCGATAATTACGCCGTCTCCGCGCCGGGCGTCCCGCTCGCCACGACGACTCGGTTCCCCAGCCACGCCGGCTTCAACCAGTACTTCGGGTACGGCCGGATCGACGCGGCCCGCATCCTGCAGTGGGTGAGCCAGGGGGACATCCCCCCGCAGGCCGAGATCGACTCGCCGTCGTGGTTCGGCGTCGACAATCCCCATCAGACGCTGAACGTGACCGGGACGATCGGCACCACGAGGGCACCGAGCTGGCGCTACCAGGTGGACGTCGGCGTCGGCCCGGACCCCGACCCGGGGAGCTGGCACGTGGTCGACCAGGGCACCGGCCAAGGCGTGCGCAGCGGGGTGCTCGCCCAGGTCCCGCTTGCGTCCGTGGCATCCCTCTTCCCCGCCGGGACCGACTTCGGGAGCGGGCCCGCATCGGGCAACGGCCAGCCCAATCCCGACAAGTTCACGTTCTCGGTACGAGTCGTCGTCCAGGACACGGCGGGACGGACATCGGGCTTGGTGGGTATCGGGCGGCGCGCGCTGTATCTCGATTCGGACCCGACCTTGCTCCCGGGGTACCCGAAGCAGTTCCCGAGCTCGATCGACGCCCCGCCGACCCTGGCGCCGATCGGCCCCGGGGGCACCAACGTGATGATCGTTGCCACCGCGGACGGAACCATTCACGCCTACCTGCCGGACGGGTCGGAGCTTCCAGGCTGGCCGGTGCAGACCGACCCCCTCGCCTACCACGCCGGCGAGGACGCGTTCAGATCGGGAAGCGTGCACGACCCCCCGCGCGGTGAGCTCGTCGGGGGCGTTGCCGTCGGTGACCTCCGGGACGCGGGAGGCAACCAGCTGGACGTCGTCGCCTGTGACCTGACTGGGCGTTGCTACGCGTGGCGCCCGTCCGGGCAGCTGTTGCGGGGCTTCCCCGTCAGCACCAACCCCTCGTTCTCCGGCCCGCCCGTCGAGAACAAGAACAACCGCGTTCTGCCTGGTGTCTTCGGCGCGCCTGCGCTGGCCGACTTGGAGGGCAACGGTCGGTTGGACATCGTGGCGTCGGCCATGGATCGGCACGTCTACGCCTGGACGCCAGAGGGGTCGGCGGTCCCCGGTTGGCCGGTTCTGGTGGTGAATCCGTCCAAGGTCTCATCGATCGCCCCGGTCACCGATCAGATCACCTTCACGGCGACGAGCGGCGTCGAGCAGGGGACAAAGCTGATGGACACCCCCGCCATCGGCAACCTCTCCGGTGGGAGCGGGCCACCCGACGTCGTCGTCGGCTCCAACGAGGAGTACGCCGGACCGATCAACGCTGATCTGGGCGGCGGGTTCCTCCAGACGTTCCTTGCGTTTTCGGGGCAGCTATCGCACTCGTCTAACGGGCAGTTGTACGCGATCTCGCCCCAGGGGACATTGCAGGGCGCCGGAGGCAGCGCCGCTGGCCCTGGTGCCACGGGCGCCAGCGACTTCAACCCGGCGGCCTTCCTCCCCGGCTGGCCCGTCGGGTTGGCTGACTTCGATCCTGCGCTCCTGCCCGACGTCGGCGACGGAATCGTCGGCAGCCCCG